>JABBOX010000128.1 GCA_012927555.1 Phycicoccus sp.
ACTCACCCACGTGCCCAGAGTTCCCTCATTGACACCGAGCTCGCGCGCGACCTGAGCGATAGGCCGCTGCGATTGGATAACCATTAACACCGCTTCGTCGCGGTACTCCTGGGTGAACTTACGATACTTCGGCATAATGACCCCTCCTTATCCGGGAGATATTCTCCCTTCTTGGGCCACTGTCCGGTGGGAGCAACACACCTCAGGTGGAGGCTCGCGATGCCGGCGAGAGACGGGTGTTGGGTCCTTGAGCCTGTCGGGTTGTCGTGAGTGGTTGTAGGGCTCGTACTTGGCGGCTTCTTCGGCGGCGAGTCGGGCGGCGTGCGCGGGGCCGAGGTCGGTGCGGTTGCGGGCGAACGTGAGGATCCACTGTTGTCGGGCGTCGTCGAGATCCTCGGCGACGACGTGCGCGGTATTGGCTTCGCGTCCGCGGGTCATGGCGACGTAGGCCGATGCCGCACCAGTGTGTTCCCCGAGAACCAGATGTGCCGCGCGTGTGGTTTCGCCTTGGGCGCCGTAGACGGTCGAGGCGTAGGCGAGCTCGATGTCTTGGACGGCGTACCAGTACGGAACCTCCCGCGTGCCTGCCACCCCGACCAGATGCATGGTGCCGTTGTCGCGCAGCCCGGTGACGGTCCAGGTGTCACGGTTGGCCACATTGAGGTCGTAGTCGTTGCGGCGGGTGGCGACTCGGTCACCGATCCCGAGTCGCTCACCATTGTCAGTGACGAGCACCCGGGAGTCGTCAACCCGCCCGGCGGTGATCAGTCGCTCGCGGATCGCCTGATTGAGGTCGGCCACCTGCTCGCGGGTATCGGCCACCACGAGCGCCCCGGTAGCCGCTGCGTCGTCGGCCAGTACGGCCGTGCGCGAGGCCTCGTCAGGGTGGATGACAATTTGGCCGCGTTGGACCAACTGGTCGAACAGCGCTTCGGGGTTCTGTCCCGACCGCATGGCGAGGCTGAGTTTAGCGTAGTCGGGGTCGGCGAACCGGTGGACGTTATCCAGGGACACCGACGCATCAGGGGCGACCCAACGTGCGGCGAGATCGAGGAGACCGCCCCTGCCGACGGCAGGCAGCTGGTGGCGGTCCCCGACCAGCGCGAGACGCGCGCCGGTCTCATCCGCAATCCTGACCAGTGCATGGGCGGTGTCCTGGTCGAGCATTCCGGCCTCGTCGATCAGCAACAAGTCACCCCGTCCCAACTGGGCGTCGGCGGACGGGACTGAGACCTTGCGAGACCAAGAACCGTTGTCGTCCCACGCGTAGCCGTATTGGTGTGCGAGCCACGCGGCCGAGTGCGCCTGCACTCCGGCCTCGGTCGCGGCCACGTGGGCGGCCTTCAGCGTCGGCGTGACGACGATCATGCGGTGCGCTGTCTGGGCGACAACTGATGCGGTGCCGGCCAGGGTGGCGGTCTTCCCCGCCCCGGCGGCACCTTCGACGACGACCAGCCGGTGCTTGCCCGCCAGCGTGGCGACGGCCCTCATCTGCGACTCGTCGAGGTCCCCGCCGGTGATGTTCGCGGACAGGCCGGGCAGGGAGGCACGGACGGCGAACCAATCATTGAGGTCGGCCTCGACGCCAAGCACGGTGCGGGACGTCAGCGCTCGGATGTGCTCTGGCGCCCCACCCTGATGGAGCAATGGCACACTTGCAGCGACGGCGCGGGCGGTCAGGTCTTCGGCCAATTCGATACGCACCGCGGGATCGGCGATCATTCCCTCGCCTGCGATGAGCAGTTCGACGTGGCCGCGGATATCGGCAGCATTCCATCCCGATCGCTTCGCCCCGAGCCGTGACAACACGGTGGTGACTGCCGCGTCACGGTCCAGAGCACCAGTGCGGGCCCCGCGCAGTGCGGCCGAACGTGTGGGGGTACGGAATCCGAGCCGATGCAACTCATCGACCCACCTGTCAGTCAGCACGGTGCCGTCGGTCGGGACCACCTTGTCCGGGCGTGCCTGCGACCACGCACGCCGATCCCACGTGCGCAACAGCTCTGGACCCGGTTCCTGACCGGGATGGGTGTCACGCCATGCGGCCTCATACCTGGCGATGTTCTGGCCGATCTGGCGCGCCCTGGCCGAGAACGCACCCGCGAACCCCGCCAACTCATTCACCTCGCCGGTCTCTGCGTCGACGGTGAACCCGCGGTCAGCGAGCACCTGCCGGAACTGCGGATCGCACATCACCGCCGCATGACCAATGCCGTTGACCGCATCGAGGTTGTCGCGAACCCCGACAGTGTGCAGGCCACGCCACTTGCCCGCAGCCCACACTCGCGCGTTGATCTGCAGATGAAGATGACGATGTGGATCGCCAGCACGGGAGGTGTAGTGCCGCACCGTGACCGCTTCGAGCTCCTCGACCGGTACCTGGACCTGGCGCCCCCGTGGACCGACCCGTGTGGTCGAGTGCTCGGCCAGCCACCCGATGATCTGCACCGCCGCCCGGTCCTGCGCGCCGTCGTAGGCCTCGGCGATGTCTGGGTGCAGTGCGGCCGCCAGTGACCAGGTCTTCGGACCGTTGACCACGACCTCCACGAACCGGACCGCCTGGTCGTCGGTCCGCAACCTTCCCTTCGCCGCGCCCGTGACCGGGTCGTACCCGCCGACCCACGCCTCGTAGGCGTCACCGGTCAGCGACCCCTCACGGCGCACCCCCGCCTCAGGCGAGGCGAGGTAACGCTCGGCGATACCGGTGCCTTCGGCCAGGTAGTAGTCGTCCGCACGGCCGCGATCGGCCTCGACATAGTTCCGCGCAGCAGCTGGCGAGCCGCGATAAACCTTTAATCCGCCATGCATTTCCAACGCCAATCAATAGCTACCATAAATGCGTTCCGGGATCGCGGGAAAGACGATTCCGACTACCTACATTGGTAGCATGCGTGCCGCTATAAGATAAAGACTTGGAAATAGCTATTTCGCGTTGAAAGTCGTTGGTAGCGATATTCTTTCGTGGTGGAGGCCGTATTCTTTCGTGAAGTCGGCGTATTCGGCGCCGACGACGTCCTATTCCAGTGGAGGGCACCTTGTCGGTGGGGTTGACCAGAGCACGAGGCGCTCGAGGGTTCGAAGGTGACCCAGCTGGAGCGAACCCGAGCGTCGGTGGTCATGAACAGCAACGAGTCCCACCATCAAGTGCGCACTATCTGGGCTCTTCGGACTTGACCGGGCAACTCGGGTCGAGGGCGAAGAGCCGGGAACTCGCTGCCAGGTGTCCGAGCGGTGCTCGCTTTGTGACGAGGCGCTCGATGCCACACTCGTCAAAGTACTTGAGCGGTCCGCTTGACGACTCAACCGCCTTCCAACCCCACTGACCCGGGCAAAGGCTCAAGAACAGCTCCAGCCGACCGCCAACGATCGACGACACGCACGCGATCAACCGCCAAGAACTGAAGCACGACATGGAAAGGCACCGCCGGACGATCCCACCACTCCCCGAGGTCAACCGGTCGCGACCATTCCACGCTGGCGCCGACAAGAGAGCCGACCAGCCACGCAAGCCCGTCGTCACCCTCATCAGCTAGCACCTCGTGTGGATCAGTCACCAGGATCACGTAACCAAACTGAGCAGGCAGCCAGGTAAGGTCCACGATGCACTCATCGAAAGCATCCATGTTGTCGCCGAAGTAGAGAGGAAATTGGAGCGCAGCCGCAAACTGGTCAAAGACACCCTGATACGTGCGCATCTTTCGACCCCGAACAGTCCGCACCACCAAACCCGACTCAGCCCACCCCGACACAGACTCTCCTGCGGCGCCCGGATCTGCCTCCATCAGGAGCACCTTCGGCTCGTGTGGCACCTCCAGGAGGGACAGCACGCCAGTCATCTGATCCGGACCAACGACTTGTAGTGATCCCGCGAGGAATACGCCGAACCATCATCATTGCCAGAGGTCCTAACCACGCTCAGCGGGCGAACGTCAGGACCACGACGAAGTCGCCATCGGACTCGATGACCTCCGCAATGACCTGATGGCACTGCGTCTTCTGACTTTGGACCTGGAAACTTCACCCTATATCCGTCATGATAATGGGGGAATTCAAGACTCTATCCCCGCGGTCAACGAATTTCGGCCGCTGTGGTCAAGCGCACAACCGCCAGCAGACGCCGCACTGGGCGTCGCGGGCATTCTTGTCACCTATCCGCATCCGAATGTCGACTTGCTGATACCGCTCAAGTCGGTTCCCTTCCGCACGCCCTTTGACCAAAGGAGAGTCTTGTCGGAAAGTTTCAGGAAATCTCCAGCAAGACCTCCACGATATCCGTCGACGCCGACGATGTCGAGCGCCAGATGTTGTGATTCAGACACATCGGCTGCTCGATACTCTGTGACTACTCGATATCCCTTCGGCACTACTCCGAAAGGGATACTCGCGACCCCGGGACCCTGGGACAGAGCTACCTCCCAAAGCGTCCGTGACTCGTTCGCCTTTGTCTCGTCGGCCAACCGCAGTTTGCGGATTGATCCGGGGGTTCGACATGCGTTGTATCCGGCTGAAATGGTACCGGCACTATTTGTTACGAAGACGCGGGTTTCAGTCTGTCCTTCACAGCCCGATAGAAAGACTACGATAAGGACCATCATCACTAGGACTTTACTCATGAGTATCCGCCATCATGTAGGCCAGCCATCCGTTCAAACCACATGTGAGTTCGGTTGCCATGGTGAATCGCCCAATCCACACTGTACGCGACAAGGAATCTGGTACCACCCAAGATAGCGTATTGAGTGGAGTGTCGCGCTTCGTGGCGCTTGCGGGCTCGGAGCTCCTTTGCACTGTAATCACGGTTTCGCGTTTCGTGCATCCAAGCGTTTCCGAACGTAAATCCCCCCCGCCCATTCGCTCCTCGCACACCTTCGCAGTTGACGGTTAGACCTTCGGACCGCGAGCACCTGCCGTGTCGCACGTATGCATATGTGACAGCCATGGCGGTCATTTGCGCATTCCTAGCAAATCTGAGTATGTGGCCGACCTTCTTGCCGGCGTCACAAGCTTTCTGAGCCCATGACCAGCAGTGGCCGTTGAGGTCGAACTGGTTGATGGGGTCGGTGGGGTATCCGTACGCCGTTGTTCCGCCGCCGGCTTCGGGGTCGGTGCTGGTGAACAGGCCGCGTGTCGCGTTGTAGAGGCGGTCGCCCATGAGTGTGAGGCCGGCGGAGAAGGTGGCGCTGGTGGAGCGTTGTTTGGCGCCGAGCCAACTGTAGCCGCGGTCGCCGCCAACGGTTGCCGCGGCGGCGGGGTCGCGGGGGGTGCCGTACTCGGTGTAGTCGGACCAGCCGGAGCAGGCGACCGCCGGCGTGGTGCCGGCTTGGCTGGCGGGGATGTCGACGGTGGTGACGACGTCGCCGTGCAGGGTGGACAGGGGCAGCGACGCGGTGCCGTCAGTGCTGAGGGTGGCGCCAAGGTCGCCGCTGATGGACTCGCCGTACCGGGTGGTGAGGGTGGGCTGTCCCGTGGTGGTGGTGTCAGTCCAGGTCGGGTTGTCACCGCTGTCGGTGTAGTGGTTGACCTGGGTGGCGGTCACGGCGCCGGTGGTGGCGTCCGTGGTGGTTTGGGTGGCGCGCCGCTGGTTGGCGTCCAGGGTGTAGGTGGAGTTGTGCCCGCCGGCGGTGACGCTGTGGTCCCCGGCCCCGGCGGTGGGCGCGTCGGCGGCGGGCAGCGTGGTCTGTCGGCCGAAGGTGTCGTAGGCGTAGGCGCCGGTGCCGTCGGCGGTGGTGGTGGGTCGGTCGGCGGTGTCGTACCGGCCGATCCAGCTCAAGGTGGCCGTAGTGGCGCCGATGGTGGAGGCGCAGGCGCCGTCGGGGTGGTCGGTGGTGGCCAGTTGGGTGCGTCGGCCGTTGGCGTCGAAGGTGTAGGCGCGGGAGGTGCAGGCGGAGGTGGTCAGGTCGGCCCCGTAGCCGGTGGCGGTGTGGTCGGCCACGCCGGTCAGGCGTCCGGCACCGTCGTAGCTGTAGGAGCGGTCGCTGGAGGGGGCGGCTCCGACGGCGGGGGCGGTGACGTCGGTGATGTCGGTGACACCGGGAACGCCGTCGAAGGCGGCGCCCTGCCCGGTGGTGTCGGTGCGGACCCGGCCGGTGATGTCGCTGCCCTGGGTCCAGGCCAGCCACGGCTGGTCCTGGGTGGGGGTGCCCGGGGTGTAGATGGTGTTGCCGTCGGTGTCTGTGGTCTCGGTGACGGGGGTGACCTGCCCGGTGTAGGTCAGCGAGGTGGGGTTACCGGCCAGGTCGTAGGTGGTGACCTGGGCCAGAGCACCGGGCAGGGTCTGTTTGACGAGGCTGCCGGCGGCGTCGTAGGTGGCCCCGTAGGTGAGGGTGCCGGCGGTGCCGCCTCGGGTGAGGGTCAAGGTGGTGACCTTGCCTCGGTGCTCGGTGGCGGAGTCGTAGGTGGGGCTGGTGGTGCCCTTGGGGTCGGTGACCGCGCTGACGCGTCCTGCGGTGTCGTAAGCGGTGGTGGTGGTGCCGTCGTCGGTGGTGACAGCGGTCGGGCGGCCCCACGTGTCGTAGCTCGTGGAGGTGCGCCCGCCGGTCTCGGCGCCGGTGCCGGCGGCGTTGAGGGTCCCGGTGTAGTCGACCTGCCCGGCGGTGTTGTAGTGGGTGTAGCTGCCGGGCAGGGCGCTCGACCCAGCGATGGTGGCGGTCGTCTTGGCGGTGACAGGTCGGCCGGCGACGTCGAAGGTGGCAGCGGTGGTGCGGGTCGCGCCCCCGGAGGTCTCGAGCGTGGTGGTGGCGCCCAACCACAGCCCGTACCCGGTGACGACGCTGTCGGGCAGGGTGCCACCGGAGCTGGGGTTCGCCGCGGGGCTGGTGCGGCACGGCAATCCGGCCCACTCGGGATGGTTGTCGCACGCCGCGTCCAGGGCGGCGGCGTCGGCGGTGTAGTACGACGTGAGGGTCGTGCCGGCGTCGGTGCCGCTGGACAGCGGCTGCCGGGCCTGGGTGGCCCGCCCCACACTGTCGTAGACGGTGACCCGGGTGATGGCGCCGGTGGTGACCTGGGTCGAGGTCCCCAGGGTCCAGCCGTCGCCGGTGCCGGCCACGACCGCGGCGTAGGCGTTCGTGGTGGTGGTGACGGTTTCGCCGGGCAGGTCGGCGCCGGTGACATCGGCGGCGGTGGTGGTGACCGTGGTGGGTAGCCGCCAGGGGGCCCCGGTCGCGGGGTTGGTGCCGACACCGTTGACGACGTTGGGGGCGCCCTGGTCGAAACTGGTGAGCGTGTGCGGGCGGACCGGGGCGATGGTGCCGTCGGCCAGGACGGCGTCTCGCAGCGGACCGTAGGTGTCAGTGACCAGGGTGCCGGCGGGGGTCACGATCGTGCCGGCGGTGTTGGTGAGGTCGGTGTTGTACACGGTCGTGGTGGCGTACAGGCCGGCCTGGGCCGGGCTGATCTTGGGGTCGGTGGTGACCTTGGCGATCGCTGCGGCGTCCAACTCCTGGACGACGTTGCCCTGGTCGTCGTAGGTGGTGGCCGTGCGCTGCCACGCGCCGGCGCCGTGGGAGGCTGTGTTGATGGTGTAGCCGGCGTTGTCGGTGTAGGACAGGTCGGCGTAGACCCAGTCGGCGCTGGACGCCGGGCCGGTGGTGGGGTTCACGGTCCCGGTGTAGTCGGGCCCGAACACGGCGGCCGCGTAGCTGGGGGCGTTGTCTTGACCCCAGCGGGCCACGGCGGTGCCGGACAGGTCGGGCAGCCCGGCTCCTATGAGCGGCGCCCCGTAGACGATGCGGGTCAGGTTCGCGGTCCCGGTCAGCGGCGCAGCCTGGGGGCGGGTGACGGTGGTGAGCTTGAGACGCCCGTCGAGGGTGGTGTAGCCGAGGGTGATCGCAGGCTGTCCGGACGGGGTGAGGGTGGTCAGCTCGTTGTGGGTGCCGTAGCTGTAGCCGGTGGTCAGGCCGGTGCGGGGGTCTTTGACGCTGGTGAGCTGCTTGCCGGCGTTGTAGCTGTAGCAGGCGGCCGGCACCGAGACCATCCCGACCGGCAGGGGCAGGGGCGCGCCGGCGCAGTCGGTGGCGGTGGTCGCGGTCGGGTTGAACAGTTCGGCGGTGACCTTCCATGCCTGCCCGGCCGGGGTGTTCCCGGTGGCGGTGGTGCCGTCGCCGTAGGCGATGCGCAGGGCGCGGCAGCCCTTGTCCAACCCGGTGACCGGCCCGTCGGGGCAGGTCACGCCCCGGCCGGTCGCGGCCACGGTGCCAGGCGGGATCGGCGCGAGGATGCGGGTGACCCGCCCGGCGGTGTCCCGGGTGTAGCTGGTGGTCAGCGACCCGGGCTCGACCACAGCGGCGGGGGTGAAAACTCCGGCGGTGGTCGCGGTCGGGGCCAGGGTGGGCGTGGCGGGAGTGAACGTGGTCTTGGTGCCGTCTTCTTCGGT
>JABBOX010000223.1 GCA_012927555.1 Phycicoccus sp.
GGCGGCTCCGGCCTCATTCGCCAAGCCCGACACGTCTGCGAACTCCGACTCGCACGACTCGGACGACTCGGACGACTCGCACGACTCGCACGACTCGCACGACTCACACGACAATCCTGCGAAGCCCGAGGCGCCTGTGTTGACCCGCGCGCAGAAGCGTGCCGCGGCCAACGCCGAGGCAGCCGTCGACCCGGTTCCCGAGATGCCGTTGCAGCCCCTGGTAACGATTGCCGTCCTCGCCCTTTCCGCTCTGGTGACCATCAGCGCGTTCGCCGGGCCGGTGCTGGTTGCCGTATCGGTCGCCCTGGCCGCCGGTGTGATGGCGTGGGGCTGGCCGGGTCTGTTGGGGTTGCCCAGTCCGCGCGGAACTATTTTCGTCCTGGCCGTCGGTTCCGCCGCGGCGATCGGGACGGTGTTGGCCACGACGTTGGACCCCTTCCTGAGCTGGATGCCAGCGGCGCTCGCCTGTTCCATGCTCGTGGCGTTCGTGCATCAGCTCGCCCGCAAGGATGGCCGACCCCGACTCGTGGAGTCCATTGCCTCGAACATCACGGCGATCGCGATCGTGGTCTCGGGTGCCAGCCTGGTGGCGCTGCCGCGTACACCGGAAGGCGATTGGGTGGTGGCCATCTCAGCGAGCGCGATGGCAGTCTCCGCGCTGACCGACCTGGTCGGTGGCTCGCGCAGGTTGCGTGCCTGGCTGCTGCCGTTGGCGATGCTGGCCGGCGGCATTGTCGCGGTCGTTGTCAGCGTCACGCTCGCTCACGTCGGTTGGGGCGCTGCGGCTCTCCTCGGTGTGTTGGCGGCCGGGATCAGTCATGCCACGCGTCGCGCCCTGTCCATGTTGCCGGCGATCAGCGCTCCCCGCTCGCAGCTGGTCAGCGCCAGCGCCTCGGTGCTGACCGGTGGTCTCGTGATCTACGTCGTGGGCCGTTACTTCCTCGGCTGATCGGGTCGATCGCATCCCCTGGCCGCGCCCGCCGGCCCGGTATGCGCGGCGGACGACTCAGTAGACCAGCGCCTGCGCGCCTTCTTGCAGGACTTCCTCGACAAACGTGGCGGCCCCTCGGATCTGCACGCCTGGCAACAGATCGGCCTCGGTGAGCTCCCGTCGCGCCGCGCACTGGGTGCACACCGTGAGGGTGCCGCCGGCGATCACCGCGTCGCGCAGCTCGGACAGCTCGACCGCGTGGGGCAGCGAGAACTGCTCGGCCCGGCCGGGCACGGCCATCCACGTGGACTCGCCGGTGAGCCAGAGGCTGACCCGGGCGCCGCTGGCCAGCGCCGTGGTGGCAACGGTGAAGGCCTGGGACAGCTTTTCGGGGGACTCGGTACCTGCGGTCACTTTGATGATCAGTTGGCGTGTTTGAGGCATGGGGCAAGGCTACGATCAGGCCCGTGGTCTTCGAACTCGACGTCAACTTGCCGCCCGCTCTGGCCCCACTCGCGTGGTTGGTCGGTCGATGGGAGGGCTCCGGGGTGGCCGGCTATCCGACCATCGAGTCGGTCCATTTCGGCCAGGAGATCATCTGCTCGCATGACGGTCGGCCCTTCCTCGAGTGGCAGAGTCACACCTGGCTGCTCAACGACGCCGGCGAAAAGATCCGCCCCCTGGCCTCCGAGCTGGGGTTCTGGCGGATCCTCGAGGACGGCGAGATCGAGCTGCTGCTGACCCACCCGTTCGGGGTGATCGAGATGTATGCCGGCCGCCGGGACCCCACCAAGCCGTCCGTCCAGCTGCGCACCGACGGGGTGTTGCGCAGCCCCGCGGCCAAGGAATACAACGCCGGCACCCGGATGTACGGGCTGAAGGACTCACGCCTGCTCTGGGTGATGGACATGGCCGCCGTCGGTCAGACCCTGCAGAGTCACGTCTCTGCCCAGCTCCAGCGTGTGGGCTGACGCCCACCTGATCGTCGTCGTTGTTATCCGCGCCTTTGCCGACATCGCCTTGCTTACACTACTTACTGAAAGTAATGTAAAGACATGAAGCTGAGTGGCAGACCCCTGCTGGACACCCGTCCCGACCATGAGCTGTTCGTCGATCGGTCCGATGAGATCACCAGGATTCGTGCCGCGCTGGGCCAGGGGCTCAACTGTCTTGTGGCCGGCGAGCGGGGGAGCGGGAAGACCTCGCTGGTGCGGGCCTTGATGTTCGAGGAGCGCCAGGGCGCGGATCCTCAGGATGTGGGGCTGCCACGGTTGCTCTATGTTCGGGGTTCCGGGGCCGAGAGTGCTTCGGATCTCCTCCGGCGGGCAGTTGAGGCTCTGGCCCAGTACCAGGGCGTGCAGCTGGCGACGGGGCTACCGGGCACGTCGGGCGGGCTGATCGCCGAGCTTGCCGAACGCGCAAGGAGGGGCTCCGTGCTGATGGTCCTGGACGACGCTCCCGCGGCTGCCGGCAATGCGCTGTTCGGCGCGCTGCGAGATGAGCTGTGGTCGATCGACCTGAGGTGGCTCGTGACGGTCGCAACAACCGACAGCGCCACCCTGCTGCGGCCGCCGGCTGACGCGTTCTTCGAGTCCCAGGTCACCCTCGACCCGCTCCCGGACGACGCCTCGATGGAGATCCTGCGGCGTCGGATGGGCGAGGCGCCCGAACGGCTGCTGGCGGAGGCGGCCTCAATCGGCGGCGGCAACCCGCGCCGGCTCCTTGACGTCGCCCGCGAGTTCGACGGGGACTACTCGAAATGGGCCGAGTTCGCCTCGGCCGCCGCCGAACGTGAGAGAGCCCTGGCCGCGTTGGGCCGGCCGGCGCAGATGCTCGCGGCCGAGCTCGAGTTGTTGGGTGGGGCCAGCGCCTCCGACGACCGACTGCTCACGGCGATGGGGTGGACCCGGCCCCGGGTGGTTCAGGTGCTCGCCGAGATGGAGGCTGCCGGCCTGGTGACGGCGAGCAGCTTGAAGAGCGGGCAGGGCAGGCCGAAGAAGGTCTACAAGGTGGTATCGGCGGGGCAGTTCCTCAAGCGCCGCGCCCAGGCGCAGGTCCAGACCCAGGCCAAGGGGCCAACCAAGACCCAGTCGAAGGGGCCGACGTCATGAGCCGCGAGTCACTGGCCAAGCTGCAGGAGGCGCACGCGTTCAACCCGGCGCCTTTGCGGGGCGAGCTCTATGAGCTCCACGTCCCGTTCGACGAGATGACCGGCGGTCACGGATGTGAGCAGTCGCTGACCGATGCGCTGCGCCGTGGGGAACGGGTGGCCCTCGTGGGCATCAGCGGATCCGGCAAGTCGAGCATCACCCAGAATGTGCTCGGGCCGCTGGTCGAGGGTCTGGCCCCGCTGCCGATCACGGTCGCGATCGAGCGACCCGAGATTGCCCAGGACCCGGCCGAGTTCGCCGGCCACCTGGTGCAGCTCGTCGAGCAGTGGGTGGTCAACGCCCTGCCCAAGCAGGCCGGCCGCGGCCGTGAGATCACGACACCGCACGGGTCGCTCGGGCGGATCAGCAGGCAGCGGTTCAGCGTTGCGCCGCAATGGCTTTCGGCAAAGGTCGAGCTGGCCTACGAGCTGCAGCAGGCGAGCGCCCAGACGCCGCTCAGCAGCAGTCAACGGATGGATCAGGCCCGCCAGCTGCTCGACCTGATCCGGTCAGAGGGGCTGCAACCGGTCCTGGTCCTGGACGACACCGACAAGTGGCTCAACACGACGTGGCAGCCGGATGCCGCCACGGTGCGGGCCGCGTTCTTCGGACGGGTGGTCCGTGTCCTGGCCGAAGAGCTCGCGACCGCGGCGGTGCTCGCGGTGCACCCGGCATACCTCGAAGACGACGAATATCGTTCTGCCGCAGTGTTTCTCGACACCACGATCCACGTGCCAAAGATCCCCGGAGCCGCCGCGGTCGGGCAGATCCTCGGCCGACGAGCCGGGCTGGCCCTTGACCTGACGGACGAGCAGTCGGCGCTGGGCCAGGCGATCGACCCCACCGCCCTGGCCGAGCTCTTCGAGCACTACTCGAGGCACAAGCCGGATATGCGCAAGCACGTCCTGCTGACCGCGCACACTGCCCTGGCGATCGCCTGCGACGACAGCGCGGACCAGATCCACGCCCGGCACATCACCGTCGCGATCACCGAGGCCAACGAAGGCTGAGACGTAGCGGCGTCGGGACGTCTTGCGACACGTGTCGGCATACGACCCACCACCACACTCGCCAAACCCCAACCCCCCACCAACCAGCAGCCAGCTACGTGGTCGGGAAGCTGGCCATGGTGTCGGTTCTGAGGGCGATCGACAACAAGGCCATCCTGGACACGTTGACAACGTCGACCTGCGCGCCCGTCGCGCTCTTCCCGAGCCCGGTGACCGGTGCCGTGATCGACACGATGTCCTTGCTGCCCAAGCCTTTCAGGGCCGAGGCCAGTGAGCGCATCTGCTCGGCCGTGAACGCGTTGTCCACGGTGAGGTTGGCGGTGGCCGCGACCTTGAACTCGGCGAGCGCGTACCTGTTGCTCAGCGCGTCCTTGGCCAGCGCCTTGACCATGAGCGACTGGAGGAAGGTCAGCTGCCGGCGCCCTCTGGTGATGTCGTTCTCGCCGGGCTGGTTTCGTTCGCGGATGAACCCCAGCGCGGCCGTTCCGTCGAGGTGGTTGACGCCCTTGCTCAAGGTGGTGAGACCGGGCCCCGCGCTGGCCTTGTCGACGGTGACATCGACCCCGAGGAGCCCATCGGTCATGCCCTGCAGACCGGTGAAGGTGATGACGCCGGCGTGGTCGATGGGGACGTCAACCAGCTGCTGCACCGTGCGCGCGAGCAGCTGCGACCCGCCATACCGATAGGCGGAGCTGATCGTGTCCTTGCCATAGCCCGGCACGTCGACGTACAGGTCGCCAGGGAAGTTCACGAGATGGACCTGCTTGCGGCCGTCGCTGATGTGCGCCAGGACAATGATGTCCGAACGTCCCTGAGCCACCGTGCCGCTGCTGTCCGACCCGACCAGCAGGAAGTTCTCCGCGTTCCCGGCGAGCGGGTCTCTCGTCGGGACCGTCTCGCCCGGGCTGAGGGCGAAGCGGGGGGCGGGCAGCAGCGCCGCGTGCTTGATGTTGATCCTCGGCATGTGGTTCACGAAGGCCTGGTATGCCGCGCCCGTCCCCACCAGGAGCAGCAGCAGGAGCGAGAGCAGGCTGAGGAAGAATCGATGGATGCGAACCTTCCCTGGCGCACGGGCGAACGCCGTCACGGTGATGGCCCGCTCGTCGAGCATGATTCAAGGCTAGGTTTCGGCCGGGCCCGGGGACTCCCACGAATGAGGTCATGGGGACACCCGCAAATGGGGGAGAGGTATCGCCGATGTGTGCGACCTCGTGGTCAGCGCAGGTCGGTCTCGGTGGCCAGGCTGGCCGTCAGAGCTTCCACCGCATCCTCAGCGGAGCTGAAGTCGGAACCCATAAGGACCCCGTTGCCGTTGCTGGCGGCGTAGCCCATGACGGCATCACCATGGACGACCCCGATCTTGGTGCCACTTCCGCTGATGGCGACGTGCCAGATCCCCTTGTGGGGATTCGTAACGGTGACGTCTTCAGGTAGCACGTTGTCCTCCAGTTTTCGCTCCTCAGATCTGCCGACCAGGGCCCTGCTCGTCGGGTGTGCTGAGAACGCTAGGTTCCAGCCCTCATCTGGGACACCGGCAAATGAGGTCTTGGGACACCTGCAAATGGATGAGAGGCTTGCCGTATGAGCGACCTGGGCGAGTCACTGAGGGCCAGGGGTATGCGGCTGACTCCTCAGCGGTCGCGGATCATCGATGCGGTCCGGGCGCTCGGGCATGCCACCCCTGACCTTCTCGCCGCGGCCGTTGGCCAGGATGGCGGGCCGGCGTTGTCGCTGTCCACGATCTATCGCAACCTCGAGGCGCTCGAAGAGGTTGGCGTCGTCTCCCATACTCACCTCGACCACCGTTCGCCGACGTATCACCTCGCCGACCACGCCGAGCATCTGCACCTCGTCTGTCTGTCGTGCGGGGTGGTGATCGAGAGTCCCGTTGGCGCAGCCGATCCGTTCGTCGGGAATCTTCTGGCCCGCCACGGCTTTGTGGCTGATGTGAAACATATGGCGATCCACGGATGGTGCAGGGCGTGTTCGGCGAAGGCAGCTCAGTGAGCGCCCCAGCCGTCGCGGCGCCGAGTCCGATGCCGCCCAGTCCGATGTTGAGCCGACCCCGTGCCGTTGCGGGTGAGGGTGTCGATGCCGAGGTCGCCGCGCACTATGGCGATCCCCTGCGCGAGCAGCGGCTCCTGGTCGAGGGCATGGCCGCGGTCGACCTGTCCCACCGCGGGGTCCTGACGATCGCCGGGCCGGACCGCTTGACCTGGCTGCACTCGATCACCACCCAGATGCTCACCGGGCTGACTCCGCGCACCTCCGCAGAGACGCTGGTCCTCAGCCCCAAGGGGCACATCGAGCACGACCTGCACCTCGTCGATGACGGCGAGACCACCTGGGTCACCGTCGAGCCCGGCACCGCTGTCCCGCTGAAGGCCTGGCTTGACTCGATGCGGTTCATGCTGCGCGTCGAGGTCAGCGATGTCACCGCCGACTACGCCGTGATCGGTGAGCCGGTGCGCGCCGAGACCACGGTGTCCGAGCCGCTGGCCTGGAGCGACCCGTGGCCGTTCCTGGTGGGTGAC
Organism: Phycicoccus sp.; assembly: GCA_012927555.1. Taxonomy (GTDB): domain Bacteria; phylum Actinomycetota; class Actinomycetes; order Actinomycetales; family Dermatophilaceae; genus UBA4719. Next base: position 6,626 of record JABBOX010000223.1, read on the forward strand.
ACTGCGGCATACGGCGCGGTGGTTGACCCAGCCCAGCACCCGGGGAACGAGCGTCCCTGGCGCGAGCTGATCGTCCCCCGCGACCAGCTGGAGGCAACGATCGGGGACCGGCCGATGGCGGGGATGTGGGCCGCCGAGGCTCTGCGCGTTGCGGCCTGGCGTCCGCGTCTGGGATTCGAGACCGACAACCGCACGATCGTCCACGAGCTCGACTGGCTGCGCACCGCCGTCCACCTGCACAAGGGCTGCTATCGCGGGCAAGAGACCGTGGCCCGCGTCCACAACCTGGGGCGACCGCCTCGTCGGCTGGTGTTCCTGCACCTCGACGGCTCCGGCCACACCCTGCCCGCGCAGGGGGCTGAGGTCGAGGTCGACGGTCGGGTCGTCGGACGGGTGACGTCAGTGGCGCGTCACCACGAGCTTGGCCCGATCGCGCTGGCCGTCATCAAGCGCAACACGGCCCTCGACGCCGAGTGCCTGGTCGACGGCCGCAGCGCCAGCCAGGAGGAGATCGTCCCGCGCTGACCTCGGCCACGGCAGGCTGGGTCAGCAACGCACCTCGACGGAGCGGACAGACAAGACCGCTGGCAGGATGTCGGCCATGAGCAACACCTTGATCACCGTCGCGCCCACCGGAGCCGAGACCGCCAAGGCCGACTGCCCCCAGCTGCCCACGACGTTGGAGGAGCTGGTCGAGACCGCCATCCGGTGTGAGGCTGCCGGCGCCTCGCTGATCCACATCCATCGGCGCGACGACGATCACCAGCCCACCCTGGATCCCGTCTACTTGCGCGACGCGGTCCAGGCCCTGCGCGAGCAGACGTCATTGGTCCTCCAGCTCTCCACGGGTGGCAGCGTCCACGACCCGCTCGAGAAACGGCTGACCGTCCTGGACGCCGGGCCGGACTCCTGCAGCCTGACCTGTGGCACGACCAACTTCGGTGATGACGTCTTCCTCAACCCCTATCCGTTCATGTCGCAGCTCTACCAGCTGGCGCAGGAGCGCGAGATCGTCCCCGAGTTCGAGCTGTTCGACCTGGGGCATGTGGCGGCGCTGCGTCATCTCATTGACGACTTCGGCCTGCCCTTTGGCGGCAAGGTCCACGTCGACTTCGTCACCGGCGTCCCGGGCGCTATGCCGGGCACGCCCGCCGCCCTTCTGGCCGGCATACAGGCTCTGCCGCCTGAGGTGACCTCCTGGTCGGCGACCGGCATCGGTCGCACCCACCTCTCGATCGCCGCCGTGGCGCTCGCGTCCGGCGGGCACCTGCGGGTCGGTATGGAGGACAACCTGAACTTTGCCAAGGGACAGCCGGTGCAGCACAACGTCGAGCTCGTCACGCGGGCTGCGGAGCTGGCCCGGCTGATGCAGCGCCCACCGATGACGACCGACGAGGCGCGCGAGCTGCTGTCCGTCAAGGACCGTCGTACCAGCTGACCGCCCACCCCCCCGCCTGACCCTCACCCCCACCCCCCCGCCT
>JABBOX010000060.1 GCA_012927555.1 Phycicoccus sp.
AGCAAGCCCGTGGCCTCATTTTGATCAGAAACTGTCTTTGACAACAGCCATGATCACGAGGTCACGGGCGTCCTACGTCAGCGCCCTCGACCCGAGTTGCCCTGTTAAGTCCGAAGAGCCGGTAAAGCGTGAGTGGCGGCCCTCCTTGGAGGAGGGCCGCCACCCCGCAGGCCTGTGACCTGCGCTGATAGTGCGCCGTGAGGGAATTGAACCCCCAACCCGCTGATTCGGACTACTCAGTTGCCGACAGCTGTCGATAGTTGTGAAAACCATTGCGCCACAACCAGATACGCGATTCTCACCACTGGACGGTTGTGGACGGTTGTCGTTCTTTGTCGTCAAAAGATGTGGCGAAAAGTGTGTGTGATGGCGGGCCGCTCAGTCCGACTGGGGTGCATGGCAGTCTCACGGTGGGGAGTGAGCGAGACCCGGAGGGTTTGCTCGGTCTCGGCCGCATCTGCAGGTTGAGCCTCGAACTTGGGCACTTGAACCTCGGCTTCTCAACTCCGGGATGACCAGTTGGGGGTCCGCTGGCACAGCCGCGGCGTCCGGCGCAGTTAGTAGAGACCCAGCGAGGCGAGGCGCGCTCCGGGCAGCTCGTTGAGCAGCCGCAGGGCGAGGTGTCGATCATGCTCTGATGTCGCGGCGAGCTGGCGTTCGTCGGGCTCAAGGTGCCGAAGGAAGCCGTAGTGGGCCTGGATGGTCGCGTTGAGATCGGCCAACGAGGGTGTTGGGACGGCCAGGGCGCCGATGTCGGCGAGGTCGACTTCCTCTGTGGCGCGGGTTCGTAGCCAATGGTCCGGATCGAACGGGCGTGGTTCGTGGCCGGCTTTCCAGCGCGTACTGCCTGCGGTGACGCCATGGGCGTCGACCCAGATCTTTAGTGCGACCATTCGACGGATGAGATCGGTGTCGAGATCGCCGATTTCGCGTTGATGGGTGACAAGCCATGCAAGGTCATACAGATCGCGGGCCGTGGTCGTGCGGTTGAGGCGCGAGATCTTCTCGGCGATGTTCTCCTCGAGTTGCACCACCTGAAGCTCGGGCAGAGATGGCATGCCGTACGTGGCGTGGATCGGCATCCGAACCCAGCCGCGGCGAACAGGTGCGAGCCACGGCGGCGGCGATACGTCGAGCTTGCTCGACAGCGTGGACTCGTCTGTCCCGAAGGGGCTCTGGATCGTCAGCGACCACTTGCCCCGGCGTTCGGTCACGCCGTAGGTGAATGGTCCGATAGTTGTTCCGTCGATGTCGTCGACAAGTTGGAGCACGACGGTATCGGCGTCGGAGGTGGGGTCGGCGACGCTGAAGTCGAGATCGAGGGAGAACCGTCCTTGATTGCCTGCGTACAGCTTGCGCAGCGACGTGCCGCCCTTGAAGACCAGCGCGTCCAGGCTGCCTCGTTCGTGCAGATCGCGCAGGAGCAGGTCTTGGGCGATGTCGATGACTGCGGCGTCGCGACCGTCGACTCCGGCACCGGGTGGGGTGTGTCGGCCGATCCAACCGACCGTCAGTGTGATCGGCCCGGTGGTCATCCGAGCGCCTCCATCGTGCGGGGGTCGAAGGGAAGCAGGGTGTCCGCGATCTGCCAGTGACTGTCGTGTCGGACCAGTTTGGCCCGCGGGCCAAACCACGTCTTGGTCGAGGGAACGCTGAGCTGATCGGCGATGTCCGGGCGCAGCCCTTGGAGCAGATACCCCAGACGGGCCGAGACTGTTGCGGGGCGCCCGTCCAGCTCGGCGAGCACGTCCTTGAGCGCGACTTCGGCCGTGAGCTCGGGGAACCATTGCAGCGCGCTTGACCACGAGCGGACGCGTCCCGGGGCCGCAGCCATATGCACCAGAACGCTGGTCGGGTGCAGCACTGGGACGCCCTTGGCGACCAGATACTTCAGCTTCGGCGCGAACACCGACACGTCAAGGGTCTGCGGCAGGCGACGGGCGTCGCGCGCGCGTGCCGCCGCAACCTCGATGCGGGACGGCGCACGGTCCGCCAAGTTCAGTGCCTAAGCGGCCGCTTGGAAGGTCAAACCACAGGCGATGTCACTGTGGACCAGGATCGAACGCAGCAGTCGCGTGTGCCCGCCGCGACTGTAGGCGCCGGCAACCGCTGCCGGCACGAACTCCCACACGCCGCGTTGACCAGTCGCCAACAACCAGCCACGCTCACGCAGGCGCGTCGCGACAGTGCGGGTAGCGGTACGGATACCGGCTGCGCGGACCAGCTCCTCGAGCCGCGCGGTGGTGACCAGGTCCGCTTGGTATAGCTCTAACTGCTCCAGCACCGGCGCCAGAGAATGGGGGATGGTGCGTGTCATGTCCAACCACTCTGCCTCAAGATTGGATGCAAGTGAGGTGTTCTTGACACCAGTGTGGCCGGAACTGTGGGTTGGTGTCAATAGAAGCCTGCTTGCACCTAATCCTGAGGCAAAGAGGTTGCTCCTGACATTCAGATCGGTCCGGGGCATCGCGGAGGCGCAGCTGATCCAGTACCAGTGGACCTTGAATATTAAGAGTCAAAAAATGGGTTTGGCGGCCCTCCGTGAAGGAAGACCGCCACCCTGCAGGCCTATGACCTGCACAAACAGTGCGCCGTGAGGGAATTGAACCCCCAACCCGCTGATTAAGAGTCAGCTGCTCTGCCAATTGAGCTAACGGCGCGACGAGGAGAGAGGTTAGCAGGGGTGTTGCCGTTGTCGGAAATCCGGTGCGATTCAGCGTTGTTTGCGCCGCCACGCAAGCAGACCGGCGCCGACAAGCAACAGTGCGAACGCTCCTGCGGTGGCCAGGCCTGATCGGCTCAGGCCGCCACTTTGACCGGTGTTCGGACTCGGAAGCGGTGCCACATCCGTAGTGGCGACCAAGGGCGTCGCAGAGGGTGAAGCCAATGGCGGCGGCGTCGACGAGCTGGACGGCGACGGGCTGGTTGTCGGGGTCAGCGTCACTGTGAAGCGCGATTCGCCAGCCACCGGGTGGCCGTCGTTGCTGACCACCCGAAAGGCCACCCGGTAGACCCCGGCGGCCATGCGAGGGACGAGTGCCTGAGTCACCATGGCACCCACCACAACGGGCTTGCCGCTCGTCACGCTGACGCCCGTCGCCGAAGTCACCACGACGGTGGTGAACGAGCTATTCACGGGCTCGCTGAACTCCAGCGCAACGTCCTTGGGCGCAGTGGTCAGCTGTGCATCCCTGTCCGGCGTGATCCTGACCAGTTCGGCATGGGCCGAAGCCGATGCCGCCGTGACCACCGAGGTGACGACCGCGAAGCCGAAGGCCGATGACGCAACGACGGCCACCATGACGGCCGACAGAAAGCGGTGCGACGTTGAACGGGGGCGATACCACCTTGAGCGGTTGGACATGGCCTCATTGTGGCGCTCGCGGCGGTGGGCCAGGGCCGTCCGAAGAGACTCGAGAGCCCCAAAAGCCCCAACAGCCCCAGGCCCGAGATGAGTTCGTGCACCGGTTCGCAAAGACTTGGCCATCTCGCTGCGCCAACCGCATCCCGCGGCTAGCGTTCAGAAGGTGAACCCCAGATACGCGGTGTGCCGAGGTGGCGCGCACGACAACGAGCGATGGCCGTTGTCCCGTGACGTCGACCCAGGTCATCAGTTCAGCTGGGGTGACGGGACCGGCATCAGCGGCTCCCAATATGCGGTAGAGGCAGAGATCATCCAGACCAACCTTGGCCCGATGTGGGTGGCTACCCCGGCCTGATGCGCCCATCTCAGGTGGGTGGCTCGCCAGCCAACAACCCACCACGGCGAAGGTTGGTCTCGGTCTGCTTTGCGGGCGCTCGCGTGCGCCGACCGCGCCCGGTGTCGGTCCGGCGTTCCTGCCAGGGCCGATCCTGCTACAGGCGTTCCGGCGAGAGCCGTTCCTGCTTCAGCAGAGCCACTGCCAGATGTCCTTGGTGGGCAATCTCCAGCGCCTCGATGATGACGCCGACAGGTTTTTCCTTGCCGACGAAACCCCGCGCGCCTTTGGCCCTGGCGTCTGCCATCAGGCTCCTGCTGATCGAGCCTGACAGCATGACCACCTTGGTATCGGGGCTCACCGCGAGGATCCGGCCTATGGCGTCGAGCCCGTTGGTGTGGCGGAAGTTCACGTCGAGCAGGCATGCGTCCGGCTGGTGCTTGCGGGCGGCCTCCACCGCTTCGTCAGGGTCGATGGCTGTTGCCACGATCGTGTGCCCTCTGTCTCTCAAAGCCATGCTCAGCGCGTCGAGCAACGGTTTGTGATCGTCACAGAGCAGAAGCCGCATGACGCCACTGCCGCCCGGGCTCCGCGTCGCGGGCAGCACGATCTCCGCGACCATGCCGCAGAGGGTGCCGGGTCGTAGTTCGAAGGTGCCACCGCAGGCCGAGACCAGGGCGCGGGCGATGGTCAGCCCGAGCGAGTTGTTGGGGGGCACGTGCCCAAGCCCGGGGCCGTCATCGATCACTTGAATGGTCACCTCAGCGCCCGTGGTGGCCACCTCCACAGTGACGTGCCCACCGGGACCGGCCGCACGAACAGCGTTGTCCAGCACGCAGTTGACGGCACGGCTGAGCGCGACTGGAGCGGCGACCGCCAGGGCTCGGCCGACACCGGAGAAACTGACCCGGCACCTGGCCGTTGGCTGCGCCAGCTGCACGCAGCGCGATGCCAGCCCGACGACATCGAGGTTGGTCGGCAGATCCTCCGCAGCGTCCCCGAGGACACCCTCGACCATGTCCGACAACCACTGGGCCTGCTCGAGGATCCCGTCCATGCGGCGTCGGACGTCGCCGCCGTCGGAGCTCGCCAGCAGCATGATGGCCGCCAACGGCTGGCGCAGGTCGTGACACAACGCGCGCACCGTGTCGATGTTCGGAGGGCCGTCCGTTGGCAGCGCAAGCTGTTCCACCTCGCGCAGAAGACCAGTTGCCTTTGCGTGCATTCCTGTGTCTTTCAGCCGTGCCCGAGACATCCAGATTCCTCAACAGGTGGCTCACTCTGGCGAGGGGACCGACACCAGATACTGAACAGAATCACTTATGAGAACTGTACTGCGAAACACGTAAGGGTCCCCTTTTGCGAGAACGGCAACGCTGCGTGTCGGATCTGCGTTTTTTGCGTATTTCTACGTAGGTCACCTACGCCATATTCTTGAAGTAGCCCACATCTGATGTCACCACGCAAACGCGTGTCAACCCTCGCTGGACCTGATTGACTGTGCGGGTCCTTGCCGCCGCCCCGAAGGGAGGACGGAAGCTCTTGAAGCGTGGAAGCCGCGTGTCACTTGACATGATCCCTCCCCTTGTGGACGACGCACCTGAGCAGAAGCAGGCGTTCGAGGCCGCCCAGCGGATGGCGGCGATCGTCGAGAGCTCGGACGACGCGATCATGGCTATGACGCTGGACGGCATCGTCACGAACTGGAACCCTGCCGCCGAGAGGATATTCGGCTACTCCAGCGAGGAGATCATCGGCAAGCTCGTCCGCCGCCTGATTCCCGCAGATCGTCCCTTTGAGATGAAGGCAATCCTGACCAAGCTCGGGGCAGGTCAGCGCGTCGATCACCTCGAGACGATCCGTCTGCGAAAGGATGGAACATCGATCACGGTCTCGATCAGCGTGTCCCCGATTCGCGATGTTGACGGGACGATCGTGGGCGCATCCGTGATCGCGCGCGACGTGACCGAGCAGAAGCAGGCAGCCGAGAACGCTCGGAGCCTGACGGCAGCGGAGGATCTGGTCCGCACCGTGTTGGCGTCTGCTTCCATCGGCATCGCGCTGGCAGACCTTGATGGCTCCATCCGCGTGGTCAACCAGTCATTGTGCGACCTTCTCGGGTATGACGAGGCGTGGTTCCTGGCACACCAAATTCGTGACATGGTCCACCCCGACGACGTCGAAGAAGCTCTCCGGGAGCGCGCCCGATTCATGACCGGATCGAGCGACAAGAGCGTCACGAAGCTCCGCCTGGTGCGGGCCGACGGTGCCACGGTCTGGGTGCGGCGGGTGGCGGTGCTGCTCGGCGGCGGCGACGGCGCGCCGAAACAGCTGATGGTCCAGGTGGAGGACATCACCGCCGAGCACGATGCTCAGGAGGCTTTGGCGTACCAGGCGTTCCACGATCCGCTCACCGGCTTGCACAACCGGGCGTGGATCCTGGACATCCTCACGCTCGATCTGCGCGCCGCGAAACGTCTGGGCACCTCGGTCGGGGTGCTGCTCGTCGATCTGGACAACTTCCAGGTCGTCAACGAGTCCCTGGGCCACGGCGCCGGCGACGAGGTGCTCGCCATCGTGGCGGACCGGATCGTCTCGGTCCTGCGCCCGGGAGATCGCGTTGGACGCTTTGGTGGGGACGAGTTCGTCATCGTTGTTCATGACCTCCGGGACGGCCTGTCGGTCGAGCACTGCGCGGAACGGGTGTCCGCCTCGATCGCGGCCGACCTGTTGGTCCGCGGCCACCGGATCATGCCGACAGCTTCCATCGGCATCGCCACCGCGACCCCCATCTCGACGCCGGAGAGCTTGCTGGGCGACGCCGACTCCGCCCTGTCCCGCGCCAAAGCCACAGGGCGGGGAGGTTGGCATTTCTTCGACGACTTGGTTCATGCCCAAGCGTTGGCTCGCTTCACCGTCGAGGACCAGCTGCGTGACGCGATCGCCCTGGGGGAGTTCGTCGTGTACTACCAGCCCATCGTGACCCTGGCTGACGCCCACGTGGTCGGACATGAGGCACTCGTGCGCTGGAATCACCCCACCCGTGGCCTGCTCAGCCCGGCGGAGTTCCTCGACGTGGCCGAGGAGACCGGACTCATCATCGGCCTCGGCGCCGCGGTTCTGGACCAGGTCTGCGCCATGCTGGCCGCCCGTCCGGAGCTGCCTGGCCCGATCAGCGTCAACGTCTCGGCGGTTCAGCTGGCCGCCCCGGGTTGGCTCAGAAACGTGCGCGACACTCTCGTGAGACACCGGGTCGACCCAGCCCGGGTCGTGATCGAAGTGACCGAGACCGCCGTCCTGAGCCTGGTCGACTCTGCCCACGTTGCCCTGGCGTCCCTGCGCCGTCTCGGTATCGGGATTCACCTCGACGACTTCGGCACCGGGTACTCCTCGATGTCGGTGCTGCGCGACCTGCCGGTGACCGGGGTCAAGCTCGACCTGCGATTCGTGCACGACCTCACCACTTGGGACAGTCAGGCCAATGCTCTGGCCGGCGGTCTGAACGGGCTGGTCAAAGGGATGGGCCTGACCGGCATCGCTGAAGGGATCGAAACGCAGATGCAGGCTGACATCCTGCGCGCCCAGGGATGGGAATGCGGACAGGGCTACTACTTCGGCAAACCAGCCGCCACACCCGTCACCTGAGTCACCCAACAAACCGAAAGCGACCGCGGACGGGCCTGTCCGCACGTTGATACGAACCTTGCCCGCCGCTGACCAGCCCGCCCTACGCTTGACACATGGGAGGGCGCGTTGCGAAATACGCCAACATCGTCAGCCTGCTTGGAGCCTTCCTGGCGACGGCGGTGGTGCTCGGCCTGTTGGGTGCGGGCTTGATGATGCCCGTCGCCGGGGCCGCCGGCGTCACAGCCAGGCAGGGGGTCCACGTCTTTGACGACCTACCCAGTGAGTTCACCCAGACGCCGCTGTCGCAGCAGTCCCGCATCCTGGCCAGTGACGGCACCGTGATCGCCACCCCGTTTGACGAGAACCGCATCATCGTGCCGCTGGCCCAGATCGCGCTGGTCATGCGCCAAGCCCAGATTGCGGTCGAGGACAGCCGTTTCTACGAGCACGGTGGCGTGGACCTGTATGGCGTGGGGCGCGCGTTCATCGCCAACCTCGGCGGCGGCTACACCCAGGGTGCGTCCACCCTGACCCAGCAGTACGTCAAGATCACGCTGCAGGAGAACGCCCTGCGCAACAACGACCGGGCCGGCGCCATGGCCGCCACGACCAAGAGCTACACCCGCAAGGTCCAGGAGCTCAAGTACGCCGTCACGCTGGAGAAGAACCTCACCAAGAACCAGATCCTCGAGGGCTACCTCAACCTCGTCTACTACGGAGACCAGGCCTACGGGGTCGAGGCCGCGGCTCGGCACTACTTCGGGGTGAGCGCAGCCAAGCTGAGCCTGGTTCAGGCGGCGACCCTGGCGGGGCTTGTTCAGCGGCCGAGCACGACCGACCCCATTCGTCACCCCGGCGCGGCGCTGGCCCGGCGCAACATCGTCCTGGATCGGATGCACTTGCTAGGGCTGATCACCAACAAGGCCTGGACGGCCGCCAAGAAGACCAAGTTGGTGACCCATCCCCAACCGGCCCAGAGCTCCTGCGCGCTCTCGCCGTACCCGTACTTCTGCGGCTACGTCAGCGAGTGGCTCCTGGACCAGCCGGCTCTGGGCAAGACGCGGGCGGACCGCCTCGACAAGATCAACCGCGGCGGGCTGACCATCCAGACGACCCTCAACCCCAAGATGGCGCTGGCCGCTCAGCAAGAGCTCACCGCCAAGGTCCCGATCGGCAACCCCGCGGACATCGGTGCCGCTGCGGCCGTGGTCGAACCGGGCACCGGCCACGTCCTCGCCATCGCCCAGAACACGACCTTCTCGCTCAAGAGCGGGATCCTCGGCAAGACATCGGTGAACTGGGCGGTCGGTCAGAGGTATGGCGGGTCCGGCGGGTTCGCGTTCGGCTCGAGCGCCAAGATGTTCGCCGTCGCTGAGGCGCTCCGGTCCGGTATGCCCATCAGCTCGACCATCGTCGCGCGCCCAGCCGATGCGACGCACCCGGCGTACTTCTACCCAAAGGATTACACCGAGAAGGCGTGCGGGATCGTCTCACCGTGGGCCGTCCACAACGACGAGGGCAGCCACAACGGCCCGATCAGCCTGACCGACGCAGCAGCCCACTCGGTCAACACCGCGTTCGCCGGACTCGTGGCCAAGCTCGGGCCCTGCAAGGTTCGGGACCTGATGACCAAGATGGGGCTGCACCAAGGCAACGGAAACCAGATCACCCCAGGGCCGTCTGCAACCACCCTGGGCTCGGACAGCGTCTCGCCGCTGACGTTGGCATCGGCATACGCCACGGTCGCCTCCGGCGGCACGTACTGCCCGCCCACACCTGTGGTCTCCATCAAAACCAGCGACAACAAGGCTCTCGCTCTGCCCAAGAACCAGTGCAAGAAGGTTCTCGACACGGACGTGGCCAACGGCGTCACCAAGATCCTCAAGGCCGTCATCACGAATGGCACGGGCTACGGCAACAGCCTTGCTGGCGGGCGGCCGGCGGCGGGCAAGACCGGCACGGCCGGCAACCAGGACGGCTTCACCAACGAGACCTGGTTCGTCGGCTACACCCCGCAGCTGACGACTGCGGTCTGGGTCGGCACCCCAGATGACAAGAACAACACGGCCAGGCTCCGCAACCTCAAGCTCGGCAAACGGTTCTACGGGGGTGAGGTCTTCGGCTCCACCATCGCGGCGCCGATCTGGAAGCGGATCATGGACCGCGCGTCAGCCGGTATGCCGTTGCGCGACTTCGCCGACCCCAGCGGCAAGGTGCAGTCCGGCGACTTCGTGGCCATCCCGAGGGTCTACGGACTGTCCTTGAGCAACGCCAAGGGGCTGTTGACCTCGGCCGGGTTCAAGCCGGTGGTTGGGTACGCCGTGAACTCCGACCTCCCTGCGGGTCTGGCCGTGGGCACGCAACCGGCCTATCGGGCACTTCGCGGCACTGCTGTGGTGATCTACACCTCGAACGGAGTCCCGAAGCCGACGCCTTCACCCACCCAGAAACAGACGACGCCTCCCCCCAACCCCACCAAGACGAAGGCTGGCCGACCCCGCCATAAGCCATGACCTGGGTCACGCCGTTCCGTGAGGCTGGTTGATGCTGGCCGCGGGCGCACCGCCGATGGCGCCGGTCAGGTAGTGCTGGACCACGGGGCCGATGGCGGCAACGAGCTGCTCAGGGGGAGCGTCCCGCACGGCTGGGATCCCCAGTACGTACCGGCCGAGCAGCAGCCCGCCCATCTGCGTACCAACCAGCGCTGCGCGCAGTGCACGGTGGTCATCCGGGACCACGCGCCCCAGAGCGGTGAGGATGGTGCGGCCCAGAAGATCGCGCAGAACTCCCGCTGCGTAGTCATGCGACAGGCCGACCCGGATGAGTCCTAGCAACCGCCTGCGGGTCTCCGGATCCCCTTCCCACAACCCCAGCACCCGGCGGACGACCGCCTCTCCGGCGTGTTCTGGGTCCTGATCAAGACCGGCCAGTAGCACCCCTGCGTCGACCGGCATGACGAGAGCCGCCGAAAGCAGGCCTTCCTTGTTGACGAAGTAGTGGTGGATGAGCGCTGCGTCGACGTCGGCCCTGGCTGCCACCGCGCGCATCGTGGTGCGTTCGAAGCCGAGCTCCGAGAACAGCTCGGCTGCCGCGGTCAGGATCTGCTCGCGGGGATCGGGACCGCCGACGGGACGTCGACCACGCGGCGGCATCAGAGCGACTCTGGGGCGCGGGCGAGCACCATCATCCGTTCCTCGATGGTGGCTGGCACGCCGACGACCTCGGCAATCACCCCGGCACCGGCCAGCACCGCGCGTACCTGGTCGGCGTCGGCGTCGGCGACGCGTACGTCGCGCCCGGCCAACATCACCGGTTGACCGGCCTCGTTGAGCACTGCGAACGCCCTGGCCCAGTCGTCGGTGCGGACGGCGACCGCGGTGGTGGAGCCGATGATCTCGGCCTCGCTGCCCTGCGCGACCAGACGCGCCTGCGACATCAGCAGCAGTCGATCACACTGCTCGGCCTCTTGCATGTTGTGCGTCGTCACCAACACGCCGACACCCTTCTCGGCCTGCTCGTGGATGGTGTCCCACAGCGCCGCCCGGGCGAGCGCGTCGACGCCGGACGTCGGCTCGTCGAGCACCAGCACCTGGGGGTCGTGTGCGAGCGCGGCGAGGAAGGCGAGCTGTCGCTGTTGGCCCAGGGGGAGATCCGCGACGAGCCGGTCCGCGGCCCCGCGAAGTGCCTCGGGCAGGTCCGGCGCAACGGACCCATACGCCTGGGTGCTGAACGCGAGGTTCTCCCGCACGGTGAGGTCGCCATACAGCCCCAGGCTTTGTGGCACGTAGCCGAGATGGCTCCGTCTCTCGCGGTCGGGCGGACCACCGAGCAGCTCGACGTCGCCCGCCGTGGTCTCGATCAGCCCGAGCAGCATACGGATCAGCGTTGTCTTGCCCGCGCCGTTGGCGCCAAGCAGTCCGACGACCTCCCCGGACCCGACGCTCATCGTGACGTCGTCGACCGCGACGAACCCTCCGAACGTACGACTGACCTGATCGGCCCGGAGCAGCACGCCGGGGTCAACCTTGGCCGTGCCCAAGGCCGTGCCCAAGGCCGTCACGACGCCATCTCGCGGTCGTGTCCCCTGAGTAGTGACAGGGCGATGACCACGTCCTCGAGGTCCGGGATGACGGCCACGGCGTCGACAGGCACCTCGGCGGTGGTGGGCCAGTACTCGTGGTAAACACGCCCTCGCCGCCACGCCCAGGCCCGCCGGTGCGGGCTGGCGGTGCGCGCGACGGCACCGTCGAAGGAGTCGAGCACCTCCTGCAGCGTGCCGCTGGCCAGCATCCGGCCACCGTCAAGGGCCAGCAGGCTTGCCGCCCGCTCAGCCTCGTCGAGGTACGTCGTGGACATGACGACGGCTGCGCCGGCAGCTGCCGCCTCGGACACCAGCCGCCACAGGTCGACCCGGCTCACCCGGTCGACGCCGGTGTCATCGAGCACCAACAGCGGCGGGTCGTGCAGCATTGCCATGCTGAAGCCAAGCTTGCGGCGCATACCGCCCGACAGCTGTGAGGCCAGCCGGTCTGCAACGTCCAGCAGTGAGGCGCGGCCCAGCAGCTCATCCCGGCGAGACACCAGTGCCTTGCCCGACAAACCGTAGATGCCGCCGACGAAGTCCATGTTCTGCGCGACCGTGAGCGAGGGCCAGCTGCCGGCGGTGGCGGGCAGGTAGCCGATCGCCTGGGGCGACGGGGCATCGACCACACCCCGCTCGAGCTGCACCTTCCCAACCAGGCTGCGCAGAAGGGTGGTCTTGCCGGCGCCGTCGCCGCCGACGACGGCGACCACCGATCCCGGCTCCACCTCGAGGCTCACGCCGTCGAGTGCGAGGGTGTCACCGAACCGCACGACAGCGGAGTGGACGCCGTAGGTCATGAACCGCTCCGCGCCTCGCTGCCGGCCTGCCCCCCGGACGGTTCAGCGACGACGGTGCCATGGTGACGACGGCGGCCTGGTGCGAGGTCGCGCCGGAAGCGGAGGGTGGCGCCGCTGAATACCACCACTGCCATCACGGTGAGCATGAGGAACGGCAGCCAGAGGGACGCCAGGGACGCCCCGCGCAGCATCACGCCCTGCGAGATCATCGTGAAGTAGGTGAGCGGTAGCAGGTAGCCGATCCACCGGACGCCGGCAGCCATGGCGTCGAGTGGGAAGATCATGCCCGACAACAGAATCTGTGGCATCAGGAACATGAACGCGGTCTGGATCGCCTGCCCTGTGGTCTGCGAGATGGTCGAGATGAACACGCCGAGCCCCAGCACCACGAACAGGAACAGTCCGGCTCCGAGAACGAAGACGAACGGGTTGCCGTTGAAGGGCACGCTGAAGAGCAGCATGCCGAGCCCGGTGATGATGATCATGTCGATCGAGGCCACCAGGAAGTATGGAGAGATCTTGCCAAGGATCACGGTGGCCGGCTTGATCGGCATGACGGCGAGCTGTTCGAGGGTGCCCGTCTCGCGCTCGCGGACCAGGCCGATGCTGGTGACGATCGTGCCGATGAACGTGAGGATGAGTCCGATGATGGCTGGAACCATCACCCAGGAGGTCTTGAGCTCGGGGTTGTAGAGGATCTGACTGCTGACCTTGTCGCCGGACTTGTTCAGGACCGAGACGATCGCTTGCGAGGCAAAGAGGTTCGAGCCGTCGACCAGCGCGAGTGCGGGCTGCTGACCCGTGACGATGGCGACGTCGACCGTGTTGTTTTCCAGCAACCGTTCCGCGTCGGCCTGGGTGTCTGTTTTCTCGATCAGCGTGACGTCGAAGAACGACGACGGCAAGGTCGCGGCGAACTGCGTGGCCTGCGTTCCGACCACCGCGGCTTTGACAGTGGGGACCTTGAAGTTGGCCGCGTATCCGAAGATCACCAGCAGCAGAAGCGGCATGGCTATCAACATGCCGAGGGTGCGCTTGTCGCGGCGCAGCTCACGAAACTCTTTGACGATCATGGCTCGCATGTGGCCGATGCTAGGCCGCGGCGGCGATCCATGTCAACGCTTGATGAATTGGGTGTTTCATGGCGCGCAGCTGACAGCGGTCAGCGGTCGGGGGCTACCGGTGCGAAGAGCCGGGACCTTCGTCCCTTCGCCGGGTGTTCGCGCTTGCGGGACCATGCAGACGGCCGTCCGTGAGGCGTGACGATATGGCGGGTAAGGAGCAGATCCCTGTGACGACGACAACAACCAGGCAGTACCAAGACACCCACGTCGATGTGAAGCTCGTGCTGAGCGCACTGTGGATCGCGATGATGTTCGTGTTCGCCTACGTGGACATCTTCGCGTCCCTCCGCGCTGATGTTCTCAAAGCAGCGCTCGACGGCAAGGTGGCGACCACGGGATTCGAGGTCAACCAGGTATTCCTGGCCCTCGCCCTGGCCTACGTCCTGCCTGCAGTCCTCATGGTGGTCCTGTCACTTCTTCTCCCACCGCGAGTCAACCGAAGAGTCAACATCGTGGTCAGCCTCGTCTACCTGATCTCCATCGCCGGGTTGTGCATCGGCGAATCGTGGGCCTACTACTTCCTCGGAAGCTTCGTCGAAGTGATACTCCTCGCGGCCATCGCACGAACCGCCTGGAAATGGCCGCCGCCCCAGATCGCACCCTGACTGCCAAAGGCAACCAATCCGCAGAGCCCGCGTGATGGACCACCGAGCGGATGGGGGCGCACACATCCTGCGAGGTGCCAGAGCGTTGATACGCTCCACCGATGGTTGATGACATTGGCCGGGATTTCCGCTTCGACCAAACCAACGCGGTGCAGCGCAGGATTCGGCTGCTCGCCGGAGCACAGCCAATGGCGTGGCTGTTCGCGCGTGTGCTGCACCACCTCGACGGTCCTGTATTGCGTCGCAGCCGCGGCCGTCGCTCCCTCACTTCCGCGTTCACCGGGTTGCCCGTCGTTGAGCTGACGGCGATAGGTGCCCGTTCCGGGGAGCCCCGGACGTTGCCGATCATCGGTGTGCCCGACGGGGACCGCATCGTGCTCGTCGCGTCCAACTACGGCCAACATCGCAACCCGGGCTGGTACTTCAACCTCAAAGCCAACCCGCGGTGCAGCGTCGGTTTTCGTGGCCAGCGATACGAGATGGAGGCCTATGAGGCTGACGGCGATGAACGCGAACGGCTGTGGGAACTGGACGTCTCGGTGTACCCGCCCCGCAGGCACTACGCACGGCGGGCGGGGGAACGGCGCATCCCGGTGATGGTCCTGCAACCGCGCCGACAGTCACCTGATCACGGCGAAACGTAAGATCGCTAGCCAAATCGAGACCGCTGGCCAAAGACCGTGCCGACAGAACTTCGGGCGGGCGGCTCCGGGTTGAGCCGTTGAACAATGCGCACGCCCTAGAGTCCGAAGGGTGAGCTATCGCGACTGGCCGATGTTCGACATCCGTTTGACCACCCCCGACCTCGAGCTCCGGCATCTGAGGGAGGCTGACCTGGGCTCACTCGCCGCTATCTTCCCTGAGGACGTCGAGCTAGATCCGTCGTCCACGACCTACGACGGGCTCGACCCGATCGGGAATCGACGGGTGGGGGTGTACCAGACCTACTGGCGGGGACGGGCCGGTTGGCGCCCCGAGTCGTGGGCGCTGAGCTTCGGAGTCTTCCTGGACGGTCAGCTGGTGGGATACCAGGGGCTGGAGGGCGATGACTTCTCGACGCTGCGAACAGTGGACTCGTCCTCCTTCCTGACTGGCGCGGTCAGGGGCCGCGGTTTGGGCAAGCAGATGCGGGCCGCGGTGCTGGCACTCGCGTTCGGACCACTTGGCGCTCGGTTCGCGATCACCTCGGCGTGGAGCGACAACCACGCGTCGTTGGGTGTCTCACGGGCCATTGGGTACGTCGACAACGGCGTGACCGCCGATCGGCGGGATGACGTTGCCGGCGAGATGGCCCACCTACGGCTCACCCGCGAAAGGTGGACGGCCTCTGGGTGGCCGCAGCAAGTAACGGTCACCGGGGTCGAGGAGTGCATGGTCTTCTTCGGCCTTGGTTGAGCTGGGTCACGGCGGCAGGCCAGTTGCCGCAGCCGGGCGCGGGGGTTACCGGTTGCGGGCTCACTCGGAGACTGAACTGGCGTGGCACGACATGGTCGGCTTCGTTCCCGGGCGGGACCAGAACGCACACCCCTCGTGGCGGATGTGCGTGTTCTGCGGGCCGGGCGGTCGGGTTTCTTCCCCGTTCGGCTGGGCTGCGTCTTCGGCCCAGTTAGTGACTTCGCGTCTTCGCCGCTGTCGGCTCAACGGGCGAGACCGCAAGCTCGCTTCCTGGGTCACCCGGCCCGCAAAAAGCAAAGTCGTGACTCAGGGCGGTCAGGTCGAGCACGGTAGGCGCTGAAGTGTTGGGCAGGATCACCTTGACCTCTTGGACCTGTGCCTTGTCGCCGACGTCGCACCGGTACTTGCCGAAGGTGACAAACGCTGAACCGCCGGGACCGATCGTCACCGCTTCAGGCTGCTGGTTGGTGACTGACTGGCTGCCTCCATAGTGAATCGTGAAGGGCAGCACCGTGCCAGAAGCGTCTAGCGCGGTCAGGCGGGGGTAACCCTTGAGCATGCACGCAGTCGGTCCTGGGTTGCGCACCGTCATGAGCACAGCGGTCTGGCCGGTGCCCCCACCTTCGGCGTCGGCGACCTCAAGGCTCAGCGCGGCCCCGTCACAGAGCGCCTGGGTGGTAGTGGGACCGCTGCGTGGCACGACGGGTGTCGACGAGGAAGACCCCGATGGCAGCTGGGTCGAGGCGCCAGTGGACACGGCCGTTCCTGGCACGTACCCGGACGTGCACCCGGCGACTCCGAGCAGAGCCACCAGAACCACCGACCCCAAGCCAGCCACCTTCATAAGACGCAGCATGACGGTCAACGGTTCGCTGCGATAGGGCACACGCCCATGCCGTTGCTCAGTCGCTTCGGGGACAGGGTCGTGACGGGCTCCGTGAGCGTTACGGCAGGTCGTCCGTATCGGGATGGACCGCCACAGTCGGTGCGGCACATGATCAAGGGCTCCAACAGCGGCACGACAGAGCGATGCTGAGAAGATGAACAAGCCCTTGGCCCCCGGACTGATGATCCTCGCAAAGGGATCTCCAACTGCGAGGTAACGCGCGCTATAGCTGGAGTGCGCGCGTTCATTTGGGTGGAGGGAAGCGTGCGAAGATCTCGGTAGGTTAGGGGTCAGGTCGAGTTTCACGCTGCGCCGGGGAGGGAACAGCCGTTGTTCAAGGACTACATCCCCGAGGGCGTCGGCGCCTTCCATACCCAAGTACGCATTCCCCTGGAGACGAACACCGCGATCGGCGCCCCAACGGTGGCTGTCGTACTCCGGGCGAGCTGTGTGGCGGGCGTCGACCACAGCGTTGACCGTTTTGCCTGACACCGGCGCGCCAGTGGCACCGCTGGCCCCCATCCGTTTGCACCGCGACCGGGTCACCGTCGCGCTGTACGCCCACTTCGTCGCGTGGGGCTGGCTGCTGTACAGCTTCTCTCCCAGCGTGCCGTTGCTAGCCCGCGAGATGGGGATCACCAAGGCCCAGGCAGGGCTGCACGGGACGGCGATGGCCGCTGGCACCGTGGCGACCGCTTTCGTCAGCGCGCGCATGGCGAAGCGGTTCGGCCGGCGCGGCATGCTGCTCATCGCGAGCGGCGTCCTCGCGCTCGGCGTCGTGATCCTGGTCTCCGGTCGCACGCTCGGGGTGACCCTGCCCGCTGTGGCCGTCATCGGCATCGGCGGCACCCTGCTCATCTCCGCCGCGCAGCCCGCCCTCTCGCTCCACCACAGCGAGGCGAGCGCGGCGGCGGTGGTCGAGGCCAACGGCGTCGGTTCGTCGTTTGGACTCCTCGCTCCGCTCGCGGTCGGGGCGGGCGTCGCAGTGGGCTGGGGTTGGCGGCCCGCGGTGGCGGTCACGATCGTGCTTGCCGGCGTGGCCGCAGTTCTCATCGGATCGCTGCCCGGTCTCGGGGCGCTGGGCTCCTCGAGTGTTCCAGCCATGGCGCCGGCCGACGGTGAGCCCTGCGACCCGGAGCCCGCCCCCGCCACCGCGCCTGCCCGCCGCGGCTTCTCCGGCACGTTCTGGTTCTTCTGGGTCGGCAGTCTTGTCGCTATCGCGATCGAGAACGCCACGACCTTCTGGGCAGCCGACCTGCTGATCGATCGCACCGGCGCCGGCCCCAGCATCGCGACCGGCGCGGTGGCTGGGCTCGTCGCGGGTATGAGCGTCGCGCGCTTCGTCGTGGGCCCGATCTCAACGCGCCGCTCCCCAGAGAAGCTGCTCATCCTTGCGTTCGGTCTCGCCGGCGTCGGCTGGCTGATCCTGTGGTCGGCAACGACGACGCCGCTCGCGCTGGTCGGGCTCGTGATCACCGGGCTGGGCTACGGCGCCCAGTACCCGCTCTCGATCGCGCTCCTACTGCGAGCCTCGGAGGATCGGCCCGACAAAGCCCAAGCCCGCGCGACGCTCGGCGCCGGAGGCGCGATCGGCGTGGCGCCATTCCTGCTGGGGGCGCTAGCCGACCGGGTCGGCCCGCACAGCGCATTCCTGCTGGTGCCGGCACTCATCGTGATCGGAGCAGGGGCGGTCGCACTTGGCCTGTGCAGCGCGCGCCGCGCCGCCTGACCCTGGCACTTAAATGTTCGTGAGCTCCCAGTGGACGGGCGGCGGCCAACACCAGCGCGCCGCAGTCGTGACATCGTGGTGTCCGGCAGCCAGGGACGTAGTGGTGACGCCGGCGGCGCACATGACGCCCGCAGCGATAGATCAGTGCCCTTCTTGTCGTGCCGCCGGTTCAGGACGTCGACTCGTGAAGGCGTGGCTCCCAGCGACCGTGCAATGTCCGGAGATCCATCCGTCGAGCAGTTGTCCGCGACGATCACGCGAGCCCACGACGGCATACGGGCCAGAACCCACGGCAGGGCCTCGGCCTCATCCAGACAGCGCAGGATCACATCGACAATGTCGGCGCTCATGGTCTCGACGCTAAGGCCGCAGGAAGCCGCGCGGAGGCCGGGCGCGATGACGAAACCCTTACGGGTGGTTCAACTGGGAGGGAGAGACAGCCGAAGCGCCGTTCGTGGTTCTAGGCTCGGGTCATGGTCGCGAAGGTGCTGGTCGTAGAGGATGACTCGACGGTGTCCGGGGTGCTGGCCGCGTATCTGCGCAAGGCCGGCTTCGAACCCCGGATCGCGGCGGACGGAGCAACCGCATTGCAGGAGTGGACACAGTGGAAGCCGGATGTCGTGATGCTGGACATCATGCTGCCCGGCATGACAGGGCTTGACGTGTTGCAGCGCCGACGTGCCAACGATGATGGCGCCGCGGTGATCATCCTTTCGGCCCGTGGTGACGAGGAGGATCGGCTTCTCGGGCTCGAGGTCGGTGCCGACGACTACGTGGTCAAACCTGTCAGCCCCCGTGAGGCAGTCCTTCGCGTCAAGGCGCTGCTGCGACGCACGGAGCGGCTGGGAGTCAGCTCGATGCTGCCCCGCACGATCGCCGTCGGTGATCTGATCGTCGACCTGCAGGCTCGCATCGCCCAGATCAGGGGTGAGCCGCTGAGTCTGACCCATCGCGAGTTCGACCTGTTGGCCTACCTGATGACCCACCGCGATGAGGCGTTCACCAAGGAGGCCTTGATGCGCCGGGTTTGGGGGTGGGACTTCGGCGACACGTCGACGGTGACGGTCCACGTCCGCCGTCTGCGGGAGAAGATCGAGCTCGACCCCTCTGACCCTCAGCTCGTGCTGACCGTTCGCGGCAGCGGCTATCGCTTCGCCGGGGAGGTGAGCTCGTGAGCAAGGACATGCAGCTGATCCTCGGGCTCACGGCCGGAGCGGTCTTCCTCACCGGATTGCTCGGAGCGTTGGTGTTGCAGGCAATTCGTCGTCGGTCGCTTCTGTCGTCGATCGTCGTTGCAGCACTCGCGCCGGTGGCTGCGGTATCGGCCGCGGTCGCACTGAACGTCAACCGGATGGTCATCAGCCAGCACGACTCCACGGTCGTCTCGGTCGCTCTCGGGTTCTCCACGGTCCTGGCTGTCGCTCTGTCATATGCCCTCGGACGCCGTGTGGCCTCCGGCTCCCGGGAGCTCACACGCGCGCTGCGTGGACTCGCGGAGGGTCCGTATGTCGCGTCGGCACCCGCTGGCGGTGGCAGCTCCTCTGCGTCCGCGAGCCACAGCAGATCGTCGGCGCCTGCGGAGATCACCGCCCTGGCGACCGAGCTTGAGACGACGCGGGAGAGCCTGCGCCTTTCTCGCGCGCGCGAGCGATCGTTGGAACAGAGCCGTCGTGAGCTGGTCGCCTTCATGTCGCACGACCTACGAACGCCGCTGGCCGGGCTGCGGGCTCTGACCGAGGGACTCGAGGACGGCGTCATCGAGGATCAGGACGCGGCGCTGCGTCAGATGCGCCAGACCGTCGAGCGGATGAATAGCTTGGTGGGTGATCTGTTCGAGCTCTCACGTCTCAACGCCGGACCGGCACGGCCAGCACAGACACGCGGTCCGCTCAGCCTGGTCGAGCTGGCCTACGACGTCGTGGGCGAGGCACGCGAGCAAGCCCGGCGTCGGCACGTCGACCTCGTCCTGGAAGTGGCCGACGAGGCCGATCGGCTTGCGGTGCAAGGCAATGGGGACGAGCTCGCGCGCGCCTTGTCCAATCTCATCGGCAACGCCGTCCGCCACACGCGCGAGCATGGACGGGTCGTGGTCAGCGCGGTACGGGCGTCCGACGGTCGGGCGCGGCTCGCCGTGACCGATGGGTGCGGCGGCATCGAGGATGACGACCTGGCGCGGGTCTTTGAGATCGGTTGGCGAGGAGAGCCTGAGCGCGGTACGAGTGACGCCGGAGCCGGACTTGGGCTGGCCATCGCCCGTGGCGTGATCGAGTCGCATGCGGGGTCGATCTCCGTGGCCAACGTCGACGGCGGATGCCGTTTCGACGTCGAGCTGCCAACGCACCCACCGGCCTGACCACAGCGTTCCGAGTCCTTAGTCGAAGGTCAGCCCGGACACACCGTCTGCCAGGGAAACCGTTGCGCGCCAACCGAGCTCGCCCTGAATCCTCTCGCGCGATGCGGTGATGTGGCGGACGTCACCCAGCCGGTACTCTCCAGTCACAACAGGAGGCGGCCCGTTCCGTGAGATGGACAACGCCCGGGCCAGATCTCCGACGGTGGAGACGATGCCCGACCCGACGTTGTACGCCTGATGGCGTCCAGCCCGGTCCTGCCCGGACGGGTTCTCCGCGACGCCCAGAGTCGTCGCGAATTGTTGCAGGAGCCATCCGATACCGATCGGCTACTGACTCCGAACCGAGGTCGCGGGCTCTCAGCTGTTGCGCGGTTGTGGGATGACCGGGCAGACGAATTGCTTCACCACGCCCACGTCGACGGCGGTCCCGGCGGCGATGGCGGCGGCGATCTCCGCATCGGAGTCGAGAACGCCATCCTGGTCCGCGTCTCCGGATGCCACGGCCGCGGGGTACCCGGTGGGGAAGGCCAGCGCGTGTACCTGCCAGCGGCCGCCGTTGTAGTCCGGGTCGCCCGGCGCGGCGGTGGCAACGGCAGGCTGCACCCCGCCGAAGTCGTAGATGAGGTCCCAGGAACCGGCCGGGGCCTTCGTGCCTGAGAGGTCGGTGGGGGTGGCGACCGTCCGGTACAGCGCGCCGTCCACGTAGAACGCGGGCCCGCTGACCCCGGCCACCGCGGGCGCCGCCGCCGAAATCATCGCCACCAGCATCCCGCCCACGGCGGCTGTTGTCGTTGCCAGTTTCTTGCGCATGATCCTCTTCCTTCCGTCTGCCGGCCGTCCGGCTGGCTCTTCTACGAGTCAAGGCGAGCCGGGGCACGCGCGCAACGGGTCCTCGGTTACGGCTGCCTTACGGCAGGGGCGCTCTGATGTTCCAGCAGACGGACCTTGGTCGGGTGCACACCGTCACGACGAGGCATCACGACGTGGTCAAGACCCGATCGGGTCAAGTCCTGAGGCGCGGTGTAGCGGTTACGCGGGTGAGGTCAGGGCGCGCAAACCGACAGCGCCCCTGCCCGCACCGGCGATCCTGCCCGGTCCCGGCCGGTAACGCTGCCCCAGACCGCTAACCCCGCACGCCACGTTCTAGGCCGATGCTCCCGACTTTCTCGGAACCGCATCGGCTCGCATCCACGGCGAAATCACAAGGGATGACACTGCGCAGTGGCATTGCACGAGGTCACGTGGCATCTTGCCGTACTTGTCGCACACGTCGCGGACAGCGTGCAGGTTGGCCAGCGACACCGGCTGCCCGCCACCGCTGTTGTTGGTGATCGTGACGAAGACGACCGGGACGTCATCCGCGCGCTCGCGCAGCAACGCCTCCAGCGCCTCGATATCCATGTTGCCCTTGAACGGGTGGACGGCCTGCGGGTCGCGGCCCTCGGCGATGACCAGGTCGACGGCCGTTGCCCCCGAGGCCTCGACGTTGGCGCGGGTGGTGTCGAAATGGGTGTTGTTCGGGATGACCTTGCCGGCTCCACCGAGCACACTGAAGATGATCTTCTCGGCCGCTCGACCCTGGTGGGTGGGGAGCACGTGCTCGAACGGGAACAGCTCGCGGACAGCATCGCGGAAGATGAAGAAGGACGGCGACCCGGCATACGACTCGTCGCCATGCTGTATGGCGGCCCACTGGTCGCGGCTCATCGCGCCGGTGCCCGAGTCGGTGAGCAGGTCGATCAGCACGTCCTGCGCGTTCACCTTGAAAAGGTTGTAGCCGGCCGCGGCAATCGCCACCTTGCGCTGCTCAGGTGTGGTCATCCGCAGCGGCTCCACCGAGTGGATCCGGAAGGGCTCGATGATCGTCTTGTATGTCGGTGCGTCGATGCCCCGCGTTATGGCCTCGACTCGGCTGGCAGGTGTAAGCAGACCGACAGAAGGTTCATCTGGGCGCGACTGCGACGAATGTCATAAAGATCACCCACATATCAAGCATGGGAGTGAGTCCCGACCAGCGAACGGTTTGCGAGAACCTCGCAGGTCAGAGACCGAGCGCGCGCTGGCATGTCCCGTAACACCTGCCTGGTGGAGATTCCCGTGCAGCCGCGTCAAACGGACACCCCAGCGGGCGGGTCGTCACACCCTTCCACTGCTGGTGGTCTGCCTCACCTGCGCCAAAGGCTGGCAAAACGTTCGTAGGCCGGTGCCCCCTCGCGAGGGGGCACCGGCCCACGAAACATACGGGTGAGTGACGGGTTTTGAACCCGCGACATCCGCCACCACAAGGCGGCGCTCTACCAGCTGAGCTACACCCACCATGCCGAGCGACCGCCATTGACGACGGTCGCGTTCAGCGGCGCTCATCGTACCTGTTCCGGACGGGTGCTTGTGCCGGAACCCCGGCCGCCAGCCTCAGGCCGGGTCGAGGCCAATCTCGTAACGTGCCGCGATCGCCTTTGCGGTCTCGGAATCGGGACCGGGAGGCGCCACGAAGACCGCCTCGCGGTAGTAGCGCAGCTCTGCGATGCTCTCGCGGATGTCGGCGAGAGCCCGGTGGCCGCCGACCTTCTTGGGGGAGTTGTAGTACGCCCGGGGGAACCAGCGATGGGCCAGTTCCTTGATCGAGGAGACGTCGATGATCCGGTAGTGCAGGTGCGACTCGAGCTCGGGCATGTCGCGAGCAAGGAACCCGCGGTCCGTCCCCACGGTGTTGCCGCCCAGAGGGGCCTTCACCGCATCCGGCGCCCACTCGCGCACGTAGGTCAGCAGCTGCTGCTCGGCCTCGGCCATCGTGAAGCCGTCGGCAAGCTCATCGAGCAGACCGCTGGAGGTATGCATGTCACGGACGAAGTCGACCATCTGCTCGAGCGCTTCGGCCGGTGGCTTGATGACCAGGTCGATGCCGTCGCCGAGCTGGTTGAGATCGAAATCGGTGACCAGTGCCGCCACCTCGATCAACGCGTCGGTGGTCAGGCTGAGTCCGGTCATCTCGCAGTCGATCCAGACGATCCGGTCGTTGGTCGCGCGCTGGTTGGTGTTCTGGGTCACGGACTCCACACTAGACGGCGGTTCCCACCAACCTCCGGGGCGTGACGCCGGGGACAGGTCAGCGGTGGTTTCTCCCGGTGGCGCCCCCGGCAGGACTCGAACCTGCGACCTAGAGATTAGAAGGCTCTTGCTCTATCCGCTGAGCTACGGGGGCATGTCCCCCACGGCGGGCGCAGGCGACGCGAGAAGTGTAGGGGAGCAAGCGACATACAGGGTGGCGGTGGTGCTTCCCCACGGGGCAGGGTGTCTGGATCGCCCCGCAGAACCCAGAAATCTCGCGACTTTTGCCGCCCCGGCTTGAGATAGAGGCAGTGGACAAGGCAGGCTTGCGGCTTGTGACGGTTGGGGCTGATGACGCGGGACTGCTGAGTGCTGTCCAGCAGCTCCGGATCGAGGTCGAAAACGTCGCGTTCCCTCTTGAAATCCGCGACGCCGCCGAGGCCCGTGTGTCGCAGTCCGCGTTGCTGAAACAGCTCGACGACTACGTCATTCCGCGCCTGACATCGCTGGACGCACCCCTGCTGGCAGTGGTTGGAGGATCGACCGGCGCCGGCAAGTCCACACTGGTCAACTCGCTGGTCGGTTCGGTCGTGAGCCGCAGCGGCGTGCTGCGCCCGACGACGCGGTCGCCGGTTCTGGTGCATCACCGCGACGAGGCCGGCTGGTTCAGCGGGAGCCGAGTCCTGCCGGGTCTCGATCGGGTGACGGGGGTCCATAGCGCGACCGCCGACAACGGCGCGCTCCGCCTCGTCGCATCCGTGACACTGCCGCCTGGTCTGGCAGTGATCGATGCGCCGGACATCGACTCGGTCGTTCAGACGAACCGGGTTCTGGCTCGCCAGCTTCTCGCGGCCGCTGACCTCTGGGTCTTCGTCACCACGGCCGCGCGCTACGCCGACGCTGTGCCCTGGGAGCTCCTTCGCGGAGCATCTGCGCGTGGCACCTCGGTCGCCATCGTGCTGGACCGGGTGCCGCGCGAGGCCATGGACGAGATCCGCACCCACTTGGCGTCCATGCTTCGCGCGCAGGGACTGGCCGGCGCCCCGATCTTCACCGTCGCCGAGACGACGCTGACAGACGAGGGTCTGCTGTCCGGGCATGAGATCGCCCGGCTGCGCTCGTGGTTGTCGGCGCTCGCACGTGATAGCAAGGCTCGTTCGATCGTGGTGCGCCGGACGCTGACCGGTGCGCTGGCCTCCATGCATGAGAGTGTCCTCACCCTCTCGGCCGCGACCGCCGAGCAGAACGCGGCCACGGCGGCTCTCCACCAGGAGGTGACGGCTGGTTACGTCGACGCGTTGAAGGCGGTCGAGCACGCCATGGCTGACGGGACCTTGTTGCGTGGCGAGGTTCTGGCCCGCTGGCAGGAGTTCGTCGGCACCGGAGAGTTCCTGCGTCAGGTTGAGGCGGGTATCTCACGGCTGCGCGACCGGATCACCGCTGCAATCAAAGGCAATCCGCCGCCGACGTCAGACCTGGGGGAGGCGTTGCAGTCCGGTGTCGCCGAGCTGTTGACGGAACAGGGGCGCGGCGCCGCGGCAACGATCTTTCGACGATGGCGTCAGATGCCCGGCGGTCCCGAGCTGGTGGCCGCACACCCAGAGCTGGCCAAGCCTGAGCCAGGTGGCGTCGCCACGGTCGAGCGAATGGTGCGCGACTGGCAGGGCGAGGTCCTCGAGATGATCCGCGCCGAGGGTAGCGACCGGCGGACCACTGCGCGCGTGCTTTCCTTTGGTGTCAACGGTGTTGGCGTGATCCTCGTGCTTCTGGTGTTCAGCCAGACCGGCGGCATCACTGGCGGCGAGGTGGGCATCGCAGGTGGTTCAGCGGTCCTGGCCCAGCGCATCCTTGAGGCCATATTCGGTGACCAGTCCGTTCGTGACCTGGCTGCCAAGGCCCGTGGCCAGCTGATGGCCAGGACCGAGGACCTGTATGCCGCGGAGCAGGCGCGTATGCACGCAGCGGTTGCCGTTTTCGCGGTCTCCGCAGGTCAGGAAGATCGGCTCAGGGCAGCCTTGGCCACAGTGGAGGCGGCGACATGAGCGCGGCGAAGCGGGGGGGGACCAAGAGGGTTCCTGCCCAAGGGAACCTGGCGAGCAAGGTTGCCGCCAAGAGGGGTTCCGCCAACAGGGGCGTTCGGGCAGCTACGGACAAGGAGTCCTCGGTGGCCTCTCTCTCGGATGGGGTGATGTCGGCGTCCGAAGCGTGGGTCGAGCCGGCGTCTGAGGCGTCGGTCGGGTTGGTCCGCGCCCGAGCCGATGCCTTGATGTCGGCGTTGGCATCCGGGGTCGAGCGGCTGCCCGCGGGTGGCGTTCAGCGCGCAGAGGCCGCCATCATCAAGGCCGCCAAGAGGACGTCCATGTCCGGCGGACACACGGTCGTCGCGCTCGCGGGGGCGACGGGCAGCGGCAAGTCGAGCATGTTCAACCAGCTGGTCGGGTCTGAAGTCGCCACGGTGGGGGCCCGTCGTCCGACGACGTCCATGCCCACCGCTGCGGTCTGGGGGAGTGAGTCCGCGTCAGCGTTGCTCGATTGGCTCAAGGTCGGCACCCGTCACGTGGTGAACGAAAAGCCCGCGCCCGGACTTGAGCTCGATGGGCTGGTACTGCTGGATCTGCCCGACTTCGACTCGTACGAGGAGGCCCACCGTCTGGAGGCCGACCGTCTGCTCGACCTGGTCGACGTCTTCATCTGGGTGACCGACCCCCAGAAATATGCCGACGCCCGCCTGCACGAGGAGTACATCGCCCGGCTCTCGGCTCAGGAGACCGTGACGATCGTCGTCATGAACCAGGCCGATCGGCTGTCGTTCGAGATGCTCGCTGCGTGCCGGAACGACCTGGTTCGGCTGCTTGGCCTGGATGGCGTCCTCGACCCCGAGGTGATCACCACGTCGGCTGCGGACGGTAGCGGCATCGTCGATCTACGTCACCGGATCTCTCAGATTGTCGCGAGCCAGAACGCGGCGGTGAGGCGTCTGGACTCCGACTTGCGTTCTGTCGCAACGGCGTTGCGCTCCGGTGTCGCCGATTCCGAGCCCAGCCTTGATAGTCATTCCGACACCAAACTGGTTGACGCGCTCCAGCGCGCGGCCGGCATACCGATCATCCTGGACGCCGTAGAGAGGGACTATCGGCGAGCCACTCGGGCGCGCACCGGCTGGCCCCTGACACGTTGGGTCAGGACTCTGCGTCCTACCCAGCTCAAGCTGCTCCGGCTGAACCAGGGCGCGTCCGTCCGTTCGGGCGGGATCACGGAGTCCGACGTTCGTCTGGTGCTGGGCCGATCGTCACTGCCGCCTGCGACCCCGGCTGCGCGTTCGGCCGTGGCGCTGGCTGCGCGCGAGCTCGCGGACCGTGCCAGTGAGGGACTGCCGCAGCTGTGGGCTGACGCGGTGACCGATGCTGCGACGCCGGCACGCGACGACCTCGCCGATGCGTTGGACCAAGCCGTTCTTGGCACCTCCCTCCGCAAGCGCGCCCCGTTGTGGTGGAACGTCTTCGGGATACTGCAGTGGGTCCTGTTCATCGCCGCTGTCGCCGGTTTCATCTGGCTCGCCGTTCTGGCGGTGCTCAACTGGCTGCAGTTGCACGTCGATGCGCCTGGTATCGGACCGCTGGCTTACCCCTT
The DNA here is from genome assembly GCA_012927555.1 of Phycicoccus sp. Lineage (GTDB taxonomy): Bacteria > Actinomycetota > Actinomycetes > Actinomycetales > Dermatophilaceae > UBA4719. The sequence continues at coordinate 26,977 of JABBOX010000060.1, forward strand.
CCTTCTGTTGGTCGGGGGGCTGCTCCTCGGCTTCCTGCTGTCCCTCGCGGTGCGGCCGATCGGCCGGATCGGCGCTCGGCGACGCAAGGCCTTCGTGGCCGATCGTCTGCGGGAGGCGGTGGCCCAGGTTGCTCGCGAACGCCTGGTCGCACCGGTGCAAGACGTTCTCGACCGGCACCGCATGACGCGGGAGCACCTCGAGACCGCGCGCACACACATCTGAATCGATCGACCCAAGCCGGCGCCACACTCCGGGCAGCTCCGGTCCGGATGCGTGAATGCCAGCTTGTCCACAACCACGTAACCCTCCGTCCCACCGTCCACAGGTCCGCGCTTGATCCTGTCCTCGGCCGGTCGGAATACCCACTGTGGAGTCGCGCGCCGATATCGGCGAGCAGACGATGAGACAGATGAGGCGATGACGATGAATGAGACCTATGTGACGATCAGCGGCAACGTGGTCGGCGACCCCGTGGCACGGGCTACGAAGGCGAACGTGCCCTTCGTGACCTTCCGGGTGGCGTCGAACGTGCGGCGCGTGGACTTCAAGACCGGCGAGTACATCGACGCCGGCACGAACTTCGTCAACGTGACAGCCTTCCGTTCGCTGGGGGTCAACCTGGCGAACTCGCTGAAGAAGGGCGAGCCCGTGCTCGTCTATGGGCGGATGAGGATCAACCAGTGGGTCAATGGCGAGCGCAGCGGCACCACCGTCGAGATCGATGCCAGCAACGTCGGACACGACCTGAGCTGGGGCCAGACGAAGTTCGTGAAGGTGGCCAAGCCTCAGCTGAACCAGAACGACCGGATGGCCGACCCCGAGGTCCAGGATGCAGCCGACCAGCTGGATCGCGATGCCGCGATGACGGACGACGACTATCTGGAGGACGGTGACGGCGAGCCAGCCACGGAGGCGTCCCCGGAGGCGTCCACGCGTGCAGCAGTTGGGGGGATCGACGTGTCCGGCGCCGACACCGACGCCTACGAGATGGTCGGAGCCGGCAGCCGCTAGGAGGATGCCCACGGCGATGGGCGTCGGGTGCGCCAGCCGGCGAGCTTGGCTGCGCCAACCGGCGAGTTAGGAGGCGACCCCTTGCTCCGGATAACCTGACGCCCATGGCTGAGTTCATTTACACCATGACCAAAGCGCGCAAAGCCCACGGCGACAAGGTCATCCTCGACGACGTCACGATGTCGTTCTTTCCCGGTGCCAAGATCGGCGTCGTCGGCCCCAACGGTGCCGGCAAGTCGACGATCCTGCACATCATGGCCGGGTTGGACCAGCCATCAAACGGCGAGGCACGGCTGTCGCCGGGCTACACCGTTGGCATCCTGCTCCAGGAACCGCCGCTGAACGAGGAGAAGACGGTCCTCGGCAACGTCGAAGAGGGCCTGGGCCAGATCAAGGCCGACGTCGACCGTTTCAACGCGATCTCGAAGGAGATGGCCGAGCCGGATGCCGACTTCGAGACGCTGATGGAGGAGATGGGCCACCTCCAGGAGAAGATCGACGCGGCTGACGCGTGGGACCTCGACTCCCAGCTCGAGCAGGCGATGGACGCATTGCGCTGTCCTCCGCCGGACGCCGACGTCTCGATTCTCTCCGGTGGAGAGCGCCGCCGGGTGGCACTGTGCAAGCTCCTGCTGCAGAAACCCGACCTCCTGCTGCTCGACGAGCCCACCAACCACCTCGACGCCGAGAGCGTGCAGTGGCTCGAGAAGCACCTCGCGGCCTACCACGGTGCCGTCCTGGCCGTCACTCACGACCGGTATTTCCTGGACAACGTGGCCCAGTGGATCGCCGAGGTCGACCGGGGCCGTCTCTACCCCTACGAGGGCAACTACTCGACCTACCTGGAGAAGAAGCGCGAACGCCTCACCGTCCAGGGCAAGAAGGACGCCAAGCTCGCCAAGCGGCTGACCGCCGAGCTCGAGTGGGTCCGATCCAACGCCAAGGCCCGCCAGGTCAAGTCCAAGGCCCGGCTGTCCCGCTACGAGGAGATGGCCGCCGAGGCTGACCGCACCCGCAAGCTGGACTTCGACGAGATCCAGATCCCGCCGGGCCCGCGCCTGGGCAACACCGTGATCGAGGTCAACGACCTCAAGAAGGGCTTCGACGGCCGCGTGCTGATCGAAGACCTCTCATTCACCCTGCCCCGCAACGGCATCGTGGGTGTCATCGGCGCCAACGGCGTCGGCAAGACGACCCTTTTCAAGACCATCGTCGGGCTCGAGGAGCCGGACGAAGGCAACGTCAAGGTCGGCGAGACGGTCAAGATCTCGTATGTCGACCAGGGTCGTTCCGGCCTCGACCCGAACAAGAACCTCTGGGAGACCGTGTCGGACGGGCTGGACTTCATCCAGGTCGGCCATGTCGAGATCCCCTCCCGCGCCTACGTGTCGCAGTTCGGTTTCAAGGGCACGGACCAGCAGAAGATGACCGGTGTGCTCTCCGGTGGCGAGCGCAACCGGCTCAACCTGGCGCTGACCCTGAAACAGGGTGGCAACCTGTTGCTGCTCGATGAGCCGACCAACGACCTGGATGTCGAGACGCTCGGCTCCCTGGAGAACGCCCTCCTGGAGTTCCCCGGTTGCGCCGTCGTCATCAGCCACGATCGGTGGTTCCTGGACCGCGTGGTGACGCACATCCTCGCCTACGAGGGCACTGAGGATAACCCGGGCGCCTGGTACTGGTTCGAAGGCAACTTCGAGTCCTACGAGGCGAACAAGGTCGAGCGTCTCGGCCCTGACGCCGCCCGGCCGCACCGCGTGACCTACCGCAAGCTTGCCCGCGGCTGACCCCCTGTACGACCCTTTGGTCAGGGCCCGGGCGTGGCCGGCTCAGGCGCGGACGAGCCGCAGCGCGAGGTCGCCGTACGCCGTGCCGATCGCCTGAGGCGTGCGCCGCACCCCGGGCCCGTACCACCGGGCGACGTCGATGGTCAGCGACTGCAGGGCCAGCGTCGTCACGGTGATATCCGGGACGTCGAAGTCTCCGCTGGCAACACCCGCCAGCAGGACGTCCCTGACGACGGCGTCGATCTGCTTGCGCACCGCGAGGACCTCTGCGCGATGCTCGGGAGTCAGGTGGGAGAACTCGTACTGGACGATCCGTGCCGTGCGGAACTGCTCTGCATGCCAGCTGGCGAAGGCCGAGACGATCGCCACGAGCTGATCTGGGGGAGTATGCGCGCTGTCACGTGCGCTGGTCACGATCTCAAGGGCCAGGACGTGTCCACGCTGGCAGAGCTGGAACAACAGATCCTGCTTGCTGGCGAAGTGGACATAGACGCCGGCTGGGCTCATGTTGGCCCGTGCGGCGATGTCGCGGGTGCTGGTGGCGTGAAATCCCTTGTCGGCAAAGGCATCCACGGCGGCATCCATGAGGCGCTGGACGGAGTCCCTTGAGCGCTGGACGGAGTCCGAAGTGTGGCGGCCGGTGGCCGGCGCCGATGACGCGGTCATGGTTGACAGCATGCCGCAGCTGATCGAAACTAAGCAAGCGCTTAGCGACCCGGAGGATGACATGCCACGCAACGTCTACACCGCTGACCACGAGACATTCCGCGAGACCGCTCGCGAGTTCGTCGAACGCAGCCTCAAGCCTCGTGCCCAGCAGTTCATCGACGCCCGAAGCATCGATCGCGAGGTCTGGATCGAGGCGGGCAAGCAGGGCCTGCTCGGGCTCGAGGTCCCCGAGGCCTACGGGGGCTCGGAGGCCCGTGACTTCAGGTTCAACGCGGTCTTCGCCGAGGAGCTCTCCAAGTTCAACGCCGCGGCGTCCTCCTGCTTCGGCATCCATACCGACTGCGTCGCCCCCTATCTGGTGGACCTGGGCACGGAGGAGCAGAAGCAACGCTGGCTGCCCGGCTTCTGCACCGGCGAGATCATCACCGCGATCGCGATGACCGAGGCCAGTGGCGGCTCGGACCTGGCGGCTCTCAAGAGCACGGCGGTGCGCGACGGTGAGGACTGGATCCTCAACGGTTCCAAGACCTTCATCACCAATGGCTACCAGGCCGATCTCGTCGTCGTCGCGGCAAGGACCTCGCCGGACAAGGGCGCCAAGGGCATCACGTTGTTCGGTGTCGAGGCCGGCATGCCCGGCTTCGAGCGGGGCCGCAAGTTCGACAAGGTCGGCCAGGACGAGTCCGACACCGCCGAGCTGTTCTTCACCGATGTGCGAATCCCCGGGGCGAATGTGATCGGTGAGGTCGACCGGGGGTTCATCGCGATGATGGAGCGGCTTCCCCAGGAGCGTGTGGGCGCGGCCGTGTCCAACACCGCGCATGCGCAGCAGATCCTGAACGAGACGATCGTCTACGTCAAGGAACGCAAGGCCTTCGGTCAGCCGATCGGCTCGTTCCAGCACAACAAGTTCCTCATCGCCGAGCTGCAGACCAAGCTCGAGGTGACGCAGGCGTACGTCGACGACTGCATCGAGGCCCATAACGAGCACATGCTCACCGCGATCGACGCGGCAAAGGCCAAGTGGTGGTCGGCGCAGGTCCAGAACGAGGTGCTCGACGCCTGCGTGCAGCTCTACGGCGGCTACGGGTTCATGAACGAGTACCGCGTGGCGCGGGCCTGGCGTGACGCCCGGGTCACGAAGATATGGGCGGGCTCCAACGAGATCATGAAGGAGCTGATCGGCCGCGATCTCGGCCTTTGAGCGATAACTTAGCCAGCAAGGAGCATCAGACCCATGGGCCTCACGCACGAGAACAAGGTCGCGATCGTCACCGGCGCCAGCCGCGGTATCGGCCTGGGTATCGCACGGCGACTGGTTGCCGATGGCGCTCGCGTCGTCATCACGGCGCGCAAGCCAGAGGCCCTCGCCGAGGCCGTCGGTGCCCTCGGCGGTCCCGCGCATGCGCTGGCCATCGCGGGCCGAGCTGATGACCCGGCACACCAGGAGGAGGTGGTTGCGGCCGCCCGGGCAACCTTCGGGCGCCTCGACCTCCTGGTCAACAACGCCGGCATCAACCCGGCCTACGGGCCCATGCTGGACACCGACACGGAGGTCGCCCGCAAGGTCCTGGAGGTCAATGTTCTCGGCGCTTTCAGCTGGATCCAGAAGGCCGTTGGATCCGGACTCGGCACGCCAGAGGCCCCGGGCGGCGCGATCGTCAACGTCGCCTCCATCGCCGGTCTGCGCACCACCGGAGTCCTGGGCTGGTATGCCGTGAGCAAGGCCGCGTTGATCCATCTCACGGCCGAGCTGGGCAGCCAGCTGGGCCCGGATGTCCGCGTCAACGCGGTGGCCCCGGGCGTCGTGAAGACCCACTTCGCCCAGGCTCTGTTCGAAGGGCGTGAGGAAAAGGTCGCCTCGAGATACCCGCTCAAGCGGCTGGGTGTTCCCGAGGACATCGCTGGCGTCGTCTCGTTCCTGCTGTCCAGCGACTCGTCATGGATCACCGGGCAGACCCTCGTCATCGACGGCGGCGTCACCCTCGGCGGTGGTCTGTGAGCCGCTTCGACGGTCAGGTCGTCGTGATCACCGGAGCCGGGCGGGGGATCGGTGCGGCATACGCCAGGATGTTCGCGGCCCAGGGGGCGAGGGTGGTTGTCAATGACCTCGACGCAGACGCTGCGCTTGAGAGCGCAGAGGCGGTTGGCGGCATCGCGGTGACCTGCGACGCCTCGACCGAGGCCGGCGTCGAGCTGTTGATCGGCACGGCCCGAGAGCTCGCGGGGTCCGTAGACGTCTACTGCGCCAACGCCGGGGTGGCGCGTCCAGGGATGGTCGATGCTGACGAGAATGCCTGGGAGATGTCGTGGCAGGTCAACGTCATGGCGCACGTGCGCGCAGCCAAAGCCCTGATACCGCAATGGGTTTCTCAAGGGCATGGCATGTTCATCTCCACCGTGTCGGCAGCCGGTCTGCTCACCATCCCCGGTGCTGCGCCCTATGCCGTCACGAAGCACGCCGCCTATGCCTTCGCCGAGTGGCTCTCGGTGACCTATGCCGACGCGGGCGTGCGCGTGCATGCCGTCTGCCCGCAAGGGGTGCAAACGCGGATGCTTGAGGACTCCGGGCCGGCAGGCAAAGCGCTCATGGGCCAGTCGGCGCTCGTGCCTGAAGATGTCGCGTCCGCGTTGTTGGCTGCGATCGAGGAGGGGCGGTTCCTGGTTCTGCCCCACGCTGAGGTTGGCCTGATGTATGCCGGGCGCGCGGCTCACCCCGATCGTTGGCTCGAGGGCATGCGACGGCTCAGCAGATCCCTGCCCGACACCCCGGACGTTCCTTCTGCCTGATGCCCGGGATCAGTCCTCGGGACCACCAGCCACATAGATGACCTGACCCGAAACGAACCCGGCCTCTTCGCTGGTGAGGAACGAGATCGTGGCCGCGATGTCCTCCGGCTGGCCAACGCGGCCGACCGGAATCTGTGCCGCGGCCCCGGCCAGGAAGTCCTCGAAGGAGATCTTCATCCGTTCGGCGGTCGATCTGGTCATATCGGTGGCGATGAAGCCTGGGGCCACCGCGTTGGCGGTCACGCCGAATCGTCCGAGCTCGATCGCCAGGGTCTTGGTGAAGCCCTGCATCCCCGCCTTGGCGGCCGAGTAGTTCACCTGGCCCCTGTTGCCCAAGGCTGAGGTCGAGGACAGGTTGACGATCCGGCCATACTTCTCGGCTGTCATGTAGGCCTGCACCGCCTTGGTCATCAGGAAGGATCCACGCAGGTGCACGTTAAGGACGGCGTCCCAGTCCTCGATGGTCATCTTGAAGATCAGGTTGTCGCGGATGATGCCGGCGTTGTTGACCAGGATCGTCGGCGCCCCGAGCTCGGCTGCGACCCGGGCGACGGCAGCCTCGACCTGGTCCGGCTGACTCACGTCGACACCGACGGCGATGGCACGGCCCCCGGACGAGGTGATCGCCGACACCGTCCCCGCGCACGATGCCTCGTCGAGGTCCAGGACGGCGACGGCATGCCCGTCTTTGGCGAGACGGATCGCGGTTGCGGCGCCGATGCCGCGGGCCGCGCCGGTGACGATCGCGGTGCGCTGGGTGGTGCTGTTCACAGATGCCTCCAAGGGCTGATGACGAATACTGCGATGAGTTGTATTGATAACAAAGGAGATTGGATGACTAGCTCAGCGCCTCACGGCCCGCGGAGATCAGTGGCTCGACGATGCTGCCGATCTGGTCGAAACCGGCGCCCACGGTCTGACCGGCGACATAGCGGAAGTGGATGCCCTCGCAGATGACGGCAAGCTTGTAGTAGCCAAGTGCGGTGTACCAGGACAGCCCGCTGACATCCAGACCCGAGCGATCGGCATACCTCTCGATGAGGGACTCCATGGCAGGGAAGCCGTTGTGGGGCCCCATGCCGTCCGAGACGATGCCGGCGATCCCGGGCACGGGCAGTGCATAGACCGGCAACAGACCCAGGTCGCACAGCGGGTCACCGAGCGTGGCCATCTCCCAGTCCAGCACGGCCCGGATCTTCTGGTCGGGTCCGACGATGACGTTGTCGAGCCGGTAGTCACCGTGCACCACGCTGGCTCGTTGGCTGGCCGGAACACGTTGGGCCAGCCCGGAGGCGAGCTCGTCAGAGCCGGGTATGTCGCGGGTCCGGGACCGCTCCAGCTGCTGGGTCCAGCGACGCACCTGTCGCGGGAGAAACCCCTCGGCATGACCGAAGTCGTCGAGTCCGACCTGGGCAGGGTCCACCTCATGCAGGTCGGCCAGGGTGTCGATCAGCTGCTCTGCCAACGCAGTTCGGCCGCCGTCGTCCAGGTCGGCGGTGTCCTGAGCGTGTCGCAGGATCGCGCCCTCGACGAACTCCATGACGTAGAACGGCGCGCCGATCACGCTCGCGTCCTCGCAGAGCGTCACCATCCCCGGCACGGGCACCGGGGTCCGTGCGAGAGCCGACATCACGCGATACTCGCGGGCCATGTCGTGTGCCGTTGCCAGGACGTGTCCGAGCGGCGGGCGGCGCAGGACCCAGTCGTGCAGGCCGTCGGTGATTCGGTAGGTCAGGTTGGACTTGCCGCCCTCGACCAGCTCGGCCTGCCACCGTGGCGGAGATCCTGGCTCCACGCCGTCTGGAGCGTTGCTGAACTGCGCAAGGTAGCCCGACAGCGCGTCGAGGTCGAGTCCGTCAGCCATGCCCGTGAGCCTACTAAGCGATCGCTTAGGAGGTAAGTCCCGTCGTCAGTGGCCGCCGTCACGGCCGTCTGCCGTCAGGAACTTCTGCCGTCAAGACTCCTTGACGCGGAGCATGCCTTCCTGGGCGACCGTCGCGAGGAGGGCGCCGTCCATGTTGAACATCCGGCCCGCCGCGAGCCCGCGCCCACCCGATGCCGAGGGCGAGGACTGGGTGTAAAGGGTCCAGTCGTCGGCGCGTCCGGGTCGGTGGAACCACATCGCGTGGTCGAGGCTGGCCGCCCGCAGACGTCGGTCCGACCAGGCGAGGCCGTGGCGGCGAAGCACCGGCTCGAGCAACGAGTAGTCCGAGCTGTAGGCGAGCACCGCGGCGTGCAGCAGCGGGTCGTCGGGCATGTGGCCGATGGCCCTGAGCCAGACGCTCTGCTGGGCCGCTTGCTGTCGCCCCGGCCGGACGTAGATCGCTCCCTCGACGTGGCGCAGGTCGATGGCCTTGTCCTGGGACCAGAAGGTGGCCGTCGGGTTGTCGATCCCGGAGAAGACCTCGGCCAGGGTCTGCAGGGTCTCGGGGTCGGGCGCTGCCGGCATCGAGTCCTGGTGGTCCATCCCACCGGCGTCGGTCTGGAACGAGGTCATCACCGACAGGATCGGCTGGTCGTTCTGGATCGCGTGGACGCCCCGCGCCGAGAACGAGTGCCCGTCGCGCAGTCGTTCGACGACAAAGCGAATCGGCGCGCTGGAGTCGCCCGCGCGCAAGAAGTAGCCATGCAGCGAGTGGATCCGGCGTGGATGCTCCGCCGCGTCGGCGAGGTCGTTGACGGTCCGGCCGGCGGCGATCACCGACTGGGCGAGCACCTGCCCCCCGAACACCCGGCCATGTGGCATCGGCTGGCTGCGCCCGGTGAAGACATCTGGGCCGGCGGGCTGGAGGTCCAGGACGTCGAGCAGGTCCTCGAGGGGGTCGACGATGGCGCGGTTCTCGGGGGTGGTCACGGAGGTGACCATATCCGCGGCTGCGATGATGGCGCCATGAGTGAGCCCCCCTACCACGTCGATGTCCCGCTCCGATGGTCCGACATGGATGCCTACGGGCACATCAACAACGTCCAGTTCCTGCGCTTGCTCGAAGACGCCCGCGTCGTGGGTTTCGAAGCGTGGTTCGGCCCGGATCGGTCCCTGCTCGACGAGGGCGTGGTGGTCTCCCGTCACGAGATCGAGTACCTCGCCCCGCTGGATTTCCGTCACGCGCCGATCAGGGTGGACATGTGGACCACCAAGATCTCGGGGGCCAGCTTCGACCTTGCCTACGAGGTGCGCGATCCGGCCGAGATCGGCACGACCATGTATGCCCGGGCCGAGACGACGCTGGTGGCCTACGACTTCGCCGGGGCGAGCCCTCGCCGACTGCGCCCCGACGAGCGGGCCGTGCTCAAGAGCGTGTCCGGCGATCCGGTGCCCTTCCGCTGGCGTCAGAAGGCAACTTGATGAGCGAGCTGCTGTTCGCCGACTCATACACGCGCGAGGACCTGAGGACGTACGTCAACCGAGCCCGGGCCCTTGACGCCGACGGCGCTATCCGGTTGCAGTCACACGGTATGGCGCTCGCGGCCTATGTGGGCGTCCTTCCGGGGCGCGGGCTGATGACGGAAGGTGCAGTCATCGGGCTGCGGGTGATTGCCCTCGGCGAGCCGGTCGACCTGGATGTCACGGTGTCGCTGGCCAGTGTGTCCGAGCGTCTCGCCCGAAAGGGGATCTCGGCCTTCTCGATCCCGCCGTCCACCGTCAGTGTCGGCTGGGCGGCGTTGACGCCTCCGCGCAGCGGCTGGGAAAAGGTGGGGGAGCTGAGCGTCGCGGATCTGAAGACTGTTGCCATGCAAGGCATTGCCGAGATCGCTCTCGGCAGCCCGGAGGGTTCGGGGGCGCACGCGGTCGCAGCCCTGCGGGAGCGCGTGTGGGCCCGCGACACCCAGACGACTCCACCGATCCCGTCGGGCGCCGCGTTCGCGGCATACGCCCTGGGCTTCATGGTGCCGGAACGCGCTCAGGTCTATGCCCATGGTCACTGGACCCGGCTCTCGACCGAGACGGGGCACGTCCTGATTCGTTGACCGCCCGCGACCACGAGGGACGCGACACCGGCGAGGATCACCCACATCAGGACGAACACCGGCACATCCGAGCCGTGCGGATCATGCATCGCGGCAAACACCGCGCCGGCTGCCGAGATGCCCATCACGCTGCCAAGAACGTCGGCGAGCTGCAGCGAGGACGCCGTGCGTCCGTGGTCGCGGACAGCGGAGAGCGCGAGCGAGAGCACCGATGTCGAGGACATGGCCAACCCCATGCCGAGCCCACACAATGTCGTGGCCAGGCCCACGAGGGAGTAGTGCCAGTCGAAGTGGGCGATCGCAGCCAGCAGCAGGATGCCGAGTGCAAGTGACGCGCCTCCGGTGATGACGAGCTCCGAACGGCGGTCGTGCAGCCTGCGGTGGCCTTGCACGAATGAGCCGAACGACCAGCCGAGTGCGCCGACCGTCAGCATGAACCCGGCGGCGGTGAGACCGAGGTGACGCTCGTTGACGAGCATCAGCGGGATGAAGGTCATGGCGCCGTTGAACGACCCGGTGAGCAGGAATCGACTGTTCATCACCGAGGGGAGTCCCCGCGCCATCCTCAAGGTCCCCGACGGGAGGAGGCGCGGCGCAATCACGGCGACCCCGACGAAGCCCAGCACGGCAACGGCGACCGGCAGCCGATGTGAGGTGGACAGCTGATCCGCGCCCCACTGCATCGCTCCCGCGGAGACGGCAACGGCGAGGCCGAGGAACGCCATCTGGCGGTGGCCAACATGGCCAGCACCAGAACGAGCACCAGCACCGATCTCGGCGTCCGGGGGCACAGCGCCGGCAGTGATCCGGTCGCGCTGCGACAGGACCACCACGAACGTCACGGCGATCGGGACGAGCACGATAAGAAACACCCAGCGCCAGGACCAGGTGGAGGCGAGCCAGCCGCTGATCGGGGGCCCGATCAGTGAAGGCAGCACCCAGGCGGCCGATATCCAGCTGAACACCTTTGGCCGCAGCGAGTCGGGGTAGGCGCGGCCGATCACGACATACAGCGCGACGACGATCAGGCCTGAGCCGAGACCGGCGATGAGGCGGCCGACAAGGAGCATGGGGAACGTCTGCGCAAGGCCGGCCACCGCAGAGCCGGCGGCCAGCATGACTTGCCCGGCGAACAGCGAGGGCAGGGGGCCTTGCCGGTCCGACCAGACTCCGGCCAGCACGATGCCGAGCAGCTGGGCGGTGAGCATCAACGAGAAGGCGAGCCCGTAGGAGCGGACGGCGTCCAGGTCCTTGGCGACGCTCGGCATCGCTGTCGAGATGGCCATGGACTCGAACGCGATGATGGTGACCAACGCGAGGAGGGCCACGGTCAGCCACCTGTATGTCGAGCTCATCGGGCCCCGCTGCCCACGAGCCAGAGCTTCGGCCGAACGGCCCGTGGTGGGCAACGGATCAGGCGTAGTCACGGCCCCACGTCATCAGATGAGGTCACGGTCGGAGTGGGTTCATGGCTGGGCGGTGAGCCAGACGGTCGTGTCGGTGGGCACCGTTCCCGAGAGGGTCAGCGGGCCACTGGAGACCAGCATGGTGGTGCCGGGCGGAACGGCCACCGGCTCCGCGCCCAGGTTGGTGATGACCACGACACGGGTGCCCGCGGCCGACTCGTTGACCAGAGCCACGACGTCCCGCGAGTAGCCCTCCAGCAGGCTCAGCGAACCAGTACCGAGCCCGTTCTCACGACGGGCGGCGAGCAGCGCGCGATACAGCTCGAGGGTCGAGCCCTCGACGTCCACCTGACGATCGACGGCCAGAGCCCGGTAGGACGCCGGCTGCGGGAGCCAGGTCCGGTCAGAGGGGCCGAAGCCGTATGACGGCCGGTCGCCTTCCCACGGCATCGGCACCCGGCAGCCGTCCCTGCCCCGCTCGGTGTGGCCGCTCCGGGCCCACGTCGGGTCCTGGCGGAATTCGTCGGGCATGTCGGTGGAGTCCGGCAGCCCCAGCTCCTCGCCCTGGTACAGGTAGGACGAGCCCGGGAGGGCAAGCATCAGGGCGGTGGCCGCACGCGCCCGGCGCAGGCCGAGAGCCGCGTCCGGCTGGGGGTCGTCGATACCAATTCCGTTGGGGCGCTTCGGTCCCACGGGGAGCCCGAGCCGCGAGGCGTGACGCACCACGTCGTGGTTGGACAGCACCCACGTGGTGGGGGCTCCGACCGAGTCGGCTGCCGCGAGAGACTTGGTGACGGCGTCGCGCAGGTCGCCGGCCCGCCACTGAGCCTGCAGGAACTCGAAGTTGAAGGCCTGGTGCATCTCGTCCTGGCGCACGTACCGGGAGAGACGCTCAGGCGACTCGACCCACGCCTCGGCGCACAGGATGCGGTCACTGTCGCTGGAGTAGCCCTCAGCGTCGATCGGGTTGTAGGAGTTGAGGATCCGGCGCCACGCCAGGTAGACCTCGTGTACGCCGTCCTGGTCCCACATCGGTGGCTTCTTGCCGTGGTGATCGTGCGGGACACCAACGGCGTCACCGAGGATGTGCAGCGGCTCATCCCAGTCGGGCAGCCCAGCCGCCTTGATCAGGGCGTTGGCGACGTCGACCCGGAAGCCGTCGACGCCCCGGTCGAGCCAGAACTTCAGTACGTCCTCGAACTCGTCGCGGACCTTCGGGTTGTCCCAGTTGAAGTCAGGCTGCTTCGGGTCGAAGAGGTGGAGGTACCACTGGCCCTTCGTGTCACCGCTGCCGGCCTCCGAGCTGACTCGGGTCCAGGCTGCGCCACCGAAGACGCACAGCCAGTTGTTCGGCGGCAGGTCTCCATTCGGGCCAAGGCCGTCACGGAACACGTAGTGCTCCCGTTCGGGGCTGCCCGGTCCGGCTGCCAACGCTGCCTTGAACCACGGGTGCTCGTCGGAGGAGTGGTTGGGGACGAGGTCCACCATGATCTTGAGACCGAGGTCATGGGCGGTGGCCAGCAGTGTGTCGGCGTCGACCAGGGTTCCGAAGATGGGGTCGACGTCGCGGTAGTCGGCCACGTCGTATCCGGCGTCGGCCTGGGGCGAGACGTAGAACGGCGAGAGCCAGACGGCGTCCACGCCGAGGTCGCGGAGGTAGGGGAGGCGAGACGTGATCCCCGGCAGGTCCCCGATCCCGTCGCCGTTGCCGTCAGCCCAGGAGCGGGGGTAGATCTGGTAGATCACGGCGGAGCGCCACCAGGCAGCGTCCGCGCCGGAGCCCACGTGGACCAGGTCATCGAGTTGCGTTTGGGTCACAACGGGACATTCTCCACCCCGGCAGGGATGAGGAAAAATCAGTCGTCCAGGGAGTTGACCATGGACTGCGCCGCGCTGTTGAGGTAGTCGCGCAGGATCAGGTCGTTGGCAGGGGAGAGTTCGAGCGTGTCGACCGCCGCCATGATGTGCGTGAGCCACCGGTCGCGCTGGCCAGGGGTGACCTTGAACGGCTGGTGGCGCATCCGCAGCCGCGGGTGACCACGCTGCTCCGAGTACGTTGTCGGACCGCCCCAGTACTGCTCGAGAAACATCCGGAACCGCGTCTCGGCCGGCCCGAGGTCGTCCTCGGGATACAGCGCCCTCAGCGTCGGGTCGGTGGCCACGCCCGCGTAGAACTCGTGGACGAGCTTGGAGAACGTCTCGTGGCCACCCACCTGGTCATAGAAGCTCTCAGCGGTCACGACATCAGTATTTCAGCCTCAGGCGTGGGGAGCACCCGGCACCCCGCCATACGGCGGCATGATCTGCGGAGCACGGATCCCGGCGGAGTCGAAAGCCACCTTGACCCGCTCGCGGATCTCGCGCTGGACGGAGAAGTTCTCGTTCGGGGCGCACTTGGCGAAGATCCGGACCGTGACCACACTGCCCGCGATCGACTCAACCCCGGCCACCGTCGGTTCCTCGAGGAGCCGTGACTTCCACTCCACCCCCACAACGATCTGGCGCAGCACCTCGCGGATGAGCGGTAGGACGACGTCGAGGTTCTCGCTGTAGCTGACCGGGATGTCCACGACCGCCGTCGACCACCCCTGCGAGCGGTTGCCGATCCGGACGATCTCGCCGTTGCGGATGTACCAGACGATCCCGCTGGCATCCCGCAACCTGGTGACGCGCAGCGTGACGTCCTCGACCGTGCCGATCGCCTCACCGGTGTCGATGACGTCGCCCACGCCGTACTGGTCCTCGAGGATCATGAAGATGCCGCTGAGGAAGTCCTTGACCAGGCTCTGTGCGCCGAAGCCCAGCGCGACCCCCACGACCCCGGCCGACGCCAGGAGCGGTCCGAGCGGCAGACCGAACGTGGACATGACGGTCAGCAGCGCGAGGGTGAAGATGACGAACGTCGACGTGCTCTTGAGTACGGCGCCCATCGTGCCCGCGCGCTGGGCGCTACGGGTCTGGTCCAGGCCCATGGCATTGGCCAGGACGCGGGACGCCCGGCCAGGTGCCTGGCTCAGGCGGCGGGCCGCTCGGGTCAGAGCGCTGCCGACGACCCGGTCGATCGCCCGGTGGAGCAGCCATCGGAGCAGCATCGCTCCCACCAGCGTGCCGATGATGATCAGCGAGGGGCCGATCAGCCACCACCAGTCACCGACAGCTTTGCTTCCCAGGGTGGTCAAAGAGTTCCGTGGAGGCACCGGAGCAAGCACGGCGATGGAAAGGGTCGGATTCGGGAAGGAGCCAAGGGCGACGAACGACATGCCCCCATCTTTGCGAACGGATCGGCGCATGGTTGCACCGCCACCATGAAACACTCGCTCCGTACCCGCAGTCTTACCCAACGATGCCTTCCGACAGGATTGACGTGCCCACGCCCGAACCCTCGCATGCACTCGCTGAGCTCGCCCGCGCGTTTGGCGTGGCCACCGAGTACTGGGACTGGCAGGGCAACCACGTCATCGTGAGTGCGGCGACGATCGCGGCCGTTCTCGAAGCCCTCGGGCTCGAGAGCTCGGACGACGCCGGCATCGCGAGATCCCTGGCCATGGTTGCTGACCGGGCCTGGCGTCGGACCCTGCCCCCGATCGTCGTATGCCGTGAGGGCGCGACCCCGTGGGTGCCCGTGCACCTGCCCCACGGCGAGACGCCCAAGGTGTGGGTGCTCCTCGAGGACGGATCACGCCGAGAGGTGCGGCAGGTCGACCACTACGTCGAGCCCCGGATGATCGACGACCAGCGGACAGGGGAGGCGACCTTCGAGATACCGGCCGACCTGCCGTTGGGCTGGCACACGGTCAACGCGCGGATCGGCCTCGACTCGTTCTCGACCCCGCTGGTCGTGGCACCGGCCGCGCTCGCCCTGCCGGCCCCGCTGCAGCAGCGCCGCGCGTGGGGACTGATGAGCCAGATCTACTCCGTACGGTCACGGCAGTCCTGGGGCTTGGGAGACCTGGCGGACCTCGGCGACATGATGGCCTGGGCAGCGACCGACCTGCATGCGGACTTCGTCCTGGTGAATCCGCTTCACGCCGCCGAGCCGGTGGCCCCGATGGAGCCTTCGCCCTATCTGCCGACGTCCCGGCGGTTCGTGAACCCGATCTACATCAGGGTCGAGGACATCCCGGAGATGGGCTACATGTCCTCCGCAGAGCGGCAGCTGCTCGAGTGGCACGCGGATGATGCGCGGACCTGGAACGAGCAGGACACCATCGACCGGGATCTCGTCTGGTCTGCCAAGGTCGCGGCGTTGCGCACCGTCTTCCACCAGCCGCGGCCTTCACGGCGCGAGCGGTCGTTCACGGCGTTCTGCGAGCGCGAGGGCCAGGGACTGCTCGACTTCGCCACGTGGTGCGCGTTGGCCGAGAAGCACGGACTGCCCTGGGGCCAGTGGCCCGCCGAGCTGCATGACCCCCGCGGGCCGGCCGTCGAGGCGTTGCGTGACCAGATCGCCGAGGACGTTGAGTTCTACCGCTGGCTGCAATGGGTTGTCGACGAGCAGCTGGGCGCCGTGCAGCGTCAGGCCAAGGAAGCAGGGATGTCCCTGGGGGTTGTTCACGACCTCGCCGTCGGCGTCCACCCTGAGGGGGCCGACGCCTGGGCCCTGGCCGATGCCCTCGCGCGCCGGGTCACGGTCGGTGCCCCGCCGGACCAGTACAACCAGCTCGGCCAGGACTGGAGCCAGCCACCCTGGCGGCCGGACCGGCTCGAGGAGCTCGGCTACGCGCCATACAGGGACATGCTGCGCGCGGCCCTGCGCCATGCCGGTGGCATCCGGATCGACCACGTCATCGGGCTCTTCCGGCTGTGGTGGGTCCCGAACGGTCAGCTTCCCAGCGAGGGCACCTACGTCCGCTACGACCATGAGGCGCTGATCAGCATCCTCGCGCTCGAGGCCCATCGGGCGGGTGCGCTGGTGATCGGCGAGGACCTCGGAGTCGTCGAGCCGTGGGTGCGCGACTATCTGCGCGACCGAGGCATCCTGGGCACGTCGATCCTGTGGTTCGAGAACGACTCGGAGGGCAAGCCGCTGCCCGCCGAGGCCTATCGCGAGCTGTGCCTTGCCACCGTGACCACCCATGACCTGCCACCGACCGCTGGTTTTCTGGCCGCCGAGCACATCGACCTAAGGCATGAGCTCGGCCTGTTGACCCGCCCTGTCGAGCTGGAGCGCGAGCTGGCCGACGAGGATCGTCAGAAGGTTCTCGACATGCTGGTCGACCGGGGGCTGCTGCCTCCCGAGGCCCAGGAGGCCGAGATCATCGAGGCTCTGCACCGGTTCCTGTCGTGGACGCCGGCCAAGCTGCTCGGGGTCGCCGTTCCGGACCTGGCTGGCGACCACCGGGCGATGAACCAGCCCGGCACCGATGAGGAGTACCCCAACTGGCGGTTGCCGCTGGCTGGACCTGACGGCAAGCCGGTGCTGCTCGAGGACCTGATCACCTCGCGGTGGGCCCGTCGTCTGGCCCGCTGCGTCGCCCAACGCTGAAATCCGGCGGAAGTCTGGTTTCAGCGCAGGAATGTGGGGGTGTGGGCGCCCCCCTTGCTGCGCGGGAACGCGGGTTCCGCTCAGCTCTCGTCCCGCTGCTGGGCGGCCAGGGCTCGTGTCACGCCATCGCGGTTCTCCGACACGACTCGCCGCAGGCCAGCCGACGCGTCCGGATTGGCATCCAGCCAGGACTGCGAGGCGTCTGCCAGCTCACGGTTGGCCAGTGCCACCGGATAGAAGCCCTCGACGATGGACTCGGCGATCGCGTGGGTTCGAGCGGCCCAGACCGTCGTGAGCATGGCGTGGTACTTCTCGATGTAGGGCGCGAGCAGCGACGTGTCGTGCACCCTGACGAAGCCCTGGGCGACCGCGTCGACCGTCTGGTTGGGCAGGCCTTGCGTATCGATGACCTTCTGCCAGGCCGTGGCCTTGGCCTCAGCCGTGGGGATGGTTGCCAGCGCTCGGGCGGCCCGCTCACGTCCGGTCGCGGTGTTGTCCTGCTGACGCTCGGCCTCGATCTCGCTGGCCGTTGCTGCGCCGGCCGTGGCCCGGGTGGTGAGCAGGGTCCAGCGCATCTCGGTGTCGATCGCCAGTCCGTCGAGCACGGTGCTGCCGTCCAGCAGACCCCGCAGCCAGGCCACGTCGTCAGCGCGTCGGGCGTAGGCGGCGAACGCGCTGACGAGCTGCAGCTGCGCGTCGCTGCCCGGCTCGGCCGAGGTGGCCAGCGCCCTGAGGCGTGCCGTCAGAGAGACCAGCGTCGCGTCGCGGTTGCCGGGGGCGACATACAGCAGCACGGCGGACTGCAGCTGTGCCAGCAGCACGCGCAGGAGCGTTGAGTTCTTCTCGCCGGGCAATGACTCGAGCACCAGGTCGCAGAAGTCGCGTGCTGACATCTCTGCGTCGCGGGTCATGTCCCACGCAGCACCCAGCACGAGGGCGCGGGGCGGGCTGGTGGTGAACCCCCGCGGGTGGGCGAGAATCGTTGCCATCGAGCGCTCGTCCAGACGAACCTTGGCGTAGGCCAGGTCGTCGTCGTTGACCAGCAGGAGGTCGGGTCGCTGTTGACCGATCAGCGCCGGCACCTCGGTGCGCTCGCCGTCGATGTCGAGCTCGATCCTGTTGGCCCGCGTGAGCTGGTCGCCCTCCAAGGTGTAGCTGCCGATGGCCAGGGTGTGCGGACGAAGCGTCGGGAACGCCTCGACCGCGGTCTGGGTGATGACGGCAGTCGTGATGACGTCCTGGTCGTCCACCGTGACCGCGAGGCGCAGGGTGTTGACGCCCGCAGTCTCGAGCCACAGCTTCGACCAGGCGCCCAAGTCACGACCGGAGGCTTGCTCGAGGTGCCCGAGCAGGTCGGCGAGGGTGGTGTTCTGCCAGGCGTGCTTGGAGAAGTAGTCACGAAGGCCGGCCGTGAACGGCTCGCGACCGACATAGGCCACGAGCTGCTTGAGCACCGAGGCGCCCTTGGCGTAGGTGATGCCGTCGAAGTTGACCTCGACATCCTCGAGGTCGCGGATGTCCGCGACGATCGGGTGAGTTGAGGAGAGCTGGTCCTGTCGGTAGGCCCAGGCCTTCTCAGAGGTCCCGAAGGTGGTCCATGCGGTGTCCCATTGGGTGGCCTCGGACTGGCACGTCGTCGAAGCCCACTCGGCGAACGACTCGTTGAGCCACAGGTCGTTCCACCACTGCATCGTGACGAGGTTGCCGAACCACATGTGCGCCAGCTCGTGCAGAATCGTCAGCGCCCTGCGCTCGATGATCGCCTCGGTGACCTTGGCCCGGAAGACGTACATCTCGTTGTACGTCACGGCTCCGGCATTCTCCATCGCGCCCATGTTGTATTCGGGGGTGAAGATCTGGTCGTACTTGGTGAAGGGGTACGCGCAGTCGAACTCGTTCTCGTAGAACGTGAATCCGCGCTTCGTGATGTCGAAGATGTTGGCGGCGTCCAGGTGCGGGGTCAGCGACTTGCGGCAGAAGATGCCCAGTGGCACCGCGCCCTGACGGGTCTGGACCTCGTCGCGGACCACGTCGTACGGGCCGGCGATCAGCGCGGTGATGTAGCAGGAGATGCTCGGCGTCGTGGCAAAGGTCCAGGTCGCGCTGGGCATCTCTGGACTCTGGCCGACGACGACGGGCTCGGGTGTCGGCACGGCGACGGGCTCCGGAGTCGGCTCGTTGGACACGACCTGCCAGTGCGCCGGGGCGGTGACCGTGAACGCAAAGGTGGCCTTGAGGTCGGGCTGCTCAAAGACGGCGAACATGCGTCGGCAGTCAGCGACCTCGAACTGCGTGTACAGGTAGACCTCGTCATCGACCGGGTCGACGAAGCGGTGCAGGCCCTCACCGGTGTTCATGTAGACGCCGGTCGCGTCGATCGTCAGGTCGTTGGCGCCAGACCTCAACGACGGGAGCTGGACGCGAACACCGTCGAAGTGGGTTGCCGGATCGAGCGACTCACCGTTGAGGGTGATCTGCTCGACGGAGTCCGCGATCAGGTCGATGAACGTGCTCGCGCCGTCTTCGGACGCTGTGAACGCGACGGTGGATCGGGTCCGGAAGCTGGTGGGTCCGGTCGTCAGGTCCAGCGCGACGTCGTAGGTGGCCACAGACAACAGGGAAGCGCGCTGTCGGGCTTCGTCGCGGGTCAGGTTCTTGCCGGGCACGGGGTCATCTCCTTGTGGGGAAGCATGGTGTGGACTCTGCACGGGTCACATGCTCTGAGTCACTCTTTTGGCCACGTTATCCTCGCACGACCCTGATACCCCCTCGTGGGTCAAGGGTCCCGCTAGCCGGCTGACAGGATAGGCCCAGTACCGCTTCTCCTGAAGACCTCGAGAGCAAAGGAAACCCACGAAAATGCGCGTTCACATCGGCGGCGACCACGCGGCATACGACCTGAAGTGCGCTCTGGTGCCATTTCTTCAGGGCAAGGGCTACGACGTGATCGACCACGGACCTGAATACTTCGACGCCGAGGACGACTACCCGGTTGCGGTGCTGCGCGCGGCCGAGGCCGTGTCCGGCGACATCGGGGCCTTCGGCATCGTCCTGGGTGGATCGGGCAACGGCGAGCAGATGGCCGCGAACAAGGTCAAGGGCATCAGGGCGGCACTGGCCTACAACGTCGAGATGGCCACGTTGGCGCGGACGCACAACAACGCTCAGATCCTGTCCCTGGGGGCGCGGATGAACACGCAGGCCGAGGCCGAGGCCATGGTCGAAGCCTTCCTGACCACGAAGTTCAGCGGTGACGAACGCCACGCCCGACGACTCGCCATGGTCGAGCGCTACGAGCGTGATGGTCAGCTGCCTCCGATTCCGGCATCCGAAGGATGAGTCCGCAGACTCCCGGAATGACCAGCGGCGGGTCCTGACCAGCGGTGGGGCCCGAACAGCGGCTGGATCCTGACAATGGGCGGGTTCTCCCCAAGAATGTGCAAACACCCAGCGTCCGCGCAACTAACGCGAATACCATCCGAGATGTGACGACAGTGGCGCGGGTGCTGAGGCGTGGGGGCCTCGGACGTCAGCGCCCAGCACGTCCGGTGCCTGCACGTCCGGTGCCTGCACGTCCGGTGTCTGCCGGTCGGCGCCGATCCATGGCGATCCGTAGGTTATGGGGGCGCCTGTTCGGGACAACCCAGGGTCTCCCACCTTTTGTTGCAGCAGTGCTCATCCTGATGGCCGTGCTGACGTCCGTTCTCATCGACCAGTGGCCATCGGTCGTGCCATGGATGTCCTTCGTGCCCTTCGTCGTCCTCGCGGGTCTCTTCCTGCCGCCGAGATGGCTCGCCTTCGTCATGATTGCCATCGGCGTTCTGTTCGCGCATGACGGGTGGCTCCTGGGCAAGGACAAACCCAATTTCGCCGGTGCGTTCGTCGTGACCATCGTCGTGGCGGCCATGATGACCTGGTTGTCGGTCTCTCGAGCCCGGTTGGGTGTTCACGGGACGCGGGGGGAGTCGATATTGGTCGACCTGCGCGATCGGCTTCACGCACATGGCGAGCTGCCGACGCTGCCCGAACCGTGGCACGCCGAGGTCGCTCTGGAGGCGGCCCGTGGTGAGTCGTTCTCGGGTGACTTCGTCGTGGCCACCCGCTCGACTTCCGGCAACCGGCTCGAGGTGGCCCTCGTGGATGTCTCGGGCAAGGGTCTCGACGCCGGGACGCGGGCGCTGCTCCTGTCCGGGGCTCTGGGCGGGTTGATGGGCGCGTTGGACCCCGCGGACTTCCTTGGCGCGGCCAACTCGTATCTGCTTCGCCAGCAGTGGGGCGAGGGATTTGCCACCGCGATCCACGTGGCGCTCGAGCTCGACACCGGTCGGTTCTGCCTCGGCGCGGCCGGACATCCTCCGGCGGTCAAGTTCTCGGCTGGTTCCGGCCGGTGGCAGGTACTGGACTCTGGCCCGGGTCCACTGCTCGGCGTCGTGGACGAGGCTGAGTTTCCCCGGGTGAATGGCCAGCTGGGTCGTGGCGATGCGTTGCTGCTCTGCACGGACGGCGTGATCGAGACCCGAACCCGCGATCTGAACGCCGGTATCGACCGGATGCTTGGCGCGGCCGAAAGCCTGGTCCCCCACGGTTTCAGCGGCGGAGCGTCACGCATCTGCGCCGCACCCTTCCACCAGACCGACGACCGTGGCGTCGTACTGATCTGGCGAACCTGAGTCTCAGTCTGGGTTGGGGCGACGCCAGCGTGATGGCGTCGTGGAGGGGGTTGTGGGAGGGGGTATGGAGCGGGCGACGAGAATCGAACTCGCGTGGTCAGTTTGGAAAACTGAGGCTCTACCATTGAGCTACGCCCGCAGGCAACGCCCGCTGGTGAAAGCCGGTGCTGCGAGGCGTTAGCCTAATGCCCGCTGTCCTTCGTATCGAATCCGGCCCACCGACCGTGGTCGTCCGGACACGTTCAACGCGGGGAGTAGCGGGCTGTGGCGCAGCTTGGTAGCGCGCTTCGTTTGGGACGAAGATGTCGCAGGTTCAAATCCTGTCAGCCCGACCATTTTTGCGCACGACCGTCAGCACGACTGGCCAGCAAGAGCCCGGCCTGAGGCCAGCAAGAGCCCGGCCTGAGGTCGGCCGATCCGGTGCAGTTCTGACCACCACTGCGCAGCCGATACCATGGACCGGTGTCTCGGCCTGGTTGTCGAGGCTTGCGAAGTCCCTTTTTCCCCCATGATCTGGAGTGCCGCGCAGTGAAGAGTGCCGTTGAGACCCTCAACCCGACCCGCGTCAAGCTGACTGTCGAGGTCCCGTTCGACGAGCTCAAGCCGAGCCTCGACGCGGCCTACAAGACGATCGGTTCCCAGATCAAGGTTCCCGGCTTCCGGGCCGGCAAGATCCCCGCCCGGATCATCGACCAGCGTGTCGGCCGCGGTGCCGTGCTGCAGGAGGCCGTCAACGACGCGCTTCCGCGTTTCTACGGCCAGGCCGTCGAGGAGAACAAGATTCGCCCGCTGGGCCAGCCTGAGGTCGACGTGACCGAGGTGCCTGCCGAGGATGGCCAGGACCTGAAGTTCACCATCGAGGTCGACGTACGCCCGCAGGTCGAGCTGCCCGACTACGAGGGCATCGAGGTCGAGGTCGACGCAGTTGACGGCGAGGCCACCGCTGCCGACGTCGAGGCGCGCATGACCGCCCTGCGTCAGCGCTTCGGCACCCTGACCACCGTCGAGCGAGTTGCCGCGACCGGCGACTTCGTCTCCATGGACCTCGCCGCATCGATCGGCGAGGAAGAGATCGACTCGGCCAAGGGCATCTCCTACGAGATCGGCTCCGGCAACATGATCGACGGCCTCGATGACGCGCTCGTCGGGATGGCCGTCGAAGAGACCAAGACCTTCGTCGCTCCGCTGGCCGGTGGCGAGCATGAGGGCAACGACGCTGACGTCACCGTGACCGTGCAGTCGGTCAAGGAGCGCGTCCTGCCCGAGCTCAACGACGACTTTGCCCAGCTCGCCTCAGAGTTCGACACCCTCGCCGAGCTCCAGGCCGACATCCAGGCGCAGTCCGATCGCGCCAAGATGTACGACCAGGGCGTCCAGGCCCGGGACAAGGTTCTCGAGCACCTGCTCAGCAACACCGAGATCCCCGTGCCCGACGCGCTGATCGAGGCCGAGGTCACGCAGCACCTCGAGGGTGAGAACCGGCTCGAGGACGAAGAGCACCGCGCCGAGGTCGACGCCAACACCCGGCGGGCCATGCGTGCGCAGTTCCTGCTCGATGCAATCGCCGAGAAGGAGCAGGTCGCCGTCGCCCAGGCCGAGCTGATCCAGTACCTCGTGATGTCGGCCCAGGAGTACGGCATGGAGCCCAACGAGTTCGCCAAGACCGTCGACGAAGGCGGCCAGATCCCCGCGATGGTGGCCGAGGTCGCCCGTCGCAAGGCGCTCGCGGCAGTCCTGAACAAGGCCAAGGTTGTCGACACCGCAGGCAAGGAGATCGACCTCAACTCCCTCAACGCCGAAACCGATGCGCTCGGCTACGACGAGGGCGCGGACCACGAGGGTCACGACCACGGCGACCACGAGGGTCACGACCACGGCGACCACGAGGGTCACGACCACGCCTGAACCTCACTGCACCACGCACAACCCCGTATGCCGCACGCTCACCTGAGCGGGCGGCATACGTCGTTCTCGTCCCGCACCCGGGCATCAGCCGTCCCGACCCCGGGCATCAGCCGTCCCGCCCCTGAGCATTAGCCGGTTTGTTGCACCGATACCGGTCTTGGGTCCAGTGGGATTGATGCAACAAACCAGCTAACGGCCTCGCGGCGGTGGGCTCAGAGAGTGGCAAGGACTGTCGCGCGCGGCGATTGTTCAGACGGTGGGCTCAGACGGTCGGGCGTCCGAGAGCCCGGTACGTCCAGCCGGCTGC
>JABBOX010000213.1 GCA_012927555.1 Phycicoccus sp.
CCCTCAACTGCTTTGAGCTTGATGTTCGGACGTGCTTGCTACAGGTCGGGTAATGCCAACCGCAACGATTTGGTGGCTTGGAACCTCCCCGCCGTCTGGCCCGGTTCGATGCAGCCGAGGTTCTTCAGTCCGCCAATGACCAGGCGGGCGTTATTGCTCAGGGTGTTGGCGGGCTGGACGCCGTTGACGATCTTGTAGAGCATGGCAGCTTCGGTCTGGGTGAGGCCGCGACGCGACGTCCGGAGCCCGACGATGCGTGCCCTGAGTGTGGGATCGACGGGCGCGGCCGGACGCAGTTTGAGTTGGCCCCTGATGCGCTGGATGGCCAAACCTGAGGTTGCCAATGCCGTGTCGGCGGCATTGATGGCTGATTCAATGCGGCTGGCGTCCCAGCCGAGAGTGCGAGCCAGGGTTAGAACATCGACCAGTTGTGTAAGTTCGTGAAGCAGAGGGACCAGCACCTGCGCGTCGGCCTGGGCATCGGCTGTGTCATGGGCCATGGTTGCGGCGTTTGCGTTGACGGCCGTGGTTTGCGGCGTGAGCAGCTCAGTGAGGGTGACCCCAATGCGGTTTGCCAATCGTGTGGCTTGTGCGAGGGTGACGCGGCCTTCAAGAACGCCACTCTGTTTGGCTTCGCGGATGCTCGCCTGCGGTATCCCTGTGTGGTCGACCAGGGGCCGTTCGCCGAGCGCGAAGATCAAGATCCGGTCAAGCAGCAGTGTTTGGTCGATGGCGATCTTCATGTCAGCTCCGTGAGGGTGATGCCGTGGTGACGCTCCCAGCGGTCCTTGTTGCGTCCTATCCAACTCGTGATCAAGGGCAGGTTTAGTTCGTGAACGACGGAGCGGATGCCAGAGCGGAGGGCAGTGAGTTGCTTGGGGATGAACGGCGCGGTGGTTTCTGCGTCAAGAAGCTGGTACCAGCGTTGGGCCGCGAGGCAGACTTTGGCTTCGTCGGGGATGGTCTGAGTGAGGTTGGGGATGGTGCCGTCTTCGGCAACGTCGTTGACGGTCAGGGACCTGATGGTGGATATGTCAACGTGGCATGCGTGCAGGATTGTGGCGGCAGGGCGCCATGGGTCCGGGTACGTGGCGAGGAGTTGGTAGTGCTCCGTTGTGAGCTGATTGAGGAAGCGCGACTTGATGTCCTTTGCTAGGTGGCCGGGTGACACTTTCATGTTCAGCCCGTTGCGGAACATGGCCGCTTGAACTGCCTTCACTACGACGGTTTCACTTAGCCGTGTGGTTGCGTGCCGTGTCCAGAGCTCAGCTATCAGGATGGCGATGTCTAGCGGGTTGCGGGCGTGGCTCTGGCGGGCCGCGAGGTAACAGGCGAGGTAGATGGTGTCGCAGTTGCGGGAGGTTGTTTCGTCGAACAGCTGGTGGTAGGTGGACCGGAACAGGGGCCATTCCGTTTCTGGTGCCTCGGGTTCCTCAGGTGTGGGTGTTGGCGCGGCAGGAACGGCCAGCCGGCGGGGCTTGGTGATCTGGCTGGGCAAGTCCGCGAACGGACGATGTTGGGCGCCGAGGGCGGTGAGCGTGTTCGCGTGAAGGTGGGTCTGACCGTATGAGCTGATCAAGTGCAAGTTGGCGCCGATGGATTGTGCGAAGTCGTAACAGTCGAGAATCCCCGGCCGGTTGAGATCTTGAACTTCACCCAGATAGATGTCGCCAACGTTTCGTGCCAGAGCCCAGGCGGCGACGGATGTCATGGTTCCGTCAGATCCGGCGAGGTTCGATTGAAGGTCGGGGTTGCCGCCGACGGCACGAACGAAGTCGAGGGTGAGCGGGTACATCGACTTGGTGTTCGGGCGGGCCATGACACGGATGGTCCCTGGTAAAGGGGTCGGGTCGGTGAGACCGTCGAGGGCTACTCCGCGTAGGGCTTCATAGTGGATGAGGTTCGTCATGCTGCGAACTCCTCGTCGATGTGCACGATGGCATCGCGGATGGCGGTCTCGTCGATCACGTTTACTTCCCAGTCTTCGAGCGTTTCGATGATGTCGATCCACTTGCGAAGGTTGCCGCCCGCGTAGAGATCGTTCGCAAGCCGTATCAGGTCACGAGGCACGGCTGCGAAGCGTGGGTCCAGTTCGTCGATGGTGTCGAACAGCTCTTGGCCGTGCAGGAGTTTGAAGTTCCGGCGGGTCCGGATCCGGTCGTTCAACGGCTGGTTGAGACGGATGGTGCTCATGGCGCCCCAACCCACGAGCAGCAGCGGGAACTTCGGGCGGGTGATGTCGTGGATGTACCGGGCTTCGGTAAGGCCGCTCACCCCGACGTTTTGCACCTCGTCCAAGATCAGGAGCCCTTGCCAGGTGCTGAGAGCGAACACGAGCTCGGCTTCCATCTCGCTCTTGTTCCGCCCGGCCGGGTTGTGTCCGGTGACTGCGGTGATGCACAACCGGAGCAGGTCCAACGGGCGGGGTTTTTCGGGCATGACTGCAATGGCGCTCGAGCGGCCGCACTGTTCCGCTGCCCATTGAGCGAACGTCGTCTTTCCTGTCCCAGGTGGTCCGTCAATGACGCCGATCTTGTTCCGGCTCAGGATGCTGTTCATTGCCGTGGCGGCGTGCAAGAAGCTGGGGGTCCGCACCAGTGGATGGTCGAGTTCGAGCATTGGCGGCAGGATTAGTGACGTCAGGCTCGGGCGCTGAACAGGGCGGCGTGCGCGATAGCCGTTGTCGGTGTCGAGTTCGTCATTGGTTTCGGCCACGAACGTGTCAGTCATTTGTTCTCTCCGAACGCTGTGTTGGGGCGGGTGCTGATACGGTCCCGGCTCGTCTCCAGGGCCTTGTCGCGCTTCCGCATTTCTTGTGAGTTTTTGGCTGGTGCCCGCATCCGTTTGGACCGCCGCGCGGTTGGTTCGGTCAGTGAACGGGCAGGTAGGTCTGGGGGCGTGAAGCCCCCGGACTCCAAGGGCTTCTCAGGGGCGTCGTCTGGCACGAGTTCGAGTCCGGTCACGTCAATGGGCCAGTCCTGGGTGTCGTCGTCGTATGCCTCGGCGTCGTCTGTGACCTTGCGGTGAAGACGGTCCTGCAATGCGGAAGCGTCGACCCTGTTCTGGAAGGCGACGTTCCTTCCGCGCACTCCAAGGATCTGCCGCCGCTGCTCGTCTGTGAGGAGGTTGCGGTCCCACGCACGACAAACGTGAGTGTCACCGTCGAAGACCTCAATGAACCTGTTCTCACGGTTGAGGTAGCGCACATCCAGGAAATATCCCCTCTCCCGGTAAGAGGACAGTTCTCCTGCGGTGTAGTAGATGCCGCGCCAATGGATGCCTTCCCCATTGACGACGCGCCCCTTGGCGGTGCGCATCATCATGGCCCGGAACGTCGCGTCGGACAGGATTTCCAGCTCGGTCGGGTCGTCGTGCCACGCGGCCAGCGGCGACTGATTGCCCAGGCGAGTCAAGCTTGAGGTGAGGTTTGTGTGGATCCGCCACCGGTCCAGCTCCTTCTGGAACTGTTTGATGGTCAAGACCTTGGCCGGGTCGATCTTTGACGGATTGCTGTCCACGAAACTGGGCTGCCCGTGGTCGTTCTTGCCACCGCCGGTGTAACCGGGCAGACCGGCCAGCAGCTGACGGTTCAGGCCGTTGAAGGTCGCCTCGGCTGGACCGTTCTGCCACTTGTGGTACGCCTTGGTTGGGGCGATGAACGTGCCCATCATCAACGCGCCCTGACGGATGGCCTCGGCGAAGTGTTCCTTGGCGTTGTCGAAGACCAGCTGGACTGGAACACCACCGACAACAACCTCTTCCCCATTCAGGTCGTACGTCTCCGGTTGTGCTGCGGTGGCCAGGGTGTCCCGGATGGTTTCCTCGTTGGGCCGGCCGGTGTACGCGACCGCCGTCAACTTCGCGGAGGTCGCGTTGTCCCGGACGATGGATACCCATGGGCGGATCGGGTCCTGGTAACGCGGAATCGTGACCCACAGGTCGGCTTGGGTGTGGTCCAGGTGCCAGGTGTGGTTACGGTGCGGAGCGGTCATCGGCAGGTACACGTGATGTGCCATCATCCCGTCCCAACCTTCCATCACCCCTGCCTTAATCGGGGCTGGCATGTTGCGGAAAGCCCGAGCGAACGTCGAGTAACCGGGACGTCCGGGAGAGTCTTTTGACGGCCACAGGGACTCCCAGGCCGCATGCGCGTTGAGGTGGCTGCGGATCGAAACCAGGTGGGCTTCAGTCATGACGAAGCTGCGTGTGCCCGACGTGCCCTGGGGCTCGAGTTTGGGTGCCCGAGTCGCGGCCACCCACCGGCGTACGGACCGTTGGCTTACGTCAAAACGTTCGGCCAGTTGCTCGACCATCGCATCTGAGAGGGTCCCGCCGCTGCCAGAAAGCCGCAAGGCTGCCCTGACCACAACGTCCCGCGTTTCCGCGTTCACAGCGACGCCATCCACGGGATGCCGCTGACCGCTGAGTCGGCCAACCTCATGATTGGCCCCTTAGCGGGAGCGAAGCGCGCTTCGGCTGGGTGGCGCAGTGGGAGCAGGCGGACCCCGCAGAACCCTTCGCCCCACTGGTTCACTCCGAAGGACTTGTAGCGACTTGTCTGTTCCAACATTGCACTGTTGATGTCGAGCCGAACCCAGGTCTGAGTCTTCAATTCGTCGATGATGACCCCGTGATCGGGAACATCCCATGCAAGGTCGATCCGGCCACCATCGAACGCGATCTCTGACCCGAGGTACTTGGTGTTCAGCCCTGGCGCGAACCGATGCATGTAGGAGCAGGCGGCCGCAGCGATCTGCATGCGGGCCTTGGGCAGATTCCCGAGGACGCGGACGTCCTTGACGTTGGCCGCCACCCACTCGGTTGCACGCTGTGCAATGACTGTTGGTGGCTGCCCCCGAAACTGGGCGAGCTCAGCCGAGCACATGTGAGCGAGCGCCCCGATGGCGACGTGCCATGTGGACATTCCGGGCCTGATCGACGACTCGGTACCAGCGAGGAGGCGGGCGGTTGTGAGGTGACGGGCAGTCATGTCAGGTTCCCTTCAGGGTTGACGGTGTGACCGTCGCCTGCCGGGATCCCTGTCCCGGTCAGGTCTTCGGTCTGACCCTGTGCTGACTGCCGTGGCTGCGCATGGATGGGACTGTAAAGGTGGCCACCGACAACGCTGTAGTTGCTCTCGCTCATCTTGTTCATGCACCTAGAGCACCAAGTCCGGACGGTCTGCGGTCACGCGTGACCGTCACATGTGACCGTTCCGTCCAATTCACGTCCCTTGACAGGACGTAGACCGGTAGGCTCCGGCTGGAAACGTGCAGGTCAGGGGATGGTTTTGCGTTCACCGGCACCCGTATTCGGCTGGTTCCGGTGTGACGTCACACCGGTCACCTGTGAGGTCACACGACGCTGGTGTGACGTCACGCCAGCCTTCAACAGCAGCAAGGAAGGGAACAGGGCCCTAATGCCACTTCCGGACGGCCAGAAACTTCTTGACTACCTCGATCCGCAACAGCGCCCGGTAGAGGATGTCGTCAGTTTCGACGAAGTCGCCACAATTCCAGCTCGCGACCGCCAGGCCCGCCGCGCCCACGACGCAACCCGCTGGTGCCTGACCTGTGACATCACTCTTCGACCGGACGGCACCAAGCCTGTTTGCGACGAATGCGCCCCAAAGTTGGTGCAAGCTGACAACCGGCGCCGGCAGCAGGAAAGCCGGATTCGTGTGCGCGAGAACACTCAACGGGAACTCGGGCGCGACGTCACCGTCCTTGAAAACGTTCAAGTCGAACAGCTCAGAGCCAAGATGGACGCCCTTACCCTCGCTCTCGGGAGAGCGACCGCGCAGTTTCCCCGGAGCAACCGCACCGGCGACTGGGTCGATGACCTCATGATGGCCGTCAAGGACCTGGAACGCGTGATGGCCGAGACGTTGCCACCAGCGCGAGACCAATGACGTCCTCGGGTGCATCCGGTCGCCCAGAACGCAAACCGGAGCCTGTCAACGAGGCCGGCTTGCGCAGAGTGCAGGCTGTCAACCACGCTTGCTTTCCGGAGTCCTTCACCTGAAAGCCAAAGGCTGTCACCACCGTCAGTTACCGTCTGAACTCCAGCTGACGACGCACGACGGGCACCGGCATGAACCACACAACCACACCCTCCGCGAGCAGACCCACCTGCTCACGGAGGCCCCAATGCCTGACTTCGACAACCCGTTTCAGCCCGTGCCGCGCAGCCTTGACGACGCCGACCTGACCACGCACGACTTCAACACCAAGTACCCGATCTGGTTGCGCTACCCCGACTGGCGACAACTGCTGAACCCGACCACCTGGGTTGAACCCCTCGGCGACGTCATCGACCTCGAGACGGGTATGCACGGCGCCGACCGGGAAATGCTGCTGCGGTTCATCCTGACCAACGTCGCCGACCTGCACGCACAAGCGGCCCAAGACGAGCTCGTCACCCTGTCCTCCACGCTGACGTGGGCGTACTGGTCCCTGGACGTCCCCCTGACCGGGCACCTGCACCCGCTCGTCTGGGTCGAATCCATGCCCCTGGTCCGCTGGTTACGCGCCAACATCGGTGACAACGCCACCGGCTACACCCCCTGACTGGTGTCAACCGTCCAAGATTCAGCGGGTCCGCCCAGCACGTGTCTGGGTGTCGCCCTAGTCTGCGTACTGCCGATAGAGAACGTAGAACGCGACACCGGACCGATGGAGACAGTCAGTTGACGGAAGAAGAAGCACGGACGCTCGCCCTGGCCTTGATCCCGGCCGGTGCCCCGCTCACGCTTTCGGAGCTGGAGTCCCACTTGGGTCAGGCAGCGGACCTCCTTCGAGGTTCGATCGACCAGGCTGACTTCAAGGCGTTCATCTTCCCGCTGATGTTCTTCAAGCGAATCAGCGACGTCTACTTGGAGGAGTACGGCCTGGCTTTGGCCGACTCCGGCGGTGACCACGAGTTCGCCGCGTTCGCCGAGAACCACCGGTTCAGCATCCCCGACGGATGCCTGTGGGATGACGTCCGTGCTCGTACCGAAAACGTAGGGCAGGCGCTCGTCACAGCCTTCCGTGAGATCGAGAAAGCCAACCCGGACACCCTGTACGGCATCTTCGGGAACGCCCCCTGGACCAACAAGCAGAAACTCTCCGACGAGAAACTCGTTGACCTCATCGAGCAGTTCTCGCAGAAGCCGCTGACCAACGCGGCCGTGTCACCGGACGTGTTCGGCCAGGCATACGAGTACCTGATCAAGCGGTTCGCCGACCAGTCGAACAAGAAGGCGGGGGAGTACTACACCCCTCGTTCGGTAGTCCGGCTCCTGGTCAACATCCTTGACCCGCAGGAGGGCGAGTCCGTGTACGACCCAGCGTCGGGCACGGGCGGCATGCTCATTGAGGTCATCCAGCACGTCAAGGATGCGGGAGGTCGCCCGCAGTTGTTGTGGGGGAAGTTGTTCGGGCAGGAGAAGGTCCTGACTACGTCGGGGATCGCCCGCATGAACTTGCTTCTGCACGGCATTGAAGACTTCAAGGTTGTGCGAGGAGACACCCTTCGCGACCCAGCGTTCTTCGACCGTGATCAACTCGCCCAGTTCGACTGCGTGATTGCCAACCCGCCCTTCTCGCTGAAGGCGTGGGGGGACGAGCAATGGGCGTCCGACCCGTGGGGCCGCAACAAGCTTGGTGGTGTCCCGCCAGCGTCCTACGCAGACTGGGCCTGGGTTCAGCACATGCTCACGTCAGCCCGACCCGGCACCGGCCGCGTCGCTGTCGTCCTCCCTCAGGGGGCGCTCTTCAGGGTGGGAGCCGAAGGGCGCATCCGGGAACATATCCTCAACGCGGACAAGGTTGAAGCAATCATCGGTCTGGGACCGAACCTTTTCTACGGAACCGGTCTGGCCGCATGCATCATGATCCTGCGCGACCAGAAGCCTGTTGAGCACAAGAACCAGGTCCTCGTCGTCGACGCCGCGACCCTCTTCCGGCGCGGCCGGAACCAAAACACGCTCGAACCGGAACACGCGACAACCATCCTCGACGCGTACCAGCGGTGGGGTTCACCCCGGATGGCGGACACCTTGATAGCGGGATTCATGATCCCGCAGGCAGGATGTCTTCATGTCGGGCAAGCGCAAGCGCA
>JABBOX010000221.1 GCA_012927555.1 Phycicoccus sp.
CCTCCTGTGGCGACCCCGTAGCCATCATTGATCTCACCGAGGCGCCCATGGCCTAAACTCACCCCACCGGATCATGTGGTGACCGCTTCACACACCACGACCGTGGACTCGACCTTTGGTGACAACCTCGCTGGTGGTTCGGGACGAAGAGGCCGCAGGTTCTGTCAAATCCTGTCACCCCGACCAGTGTTCCTGACCGCCCCCTAATGCGTGATCCAAGGGTGACCTTCGTGGTCACCGGTGTTCGGCGATTCCGAGGTCGTCGAGCAGGTTCGGGGGACGGTCATTTAAGGGGTGGGTCATCACTTCGGGATCGGCCACGCTCGGCTGCGCGAGCTCGGTGGGTGAGTCGGCGGGCCACATTCGCAGATCAGCGATCAGCTCGCACGGAACTGCGTCTTTTAGCCGCGAAAGGGGTAGTCCGCCAGGGACGTTGACCGGATGTGTGCCGATGTGAGGGCGTCCGCTCTTCATGGTTATGCACGTGATCCGGAGGAGCCGACCTGCGGACATCGAAACGCTGCTTGGTGTTCGGACGTGTTTGTGTCGATCCAGCCAACACGACCCATGAATGAGTGGCTAAGTCGGTTGGTCGGATGCCTGCCTGGTGGCCACATCCTCTGCGACCTGCTCGAAAGTCGCTCCACCTCCCTCTGCGAGATGTTGGCACGAGAGCCTCGCGAACTCCGGCTGATTGGCAAGTCAGACCAACCCCGAAAGTTGCCGAATCGCCGCATGTCCTTCGTCGTCACTGAAGTGCCAGGGAGGGAGCCTTCACGTCATGCTGCGAGGGTCGGGGAAGCCCAGGTTGGTGTATCCGGGCGCGCGCTTGGCAAGGGACGAGCCGAGCACGCCGGTGGCGATGTCGTGGTAGTCGTGGACCTCGGCGGTGCTCTTGCCCGGGTGGGCTCGCAGGATGCGACCCGCGTATTGAACGAGCCGTCCCTTGAAGGCGATCGGGGCTGCCAGGAACAAGGCGTCGAGCGCCGGGATGTCGAAGCCCTCCCCGACATACGGGCCGGTGGCCACCACGAGCAGCGGGGCGCCATCGGTGCCGGGTTCGAGTCGCTGCATCGCGGCCGCCCGGACCTTGGCTCCCATCCCACCGCGCAGAACAACTGGGTCACGACCTTCGGTGCGCAAGGCCTCAGCCAGTCGCTCGACGTGGGATGTCCACTGGGTCAGCACTAGGCAGTGTCTGCCCCGGTCGAGTGCCGCCACAACGTCGCCAACGACCTGTCTGGTGCGGTCGTCATCGGCAACCAGATCGCGATAGATCGCCGACATCTCGCCGGGCGATGACGGGTCGGCATCGCCCACGTACCGGAAACGCGTTGGGTGCACGATCAGGACTGGCTGGGGTGGAGGAACTTCGAGCGAGCCACTTGCCAGTGTTCCGGCCTGAACGGCGGTCATGGTGTGGCGAACGGGGCCCATCTGAAGGTGAATCAGGTCATCGAGTTGATCACGCCGGTAGGGGGTGGCCGTTAGCCCGAGCCAGCGTCGCGCCTCGATCTGTTTGACTGCGTGCTCGAACGCGGCGGCCGGGATGTGGTGGCATTCGTCGACGATGACGAGCCCATACCTCGCGGTCAGTTCTGCGATGTTGTCTCGACGGGTGAGTGTCTGAAGCATGGCAACATCAATGACGCCAAGGGTTTTGGCACGGCCGCCGCCAAGCTGGCCTGGCTTGATTCCGAGATGCTCACTGATCCGTTGGCGCCATTGGTCGGCCAGAGTCTTGCGATCGACCAGGACCAGTGTTGAGGTCGCGTGGTCGGCTGCGATGGCACAGGCGATCACGGTCTTGCCGGCCCCGGGCGAAGCGACCAGCACACCTAAGTCGGTTGTGGCCAAAGCCCGTCGGGCCGCCTGCTGGGCCTCGTTGAGGGTCGCGGCGAAGGTGAAGGTTTGTGACTCGCCAACGACGCGACGGTCGGTGATCTCCAGGCGACTCCCGAGCTGTTCGATGAGATTGGTGAGGGTATCCAGCAGTCCGCGCGGCAGGATGAGATCGCCTTCGAGAGTCTCGTCGTAGCTGCGCAAGAAACGGGGCACGTTCCAGGTGGACGCCCGGCGGCGTTGACGTTCGTAGAACAGTGGGTTTGGCATGGATGCTGCGTGCTTCAGGGTGGCCGCCAGCGCGGGGGTGAGATCCTCACCCTGCACTGTCAGTCCAGCACCCAGCCGGGCCCGCACGATCGGCGGCGCCTGAGGCAACGTCCGGGTGGAGGTCGGTTGGCCAAGACGCTTGACCGCAGCACCGACCGTCACCGATCCCAGCCTCTGGGCCAGTCGCGTCACCTCCCGGGGCGAAAGCCGGCCCAGGCTCGACAGGTAGGCCCATTGGTCATCTTGGGGTTCGAGGGTGCTCGTATCCAGGAACACGGTGGCGCCACGACGCCGGCATCGTCCCTGCAACGGTGCCGCGATCAGATTGCCGACGCCTCCCGTCGGGAGCACGTCCTGGGAGGGGAAGAGCCGGTCATAGCTGGACAGGTCCATCCGGCCGCGCAGTGCGATGGCTTCGCGGAGCAATCCGGTGCCGACCTGTCTGGCCGTTGCCGCAGGTACCGGAGAGGTAAAGAACACCCAGGCATGCGCACCCTGGCCCGACCGGGACACCTCCAGCGCCACCGGGGCTCCGACCGCGCGGGCCGCTTTCAGGTAGGACAAGGCGTCCAGCATCGCGGCCGATCCGTCAAAGTCTGCGGCCAACCACCAGCACCGATCACCGTCCAGCAAGGGGTAAAGCCCGACATCGATGTCACCCGAGAGGTGGGATGCGAGGATGTCCGCGGTCAATGGCAGGTATTCGCGACTCCCGGCAGCGACTCCTTTGCGCCAGCCACCGCGAACGGCCGGCATCCACCCTGAGCGGCCGGTGCGATTGTTCTCCCAACGGAGCGCGTAGACGTCGGTGCGTGCTGCGAACAGCGACGCGAAGAAAGCAACCTTCGCTCCAGGGGACGATGACACGTCCACCATGGCGGGCGCACCGTCGAAGATCCCCGTCTGCGTCGGCCCCGGCGGGCGCGCCTGGACTGGCGTCAGCTCCAGCAATCGCAGCAACCTTGCGTTCTCGGACCTGAGCCGTGCTATCTGGTCCCGCAGTCCAGCCAGCTCCCCATCCAGGACAGTGCCGCCTGGCACGAGCCCGTCGCCGTTCGCCCGGGGATCAACGGACATGATCGAACGATAGGTGATTCGCGGCCCTGGCGGGAGTATCCCACCGGGTCCCATGGCAGGTGCTTCGTCGGCGATGCCTCTGGGACGACGTTCTCTATTCCCTCTGCGATGTCGTCGCCAACGATGTGGCCTTCAGAATCAGCGGCGCCAACGCAAGGTGAGCGGGTCCCATGAGCCGGTAGCGGTTCCCGCCAGGATCGGGTCAACGAAACTGCGGACCACGGACACGGCGGCGGGCAGCGTCTGCTCTGCGAGACCGCGAACCTTTCGCGCTTCGATCGGGTAGTGCCGACTCCAGTGGTCCATGTCTGGGATGCCGAATCGCTCAGGCAGCACGATGTCGCGCCGACTTGCTTGAGCTCGGAGCGCGGCGATCGCGTCCTGCGCTGATAGGTGAGCGCAGTGGGCGATCACCACGAGGTCGATCAGATCCTTGACCCGAGTCGATGCCCGGTTGGTACGGCCGTAGGTCGCGAACGTTGCCGTCACCTTGTCCGCGACGTGATCCGCCAGCGGCCAGACTCGATACCCCGGTTGGTCCAGCTCGACGAGGTCGATGCGGGCCAGCGCGGGGGCGGTCTCGGGTTCTCCGGTCATGCCTGCAGCCTCGCCAACCAGGTCGACGTTGAAGCTCGCCCACTCGCGGATCCCGATCCTCGCGGTCAGCGCGAAGGTCAAACCGATGACGCCCGCGGTCATCTGTCGTGAGCGGCTCACCTCGAAGGTGAACCAGTCCCCCAGGTCCAGGGCGATGGCTTCGCGCAACGCGGTCTCGGCTTCTGCCAACTCTGCCCGCCGATAGAGGTCGACGTCACGTGTCGCGCGAGTGCTCACCTCGCGGGCCAGCAGAGCCGCGGCGCCCTTGAGCACCCACCCATCGTCGCCCGCATTCAGGCGTTGCAAGAAACGGTCGTAGGCGAACTGACGCTGCAACTCGGCCAAAGTCCACGGCGACGACTCGGCCAGCCGGCGCAAACGTTGGGTCAACGCCGTCCGGAAGGCGCCCGGGTCCGGATAGCGATCGCGGACCTCGCTCACGAGACCGGCACCCCCTCAGCGGCCTCAGCGATCCACCGATCGCGATCGGCCGCCCCGGAAAGATCGAGCAGCCAGCCCAGCATCGCCACGCCGTCGCCGCGTGAGAACCGGTAACGGTGCGCTACGGCCGAAAGACTGTGGGCAAATGCGGCCGGTCGGTCGTAGCCCGCGTCCAGCGACTCGGCCACGATCGTTGACACCGCCGCCGGATCAGCACCGTCAGTGAGCAGGTCAACCACGGTCCGCGCCGGGTCTGTCGTCAGCAGCCCGCCGCGGCTGACCACCCCAGTGGCGACATCACCTCGATGCAGCCGAACATCGTCCCGACGCGTCTGTCGACGCACCGGCAGGGTGAACTCGTGAACGTCCGCGGGCAGGTCCCCCAGCCCAAAAAGTATGGCGGCAGATCGATGAGAGACCACGCCCTGCTCTGCGCTGCGGTCCCACGCCGGCACCGACGGTGCAAGCTCAAGCCACGCCACCCGCAGAGCAGCCTGACTTGGCGGCTCCGCCCCCCGCAGGCGGTAGACACCGTGACCCACCCGTTCGGCACGACCCGTGGCAACCATCCGCGACAGCGTCGACCAGGCCATGCCGCGCTGATCCGCGTGCTGGCTCGTGAACAGACCCCACTGCTCCTCGGCGAGCACGACAACCCGCTCCCAACTCGACATGCTTCAAATCATAGCGTAATCGCTATATTTCGCAGCATGCATCGTGGTTATCGTTCGACCGAACCAATAATCGAATCAAATGGGGACGGTCCTTGCGTGTCGAGGCCTTCAAACCTCTGACCTGTGGTTTTGCTCCCCCGACTGGACTCGAACCAGTAACCTGCCGATTACTTCGTTCGCCCTTGGTACGAGCGACCGCTACTAGCCGAAAAGCCTTGTGGTGTGGGACGATTCATGAATCAGCCTGGTCGACTTGACCGTCGCTGTCCGTGATTCACCGCGATAAACTGGTCATAAAATGGTCACAGGACGACCTTCACTGGCGATCGGGACGATGGGCGTAATACGCGTCTACCGGGTCGCCAACGGCTACTGGGCACGGGTCCTGGTTCGGGACCCCGATGGCCGCACCCGCACAATGGGACGCCGGGCTGCGAGCAGGGCCGCAGCGGAGCGGGCCTTGAAGGAGGCGTTTCGGGATCGCGTGGACTTTCACGCGGGAACGGACATCACGGCGGAGACGCGGGTGAGGGAGCTCGCCGAGAAATGGTTCGTGTCCTTGGAGGCGCAGTCCCCCAGCACCCGCCAGCGCTACCGCGATCGGGTCGACAAACAGATCCTGCCGGCACTGGGCGAGTTGCGGCTTCGAGAGCTCTCCATCGGCACCGTCGACCGGTTCCTGAAGACGGTAACCAAGCACCACGGAGCGGCCATGGCCAAGATGACACGGTCGGTGCTGTCGGGCATGTGCGGATTGGCGGCTCGGCACGACGCCATGGACCGCAACCCCGTTCGGGACGCCCACGTCATCACCCAGCCGCGAAAAGCCGCGCCCAAGTCTCTGAGCGTGAAGGAAGTACGTCAGCTGCGTGCGCTGATGACGTACGACAACAAGGCGGTCGATCGGGACCTGCCGGAGTTCGTGTCGTTCATGCTGGCGTCGGGTCTGCGCATAGGCGAGGCCTCGGCGGTCACTTGGTCTGCCGTCGATCTGGATGCAGGGACAGTCGAGGTTCGGGGCACAGTCATCCGACTCACGGGTCAGGGTCTGCTCCTCATGCCGACGACCAAGAGCACGGCCGGGCTGAGGACGCTGGCTCTGCCCTCGTGGTGTGTCCGGATGCTGCGCAACCGGGCGGAACGGCGCGGCCCAGGCACTATTGACGATGATCCCGTCTTCCCTGCACCCAAGGGAGGACTGCGGGACCCGTCCAACACCCAGGCCGACCTGAAAGACAGCCTCGAGTGGTGCGGCCTTCCCTGGGTCACCAGTCACGTCTTCCGCAAGACGACGGCCACCCTCCTGGACGGCGCCGGGCTGTCGGCGCGCTCCATCGCCGACCAGTTGGGACATGCGCAGCCATCGATCACCCAAAACGTTTACATGGGGCGCAAGATCGCGTCGACGGAGGCAGCAGGCGTGCTCGAGCAGTTTGGTTGAAAGGCCTATGCCGGTTGGGGATTGCGGTTGCTGAATCGGCACTCCAACACGGCAAAGTGGCCGGGGCTTGGCCGTTGACCCCCAGACCTCGGCAGCACGTTCGTCACTTTTCGGGCACCGGTTCAAATGTGGCCGCGTCCATCGCCTATTCGGCGTCTACGGCAACGACTCGGCCGATGGCTTGTAGATAGGCAGTGCGATCCTCATCGCGGGAGAGCGCGTCCTCCAGGAACTCCTGCAACTTGTCTGGCGCCGGCGAATTCCTTCGTGGCTCGAGCTGCGGCGTGACTTTGCTACCCCACATGAGAGCCAAACCGACCCCCAGCCGGGAACACTCATCTTCGATTTCCGCCGGGACCTTCCTGTCGCCGTCGGGAGGCCACTCGAGCACCAGGGTCGAGTAATGCGCCCGTCTCTGGTGCGCGCAAGCCTCATAAACCCCCGGGAGCTTCTCGGCCTCGCGATAGGGCTTGAGCTCGTAGCTGTGAATCTCAGCGACCACGCCTGGGACAAGATCCCATGCGGTCACAGACGTCACAGAGATTGCTACGACATCTGGACGCGCCCAGGCTCCCCTTCCGCGTCGATGGCCTCCGCCATTCGCTGTCACAAGGCAGAGACGCAGTGTTTGATCACTCGGCTTATCCCCAGACTCGAGCCACTTCTTGAAGGGCTCGTACAGATAAGACTCTTGTTTGGCGGCGGCAGCTCGAGGTCCATCCCCTGCCCGACGCAACGCGCCCCCGGTGCCTCCAGCGGGTGCGACCTCCCCAGATCGGAGCAGGAGCTTCCTAGCCGCCTCGTACCGTCTGTCGGTCAGCCCGGTTTCACTCTTCAGTGTGGTGTTCCCACGGGAGGCTCCGTCGCCAGGCAGACAGTTGAAGACACTGAACGCGTCTACCGACGCAGCTGTCCGGACGACCATGCCACCGGACCGCTTCAGGTGGCGGTAGGCGATCAACTCCTCAAGCGTCTTCTCGCTGCCCAGCCGCCTCTCGATCGGGCCAACGTGCTTGGGGCTCTTCGGCGACATTGTCCGCAGACATTCCCAGGCTGCGATCGTAAGTGGCATGTGCCCTCCTGTGGTCTACGAGCTGCAATCTAGAGCGGCGCCAGTGACCTCAGCTGCGCCACTTCCCAACGTATTCACGCCCCGGTGAATCACCGTAGGGTGAGCGTCCCACCAGCCGAGCCACCATATGGCGGAACGTTGGAATTGGACAGATCATCCGTTATCAGGACAGGCCCGTGTCTACGTGTCATGATCCGACCTAGCGTCGGACCATTGGGTCCACGCCGATGGTGAGTGTGGGCAACAGCACTTCCCTCATCATGTTCCAAGCGCTGATGCCGGGGGTTTGTGTGCGGAGTCGAGCGCTCGTCTGCGAGTTGGATAGCTGCAATGAACGTCCGCGGCATGTCGTCCAGGTCTGTGCCTCATGAGCCTGGACTTCGTCGCACTTGACGTGGAGACCGCGAATTCGCAGCGGGGGTCGATCTGCTCGTTCGGCCTCTCCGTGGTTCGGAACGGCAAGATCGTACACACCGAGAACTGGTTGACGAGACCACCGGCCCAGCTTGGCTGGTTCGACGGGCGCAACATCGGTATTCATGGCATCACACCGAGCATGGTTAAGAGCGCCCCGACGTTCAAGAAGCGCCTGGCTCAGGTCCTCGAAGTCAGTGGGGACCTGCC
>JABBOX010000125.1 GCA_012927555.1 Phycicoccus sp.
GCCACACCGCACTCGGAGGCAAATCACCAGCCGACCGCGTACCTAACCTTTGTGGTCAGTACACCTAGGACACTCAAGCGGCCTTTTTGGTCTCCGACTAGGCATGCGTGACTGAGGATGGTTGATGGTTGTTGGCATAGGGGGTCTGACCTGCACATATGTTGGTTGCGCTGGTTGACGCTTGATGGTGGCAGATGAACCTACCAAGGACTTTTCAAGGACTCACAGGGTTGACTTGTGCCGCAGCAGTCCTTGAGACGTTGAAGTGGAATCTGTCTCCCATGATGGAGGTTCGCTGGCAGTTGTGGGCCCCGCTCCTTCAGGGATGACCTGCGGAAACGTCGTTGATGGTGGTTGGCAGCTGACAGCGGTTTGTGAACTTCTTGCGGACTGTGTGCGGACCGCTGGCAGTGGCCCGCCGTCAGGCGACGGAGTCGAAGTGGAGCTTGAGCCCGAGAGCCCTGGCGACCTTCATGATGGTCGCGAAGCTTGGGTTGCCGTCGGCAGATAGTGCTTTGTAGAGCCCTTCGCGACTCATGCCGATCCGGCGGGCGAGCTCGCTGACGTTGCCGGAGCGCGCGATGGTGCCGAGCGCTTGGGCGATGACTGCGGAGTCGTCCCCGGCCTCGTCAAGGGCCGCCTCCAGGTACGCAGCAGCAGTCTCGACATCGACGAGGTAATCGGCGCTGTCGTACGGGCTGAACGTCTCAGTCGTCTTGGTCATCATTCCTCCACTCCTCGGCGCACCGGTGCGCTTGCTCGATGTCGCGGTCCTGACTGGACTTGTCGCCACCACACAGCAGCAAGATCAGCCGCTGCCCCTCTTGCAGGTAATAGACCCGGTAGCCCGGGCCATAGTCGATCCGCAGCTCCGAGATCCCGCTACCTACCGGCTTCACATCGCCGGGGTTGCCCGCGGCAAGGCGATCGATCCTCACCAAGACTCGTGCAGCGGCCCGCCGATCCTTCAGTTTGCGCAGCCAACGGTCGAACGTCGCACTCTTAACGATCTCGACCATATGTTAACTGTAGTTCACAGTCTTGCCGGTGCCAAGTCCGACAACGTGGTCACCACCGCGTGTGCGGCTCCGGAAACCGGAAGCACCATTGGTCTGTGTTGGCGGCGGTCATGATCTGCGGGTTGCTAGCCCAGAGGGGTGCGGCGATTTGATGACCCTCTTCGTTGTGTGAGAGGCGGTCTGTTGATTCGGTTAGTCGATCCCGTTGGCCCTTGTGATCTTGGAGAACCATTGCGCGCTGCGTTTGGGGATGCGTTCTTGGGTGGCGTAGTCGACGTAGTACATGCCGAAGCGGTAGGCGTATCCCCATGCCCATTCGTAGTTGTCCATGAGTGACCAGGGGAAGAATCCGGCGAGATTGACCCCGTTCTGTATTGCCTGGTGAGCGGCCCTGATGTGGGAGTCGAAGAACTCGACGCGCTCGTCGTCCTTGACCTGTCCTTCGGGGTCGACGTAGTCGTGCAGGCAGATGCCTGTCTCGGTCACGAAGAGCGGTAGGTCGGTGTAGTCGGCGCTGACGCGTTCGAGGACTTCGCGCAGACCCTCGGGGTGCACTCCGATGCCGACGGTGGTCGGTTTCGGGTCGGGGACGCGTGTCCACCCCCGCACGGGGTCTGCCGGGTCGGTCGTGAC
Organism: Phycicoccus sp.; assembly: GCA_012927555.1. GTDB lineage: Bacteria > Actinomycetota > Actinomycetes > Actinomycetales > Dermatophilaceae > UBA4719. The sequence continues at coordinate 1,653 of JABBOX010000125.1, forward strand.
GAGGTGTCTCTCGTAGTAGTTGATCCCGAAGAAGTCGAGCGGTTCGCTGATGGTTTCGAGGTCGCCGTCCTGCACGAAGGGGAAGTCCGTGACGCCTTTGTAGTGGGCCGCGGCGTCGTCGGGGTAGCTGCCTCGGAACAGGGGGTCGAGGAACATCCGGTTCTCGTGCAGGTCGAGGCGTGCGGCGGCGTCGAGATCTGCGGCGTTCTCGCTGGCGGGGTGGGGTGAGGTGAGGTTGCAGGTGATGCCGACTTTGCCGGTGACTCCGTCTGCGCGGAGGGCTTGGACGGCTTTTCCGTGGGCGAGCAGAAGGTGATGGATCGCGGTAACGGCCTTGGCTTCGTCGCGGATTCCCGGTGCGTGCCGGCCCTCGAGGTGTCCGACGATGGCCGAGCAGTAGGGCTCGTTGAGCGTCAGCCAGTAGGGGACGCGATCTCCGAGGCGGTCGTGGACGGCGCGGACGTAGTCCACGAAGCGATCGGTGGTGTCCCTGTTGACCCATCCCCCGACGTCCTGCAGTCCCTGTGGCAGGTCCCAGTGGTAGAGGGTGACCATCGGTTGGATCTGGCGGTCAACGAGTGCGTCGACGAGGCGGTCGTAGAAGTCGAGGCCCTTGGCGTTGATGGCGCCGCTGCCGGTGGGGACGATGCGGGGCCACGCGACCGAGAAGCGGTAGGAACCCACGCCAAGGTCGCTGAGGAGGTCGAGGTCTTTCTCCCAGCGGTGGTAGTGATCGCAGGCGTGGTCGCCGGTGTCGCCGTTGATGACGGCACCAGGCGTGTGGGAGAAGGTGTCCCAGATCGATGGTCCGCGCCCGTCTTCTTCAACGGCTCCCTCGATCTGGTAGGCCGCTGTGGCGGCGCCCCAGAGGAACCCCTCGGGGAATCGGATCTTGGGCATGGTGCTCCTTCAGAAGGAAAAGCGGGCGCGACGAGGTGGGTTTGGATTTCAAGTGGGTTCAGTCGGTGGATCCTCGGGCGATCCGTCGGCGGCGCCCGACCGCATCGACGACGACCGCGATCACGAGAATGACGCCGGTCGCGATGTTCTTGATCGCCGCGGGTTGGCCGAGCAGGTCAAGCCCGTTCTGGACGCTGCCCACGACCAACGCGCCGATGATGGCTTGATAGACGCGTCCGCGGCCACCGAAGAGGCTGGTGCCGCCGATGACGGCTGCAGCGATGGCGTTGAGCTGGAGGGTGCCGCCGCCGAGGGCATTCGAGGCGGAGAACTGGCGGGACGCCTCGATGATGCCTGCCAGCGCGGCGATGACGGAGATGATCATGAACACCGCGATGGTCGTCCCGCGAACTCGGATGCTCGAGCGGCGTGCTGCCTCACGGTTACCGCCGATCGCGTAGATGTGCCGTCCGAACGGTGTCTCGGTCATGAGCGCGCCGCACACCATCACCAGGGCAAGGACGAGAACCAGGACCCAAGGGACACCGAAGTAAGAGTTGAGCAGCCAGGTCACAGCCGCCGTGAACGCGCCGATGCCGGCGATCGCGACGGTTTCTGATGCCAGAGTCGCCACCGGGAGTGAATTGCGGAGCCTGCGTGTGCGCCGACGCAGCCGGAACCCTGCTGCACCCGTCACCAGCACCAGGGCGAGGACCCAGCCGAGCGCAGGCGGGATGTAGCTAGATGCGATGCCCCGGATGAAGGGATCACGGATGGGGATTTCGCCGCCGTCTCCGACCAGGGCGAGTTGCACTCCCTGCCAGACCAGCAGGCCGGCCAGCGTGACGATGAATGAGGGAATCCCGAAGGCCGTGATGATGGATCCGTGAAGCAGCCCGATCGCGGCTCCGACAAGCAGAGCTGCGAGGATGGCGATGGCCGCTGGCACGCCCGCGTTCGTGATGAGGATGGCCAGGGTCGCGGCGCTGACTCCCGCGATCGCCCCCACGGAGAGATCGATCTCACCGAGGACAAGGACCATGACCATGCCGGTGGCCAGCGTCCCCAGGACTGCGATCTGCAGAACGAGGTTAGAGAGGTTGCGCGCCGACAGGAAATTGTTGTTGAGCAGCTGGAAGGCGGTCCATACGACCGCCAGTCCGATACCGACCGTGACGGCTCCGGCGTCGCGTGGCCGGGGGACCGAGCTGACGAGCTGGGTGACGCGGCTCGCTGTGGGGTGGGTTGTTGCCTCGATCACGGGGATTCGTCTCCGGTGGGTAGACCAGCGCTTCCAGTGATTGCTGCCACGACCTGGTCAGGATGGGTTGCACTGGTCAAGAACTCTCCAGCGTTGCGACCCAGACGCAGGACGGTGATGCGGTCGGCGATAGCGAACACGTCGGCCATGTTGTGCGAGATGACCACGACCGCGAGGCCTCGGTCCCGCAGGCGCCGGACCAGCTGATACACCATCGCGGTCTGCGCGACGCCGAGCGCTGCGGTGGGCTCGTCGAGCAGGACGACTTTGGAGCCCCACAGGGCCGCACGGCTGACGGCGATCGCCTGGCGTTGGCCACCGGACAGAGCCGAGACGGGCACGTCGAGGACCGGCAGGTGGGCTGCGAGGTCTCGAATGATGTCGGCGGCGCGCTGCTCCATCACCTCGTGGTCGAGGAATGGCGTGCGTTGGCGCCGTCGCTCACGTCCGAGGTAGAGGTTGGCGGTGACGTCGAGGTTGTCGCACAGTGCGAGGTCTTGGTAGACCGTCTCAATACCCAGCGATGCGGCGTCCGCCGGCGAGCCGATCGACACGTGAGTTCCGCCGAGCAGGATCTCCCCCGAGTCGATCCGGTGGGTGCCGGCGATGGCCTTGACCAGCGTCGACTTACCCGCCCCGTTGTCGCCCACCAGAGCGACGATCTCGCCGGCCCGGACAGAGAAGTTCGCATCGACCAGGGCGGCCACCCGCCCGTAGCGCTTACAGACGTGCCGCATCTGAAGGATCGGCCCGGGGCGGCCGGGCGCGCTGGGCGCCCGACCACCGTCGGTCGAGGTCAGAGCGGGCACTTCGCCGCCGCCGCACCGATGCAGATCTTGTCCTTGGTGGTGAACCCGTCCTTGACCACGGTCTCGGCGATGTTCTTGATCGTCACTGCGACTGGGTCGAGCAGCACCGACGGCACATCGCCCGTCCCGTTGTTGACGGTGCTGGTCGTCAGTGCCTTCACCCCAGCTGTATCGCCCTTGGCGAGCGCGACGGCGATCTTGGCCGCTGCCTCGGCTTCATCGCGGATTGACTTGTACACGGTCATCGACTGGTTGCCGGTGATGATGCTGGTCAATCCGGGGTCGGTGGCGTCCTGACCGGTGACAAGGACCTTGCCGTTCAGCCCGCGGGCCGTCAGTGCGGTGATGACCGCGTTGGCGAGGCCGTCGTTCGGGGCGATCACGCCCTGCACCTTGTCGCCGAGCTTGGTCAGGGCCTGCTCCATGGAGCGTTGCCCGGTCGCGCCGTCGAAACCCGCGGTGTCGGACTCGAATCCGAGTTTGAGAGCCCCGCTCTTGAACGCCGGATCGAGGATCTTGTGCGCGCCGGCCTTGAACGCCTTTCCGGGGGCCGAGGTGGTGTCGCCGTTGATCATGGCCACCGTCGATCCGGCGGGCAGGTTGTCCAGGAAGTACTGACCCTGCAACTCGCCGACCTTCTCGTTCTGGAACGACACGTAGGCGTCAGGGACAGCGCCCTCGATCTGGCCGTCATAGGCGACGACCTTGGCGCCGTCAGCCTTCGCCTTGGTGACGATCGATGCACCCCCCTCCGCGGTGAACGGGCTGACCACGATCACGTTGGCGCCGTTGGTGAGCGCGGACTCGGCCTGCTGCAGCTGGGTGGCAGCCGAACCCTGCGCGTTGTTCGCAATGACAGTGATGTTCGGATCGATGGCCTTCACCGCCGCCTCGAAGTAGGGCTTGTCCTTGCTTTCGAACCGGTCAGCACAAGTCGAGCAGGGCATCAGGAACGCGATCGTGATCTTGGTACCGGCGGCCGATTTGCTGGCACCACCAGTACTGGCGGTGCCAGTACTGGTGCCGCAGGCCGAGACCGCGAGACTGAGCACTGCAAGACCAACGACCATCAAACTGTGTCGCTTCATTGCGATTTCCCTTCGTGGATCATCATTGAGAACTACTGGGGCCAACCTGTTTCGATAAAATGGTCAAGCGGGAGGGTCGCCGCTCCGAGGGCGGCCGCGTCGTGACCCAACCGGGAGCGTTCCAACACGACTTCGTTCCCGGGCTGCTCAAGGGAGAATCGGAGCACCGACGCGTGCAGCTCCTCCAAGAACTTCTCGGCGATCTGGTCGCCGAACCACCCGCCGACGACGATCTTCTGCGGGTTGTAGAGGTTGACCAGGTTCGCCAGGGCCAGTCCCAGGTGGTCGACAAGGTCGCTCATTGCGGCGGCCGCATCAGGCTCGTGGGCGTCGAACGCGGCGAAGAGAGCGTCGATGCCCGCCGTCTCGCGTCCCACCCACGTGTCGTCGCGGCCGCGCCATCGTTCCAGCACGGCAGATGCGCCCACGAAGGTCTCCACGCAGCCGCGCGAGCCACAACGACACCGGATCCCGTCCAGGCTGATCTTGGTGTGACCCCATTCGCCCGCGCTGCTGCTCGAGCCGCGGTAGAGCCTGCCGTTGGTGATGATCCCCGCGCCAACACCGTCACCGATCAGGACCACGATGCCGTGCTCGACGCCCTGGGCGGAGCCGAACCACGCCTCGGCCTGGGTCGTTGTCTTCGCGCCGTTGTCCACGAAGAGAGGAAAGCCCAGGCGCTCGGCAAGGCTGGTGAAGGTCACTGCCTTCCAGCCCACCACCTGTGCGTGAACAAGCGGTTCGTCGCCACGTAGGCCCACGGACGCTGTGGGGTGCTCGACGATTCCCGGCACGCCCAGCCCAAGACCCAAGACTCGGGGAGCGGGCTCCGTGGCCGGCTCATTCGCGAGCCCTGTGGATTGCTTGGCCGCAATCTCCTGGATGAGCGAGGCCACGCCGTCGGCGAGGAAGTCGATCACCTTCTGGGGATCGATGCGCCGGCCTGAAAACCGATGGATTCTTCGGCCAAGGCGGGACAGGGTGAGGTCGAACGCCTCCAGGGTGATCTGGGTCTCTCCGACGTCTGCGCCGAAAAAGATGGCCGCCTTCGGGTTAAGGCCCAACACCGTTCGGGGTCGGCCCCCAGGCGACTCAAGAAACCCCTGCTCAACTACCGCACCCTCGTCGATCAGGTCGGAGATGAGGTTCGTGACCGTCGCAGCTGACAGCGCCGTCGCTTCTCCGGCCGAGCTGCGCGACGTCTCGTGCGCGAACAGCAGATGCCGAATCACGAGAGCGCGATTCGTGCGCCGCACGTCCCTGACCGAGGCCTTACGCGACCGCGTCCTATCGTTCATGGTTTATTTTATAGTCCGAAATTAATCAGATGTCAAGACGCCCCAGCCCGGTCAGCCACACCTCAGGGCTCAGGATTCCGGACGCGGTTCGCGCCGACGGCGTCGCATCGCCTCGCTGATGTCCGATGGCTTCGTGTCACGGGTCTCTCCCTCGCGGAACTCGCCGCCGAGTCGTTTTGAACTGCAGGTCGAAGGGCTCGACCGCCACCCAGGCCCGCCGCCCCGGCGACCGCGATTCACCTGAGACTGATCCTCCAGCTGCACCACAGACTGCGAGAGCCTGATCGTGCGGATCAGTCGCTGTGGTTCGATGCAACGACTCACGATTGCAACGGTGTGTTGTCACAGTGCGAAACGGAAACTGGGGATAACCAACAGCTCCAGCAGCCGGATTGTTTTCAACGCGAGCGGATCGCCACCGGGCACTGCGTCTTTGTGGTCCCACCTACATTGCCGCCTTATGCTGGACCCAGGGCCTCGGCAAAGTCGGGGGATGGGGCGTTGACCTGCATGTTTGTGGCGTGACACGCCGTGAGGCCCTGGGATACTGTCGACGCACAGGCACGACACGAGCGTTACCAGACTGGAGCAAATCCATGGCTTCCCTGCACCTGGGTGACACAGCACCCGACTTCACCGCACCCACCACCGAGGGTGAGATCTCATTCCTGGACTGGAAGGGCGATAGCTGGGCGGTCTTTTTCAGTCACCCTGCCGACTACACCCCGGTGTGCACCACCGAGCTCGGCCGGGTCGGCCAGCTCAGCGACGAGTGGGAGAAACGCAACACCAAGGTGATCGCGCTTTCGGTGGACTCGGTCGAAGACCACAACTCGTGGAAGCCGGACGTGGAAGAGGTCTCCAAGACCACGATCGGGTACCCGATCATCGCCGACCCGGGCAAGAAGGTCGCCGAACTTTACGACATGATCCACCCCGGCGAGGGCGACACCAGCTCGGTGCGCTCGGTGTTCATCATCGGCCCTGACAACCTGATCAAGCTGATGCTCACCTACC
>JABBOX010000277.1 GCA_012927555.1 Phycicoccus sp.
CGGACTACGGGGCGATCGCCGGCTACGGCGTCATGCGCACCCCGGCTTTGGTCGTCGACGAGACCCTCGTGCTCTCCGGACGAGTCCCCACCGCCGCCCAGGTCCACGACATCCTCGCCCCGCTCGTCGCCTGATGGACCGAGCCGCGCACGGGGGAGTGCAGGTGCACGGGCTTGGGCGCCCGGCCCGGCCGGCGCGGGTCCAGGCGCACCTGAGCCGCTGGCTCATGCTCTAAGCGATGTGGGCGATCACCGCGGGTCTGGCGGTGGGGCACCCCGCACGGGCCCGGTCCGGGCACCACTCCGGCGACCTTTCGACCTGGACCACCGTCGCAGTGTTCTTGGTGATCTACCCGATGATGGTCAACCTGCGCGTGGAGGCGATGGTCCGGGCCGGGCGCAACGTGCGGGGCCTGGGACTCGCCCTGGTCTACAACTTCGTGTGGGCGCCCCTGGTGGGACTGGTCCTGGTCCGGGTCTTCCTGCACGACCCGTTGGTCGCGCTGGGGTTTCTGCTGGTCATGGTGGTGCCGTGCTCGTCGATGTCGATCGCCTACACCGGTCTGGCCAAGGGTGATGTCGAGCTGGCCACGGTGATCGTCGCCGTCAGCTTCGTGGTCGCGGTGATCGCGGTCCCGCTGTGGATGTTGGTGTTCGCGGCCGGGTATGACATCCCCTTGCCGTTGGGCTCGATGATGGGCTCGATCCTGACGGTCCTGCTCGCCCCGATGCTCGCCGGGTGGCTGACACGCAAGGCGATCGTCCGTTGGCGCGGGCCCGGAGTCCTGTCCCGGTTGCAGCCGGTGTTCTCCGCCGCCTCGATGCTCGCGATGTTCGCGATCATCTTCCTGATCTTCTTCGCCAAGGCCCAGATGATCGTCGACCGCTGGCAGACCGTCCTGCTGCTGCTGGTTCCCAACGCATTGTTCATGGCGGCGACGCTGGGCCTGGCCACCTGGCTCAACCGGCGGATCGGGCTGACCTACGGCGAGCACATGGCCGTGGTGTTCGCCTCGGCCGGCAAGAACAACGCCACCGCGATCGCGATCGCCGCCACCGCGTTCTCGCCGCTGGTCGCCGTGCCCGCCGCCACGATGCCGATCTTCCAGATCCTGCTGATGATCGGCTACGTGAAGCTGGCCCCCCGGGTACGGCGGCTTTACAGCCACGGGCGCCACCCGCGGCCTGCGCTCGCGACGTCCCACCCATGAACCGCTTCGAACCGAAGGGCACCCCCGACATGACTGCTACGGCAGCACAACCGGCGACTGCGGTTGGGCACGCGTTCGAGCACGGCGGTGACATCGCCCGCCCTGGGCAGCGCCGCGCTCTCGGCTGGGCGCTCGGCGTCAACATCGCCTTGCTGGTCGCGGAGGTCATCGGCGGGATCGTGTTGGGGTCTCTGGCCCTGTTCGCGGACGCAGCGCACCTGGTCTCCGACGTCGCCGGCCTGGGCATCGCCCTGGGTGCCCTGCTCCTGACGGCACGCCCGGTCTCTGCCCGGCACAGCTTCGGGTTCGCCCGCGCGGAGGTGATGGCCGCCCAGGTCAGCGCCCTGCTGCTGGTTGCCGCCGGGGTGTGGATCCTGATCGAGGCCATCACCCGCATGTCGCACCCGGTGCCGGTCCAGGGCGCCGGACTGGCCGCGGTCGCGACCCTCGGGCTCGTGGTCAACGCGGGCAGCGCTGTCGTGGTCCACCGCGCCCAGGGCGAGAGCCTGAACATGCGGGCCTCGTTCGTGCACCTGGCCACCGACGCCGCCGGATCGCTCGCGGCCATCATCGCCGGCCTGGTGATCCTGGGCTGGGGCTGGACTCGCGCCGACTCCGTGGCGTCGATCGCCACCGCGGTCCTGGTGCTGTGGACTGGGTGGGGACTGCTCCGCGAGTCCACCCACGTCCTGATGGAAGGCACCCCGCGTGGGCTGGACCCTGAGGCCGTCATTGCAGCGATGGCCGACGTCGAGGGCGTGGTCGGTGTCCACCACCTGCACCTGTGGAACCTGGCCTCGGACGTCCCAGCCGCCTCAGCCCACATCGTCCTGTCCGGCCAACCCACCCTGCGCCAGGCCCAACGAACGGCCGACGACGTGAGGGCCACGCTGGCCGAGGAGTTCGCCCTGACCAACATCACCCTCGAGCTCGAAGAGGGTCCGACAGCAGCGGTCCTCGCATCCCCGCGGACGCTGCCCGAGTGACCCTGCACCAGGGCCCCGTCCGCGAGGTCCTTGCATCTACCACCCGGTGCAGACATGCACCGGCACGACCGGGCCCCGATGTCGAGGCCACAAGACGAAGGAAGCCACCTCATGACCACCACTACCCCTACCGCCCAGCCGACCGTCGACCAGGTCATGGCCGGCATGTCCGCCGGCCTGGGCGGCAAAGCCGTCCCGCCGATGATCCAGCTGACCGCAACGGTCATGCCGGACATGGTGCTCAGGCAGGCCCAGGACAGCGGGTTCGCGATGCCGAAGGAGGGCGGCGCACTCGCGGAGGAGACCCGGACGATCTTGCTCCTCGGCATCGCGCTGGCCACCGGCAATGACTGCGTCGAGAACCTGGTGAACAAGGCCAAGGCACAGGGCATCGACGACGACAAGCTCCTCGAGACCCTCAAGATCGCCCGGTTCGCCGAAGCCACCCGGGTCTTCAACAACGCCGTGCCGCTTCTCGCGCAACTCACCGGAAAGTAGCTCGACTAGCGGGACCTGAGGTCGCACGGTCCACCATCTGGACCTGCGCGACCTTGCGTCCCCGCCACCGGGCGCACGTCACCGACCTCACCCGGCGAGCGAGCCGCCCGCTCCCCTTCCCACTCCTGCACCCCGACTGAACTTCTCTTGAGAGAAGCGAGCCACCGTGACCACCCCAACCACCCGGTACGCCGGCCCCGCTGTCGTCCCGGCCGCATCCGCCGTGGCACCAGATCCCACGGCCAGCTCTGCAGGTCCCCGCTCGGTGGTACGTGATCTGCATCCAGGGTGGTTCGCGTCGGTGATGGGAACGGCCATCGTGGCGGTGGCCACCTACGACAACCCCGGGAACCTGTCCGCGCTCGTGGGGGTGGCTCATGGGCTCGGCGCGGTCCTGGCGATCCTGGCCTACGCGATGGGCGCTGTCCTGGTCGTGGCCTACGCGGTGCGCTGGGTCCGCCACACCGATGCCGCGCGTGCCGACCTGCGCCACCCTGTCATGGGCGCGATGCACGCGACCGTGCCGGGTGGCCTGCTCGTTCTGGCGGTGATGACGTCCGTCGTCGGTCCTGAGCTGTTCTCCGCGGGCGCGGTCGTCGTGGTCGTCGCCACGCTCGCGATCCTCGGTGCCGCGCTCGGCCTGCTGATCAGCGTGGCCTTCGCGTACGGGCTGTTCACCGGGGAGCATCCCGCTGCCGCGGTCAACGGTGGTTGGTTCGTCCCGCCGGTGGTCACGATCATCATCCCGATGGCCCTCACTCCTCTGATGCCCCACGTGGGGGCTGGCACCGCGCGGTTGCTGCTGGCTCTGGGCTATGCGACCTACGGGATGGGGTTCGTGCTCTTCCTGCTCACCATGGGGCTGCTCCACGACCGACTCGTCCTGCACCCCGTGCCGCCCGCAGCACTCGCGCCCACCGTGTGGATCGCCCTGGGGCCCGTCGGCGTCGGAACGCTGGCGCCCCTGGCGCTGGCGCGCGCCGGGCAGTCCGTCTTCGGCGCAGCCGGGCCCGCCGTCATGCTGCTCAGCCAGCTCGTCGGGACCGCGCTGTGGGGCTTCGGGCTGTGGTGGCTCGCCATCGCCGTCACGTTGCTCGTGCGCTACGTGCGTGCCGGCGGATTGCCGTTCCACCTGGGCTGGTGGGCCTTCACGTTCCCGCTCGGCGCGTTCACCGTCGCCACGGTGACTCTCGCTCGCGCCTGGCAGACCCCGGCCCTGGAGGGCGTTGCCGCACTGCTTTACCTGGCCCTCGTCGGCTTCTGGTCCGTCGTGGCCGTCAGGACAGCCGCCGCGACCCGCACCGGGCGCATCTGGCAGCGCTTACCTCAACCGAGGCCGCGCCGTCCAGGACCGCGGTCACTCGGGATCCGCCGAATCGACTGATGGGGAGGACGGGACTCAATGGACGCCGTCGTGTTCGTCATCGCGGGTGGTCTGTTCGCTCTGTCGGTGGCGTCGGGGATGCTCGGCCTGGGCGTCGCGTTCGCGGCCGTGCCGTTCCTCGGCTTCTTCATGCCAGACCTGGTCCATCAGGTCCAGCCGCTGAGCCTGTTCCTTAACGGCGTCACGGCTCTGTTCGCTGCGTTCGGTTTCGCGCGCAGCGGTCACGTGTCGTGGCGGCCGGCGATCCTTCTGACCGCTGTGACGGCGACCGTGGCGCCGCTGGGGTCGTGGCTGGCTCAGTACGTCGCCCAAGGCTGGCTGTGGGTGATCGACCTGCTGGCGGTGGGCTACCTGGCCTGGCAGATGTTCCACCAGACCAAGCGGGAGTCCGACACGACCGCCGCCCCGAACCTGCGCATCGCCCTGCTGCTGGCCGCGCCGATCTCCCTGCTCGCTGGCCTGCTCGGCGTCGGTCCCGGGTTCCTGCTCATGCCCGTGCTGATCCTGGTCGGCTTCGAATCGAAGAACGCTGCCGGTATCAACGCGGTCGCGGTGACGCTGCCCTCGTTCACCGCTTTGATCCCGCACATCTCCACGGCTCAGGTCGGCCTTCAGCTCGCCGGCGCCCTGATCGTGGTCGGCGCTGTCGGGTCGTTCCTCGGGGCCCGCCTGACGAGCAGGTTCGTCTCGGGTCCGGTGCTCAAGCGCGTCTTCGGGATCCTCATCGTCGTCATGACCGCCGTGAAGGTGGCGACCCTCCTCGGGTCGTGAGGAGGGTCGCCAGGCTCAGGCGGACAACTCGACGGGGGTCACGCCGAGCTCGTCGAGGACATTCCGGGTGCGCGTGCCTACCTCGTCCCAGTCGGCTTCGCGTCAGCTCGTGACGAGCGCGCCGCCGTTGGCCTGCCAGTCGGCGACCCCGCCCGTGAGGTTGTAGATCTTCGTGAAGCCGAGCTTGGCCATCCGATCGGTCGCCGCGGCGGAGCGGTTGCCGCTGTGGCAGTAGACGAAGTACGTGCCGTCCTTCGCCAGCTGCCCGACCTGGCTGTCGAACGTGTCGCTGCTGACATCGATGTTGACCGCGTCGGCGAGGTGTCCGGACGCGTACTCGGTCGGGGTCCGCACGTCGATCACGGTGATGCCGGGCTGAGCAAGGACGGTCGCCGAGCCGGCGACGTTGACGTCGTTCACGGCGTCGGGGCTGCTGGAGCAGGCGCTGAGTCCAGCGACGGAGAGGATGGCGGCGAGCGCGACGGCAGCTGCGCGAGAGGCGAGGAACATACCCCCCAGGGTATCACTCGGGTGTCCCCGCAGGGCGTGCGTGGAACACACATCTGGAGCTCGCGCATCCGATGGATCGCGAGCCCCAGACGTCGTGCGCGCGCTGGGTGGCCAGAATCGATCAGCCGCCGAACGCCACGAGGTGCCGCTGCGACCCCGCGAGCAGGTTGGCGTACACCTGCAGCGCGTCCGGGGCGGTGACGCCGATGACGGCGGACTTCAGGTCCGTGATGTCGGTCGACTCGACGGTGAGAGCGGCTGCGTAGGCGGCTTCGACGCCGGCCGAGCCGTCGGCGAGCAGCGTGTTGTAGAGGTCCTGGGTCGCTGCTGTCGCGAATGTCCCCGCTGCGCGGTCAGCGGTCGGGTCCGCGATGGAGTACCGGTCGACGATGATGCGGACCTCCGTCAGGTGCTGGGTCTCGGCGCTCGCGATCCGGGTGAACGCTCGCGTGCCGTACTGGTCGGCGAAGGCGACGTACAGGTCGTGGGCGAGCTTCTCCTCCTCGGCGAGCGCAGCGACCGCGGACCTCTGCGCGTCCGTCAACGTGCCGCTCGCCACGTCGGTGAGGTCGCTGCGGGTTCCCGTGCTCATCCCGGCACCCCGGGACTGACCACCGTTGCCTTGACCCATCTGGCCCCCGCGCGGCCCCGCCCCGATGCCGGTGCCATCACACGCGGCGACCTGCCGGGTGGTCTGCTGGGCGGTGCGGGACGGATCGGGCCCCATGCCGCCGTCCTGCGCGCGGGCCAGCGCGGGCGAGGCAAGAAGTGCGGTGGCGACCACGCCGGTGGTGATCGCCGTGGCGACGCGTGTCCTAGTGCGCATGAGGGGCTCCTTCGTTGGTCTTTCCTGGTGGACGACCTCACGGTGCCTCGGGCGTCTGCAGGTCCCTCGGGATCGGTGTGGAGACGGCGTGGAGTTTGCGGCCGGAGAGGCGTGCCGCCGCAGATCGGGGCTCCCGAGCGTGCGGGACCCGCGAAGATGGGGCATGCCTACCGTGCTGGTCGTCGAGGATGAGCGCGACATCCGCGAGGTGCTGCGCCGGTACCTCGAGCGCGCCGGCCTCTCGGTGCTCACCACGGGGACCGGTGCTGAGGCGATCCGGTTGCTCACGTCGGCTCCGCCAGACCTGGTGGTGCTCGACCTCGGTCTGCCCGATCTCAATGGGACAGAGGTGCTCCGTGAGATCAGCGCGGCCGGGCATCCGCCCGTCATCGTCCTGACCGCTCGCAGCGCGGTCGACGACCGGATCCGCGGCCTGCAGCTCGGCGCGGACGACTACGTCACCAAGCCCTTCAGTCCTGCCGAGGTCGTCTTGCGCGTGCAGGCGGTCCTGCACCGTGCCGCTGGGTCGACAGGGGCGCCCGGTGCGGCGACCTATGGCGAGGGCAGGTTGCGCATCGACGAGCTGCGGCACGAGGCGTGGCTGGATGGCCGCGAGCTCGATCTGACCCCGACCGAGTGGGGGTTGCTCACAGCCGTCGCAGCGGCTCCGGAGCGGGTGTTCTCGCGCTACGAGCTGGTCAACCGGGTGCGGGGCTACGAGTACGCCGGGTACGAGCGAACCATCGACTCGCACGTCAAGAACCTGCGGCACAAGCTCTCGCCGGACGGCGCTGACCTGGTGGAGACGGTGCTCGGTGTCGGCTACCGGCTGCGACTGCGCCGAGACGATCCGCGATGAGCACCAGGCGGTTCGGTCTCGGTCCGCTCGGCCGGCGGATGCTGCTCGCGTTCGTCCTGGTCGCGGTGTCCTCGGTCGCCGTCCTGACGGCCGCGGCGCTGGTCGGGGTCGGGCGCGGCGTGGAGGTCTCGCAGAAGGCCGACCGTCAGCAGGCGACACAGGCCGCGGCGAACGCGGCGGGGGCCGCCTACGAACAGAACGGCGGATGGGCACGGGCGGACCTCAGCCATGCCGGTGCGATCGCGGAAGCGGCGGGGGCACGCCTGTTCGTCCTCGACGCATCCGGGGCCTCCGTGGGCGGCGGCTCCGGCTCCCCGGGTGGACAGGGCAAGGGCGGCCTCGGGCCGGCTGGCGGCGCGGGCGTGTTCGAGGCTGCCGTGACGGCGAACAGCGACGCGGTCGGCACGGTCCGTCTGGTGTTCCTGACGGCGACCGGGACCCGCGGCCGCGACGTCGCCTGGTCGTGGATCGCCGCGGCCGCAGTGGTCGCCCTCTCCGTCGCCGTGCTCGCGAGCTGGGCGGTCACCCGGCGGCTCACGCGGCCGATCGCCGCCATGACGAGTGCAGCGAGGGCATTCACCGCGGGGGACCGGAGCGCTCGCGCGGGCGTGACGGGGCCGGGCGAGCTCGGCGAGCTGGCGCATGCCTTCGACTCGATGGCGGAGACGGTGGCCCGCTCGGAGCAGGAGCGGCGCAACGTCACCGCCGACGTCGCCCACGAGCTGCGCACGCCCCTGGCAGCTCTGCAGGCCGGGCTCGGGGAGCTCCGTGACGGGCTGGTCGAGCCCAGCCCGCAGGGGCTCGGCACTCTCCACGACCAGTCGCTGCGGCTGGGACGCATCGTGAGCGACCTCGCCGAGCTGTCGGCGGCCGAGGCCAGCGGTACCCCGGTCGCGTGGGCCGACGTCGACGCGACCCAGGTCGTCAGCGACGA
>JABBOX010000063.1 GCA_012927555.1 Phycicoccus sp.
GCCACCAGACGCGACTTCGTCCTTGCCATCACAGACTCGCTTCTGGCGGACTGAAGGGGAAGGAGCCCACCACGACCAGCACACCGCAAGTACATCGCAATTTAGCGCCGACACGCTACTACATCGTCCACCTCGATAGGCACCTTCTGGACGAAGTGGATGGCCCGATGCTTCGGCACGGCCTACAAGAGATGCACGGACGGTCGCTGGTGGTTCCGATCAAGCGGAATGAGTTGCCAGATCGAGACCGGCTGTCAGTTCGATTCGAACGTTTCAGGACCCGTTCCGCCAGCTAGTCACACGGCTGGAGACAGGTCCGTTCTGTCGACAACAGTGACGCTCGCGACTAGCCGTGCCCGGGTTGCGGCCTGCCCACGACATGCATCAGGGCCCCACATTTAGTCGGTCGACGAAGACATTCTCCTGGTGCCAAGCCAAGTAGCGCGGCTTCGGTGCCCTCGCTCCTGGTGGCAGCAGGAGTCGCTCGGCAAGTGGTGGACGCCCGAACACTGACCTGACCGAAGCATCTGTGGCTATCTGATGAGCCAGCGCGGATTTCACGTGGATTCGGAGGCCACCATTCACCGTTAGGAGCCCGGTATCAAAAGCGACGTCGTGGGTGGGACAGGCACTGAGACCGTTCGCTGGATCCAGTCGTTCAGAAGCATTGCTGACACGCCAGGGCTTGATGTGGCTAGCCACGAGCATTCGCGACGCTCGGCCTTGCGACGTCTCAACATGAAGCCCACAGAAGACACACCGATGGCCATGATTGCTCAGAACCTCTACGGCGAAGCGGTGCTGCCCCAGACGAGCTGACGCGACAAGAAGGCGCTCCGTGATGACATCTTCCAAGTCGGACCGCTCCGACCGCCACTTCTGATGCTCTTCGCTCAGCGCCTCTTGTAGATCGACGTCGACAAGCTCGTCCTGACCAAGGAGAACCAGGTTGGTGTGTGCGTCCTCAAGTTCAAGAAAATCGGGGAGTCGATCAGGCCCAATACCCACCTCACGGGCCGCGGCAAGGAGACTCAAATACATGCCAGCCAAAGCTCCTGGGGCGGTGAGAAGTCGCTCGGCTACCTCGATCTCGTGCTTCGCGCCGTTGCGACGGCTGCCGTCCAGATTCGCCATCTTCGCCAGGACACTGCTGTTGGGTCGGGAGAACAACCGTGCCAACGCCGGCACGGGCTCGGCCGCTTGTGCTGCTGTGCTCCCGCCGTAACGTCGATGGTTGACGCGGAGGGTGGCAGCCAGCGCCATCAGTGTCTCGACGGGGATGAAGTCCACCTGGCGTTTGCCCTTCGGTGCCGGACTCCGCGCCAACAGCGCCAGCCATTGCCAGCGGGCCGCGGCGGGACTGATCGAGAGATAATCACGAAGTTCTCGGGGCATGCGGTGATCTAACCACCACGATCAGAAAGCGTCTGACCGTTGTCGTGTATTGGTTCACAGCAGCCACCTTCGACGATTACCCGGAACGGAGGCGTTCGATTGTCCGGATGCGATGGCAGTTGGCACAGACGCAGTCGCACTTCCCAATCTCGCACGTGATCTCGGCCCATGGTCGGCCGTTCGAGATCAACTTCGCGATGTCGGAGATCTTGTCGCCGTCGACATGGTCCCAGTCCAGCCCACGTGGCCATTCTCGCCAGCCGCACTCGAGGCAGCCGAAGATCATCTTCAGCTTGTCGTTCAGGTCCTGCATGTCCAGGCGCCGCTGCCAGGACGGGGGCAAGCGATCCTCACTCCGCCACGTACATGGCCGCCTTCGTTGCGTAGCCCTGCGGTGGCAGCGGACGCACCGCGGGACGCACTTGGCTAATTCGGCGTGAATGCGTTTCTCGGATGCGCACATCTGAACCATGCGTGACAAGTTCCCGGCCTTCACAACGTCCGGCATGTGATCAGGTTCAATCGCCCGTGCGTCGTCGTAGCCGCAGTCCGCACAGCCTTGCGTCTTCCAAGCCGTCACGAGAGCCTGGAGACGCTGCCGGGAGCGTTGAAGGTCATAGGTCGCACCGAGACGTTTGCGCCGCTCGCGCTGCCACTCCGTCGACTGTTCTCGATAACCAGCGTCAGCCCAACGGCGCAGATTGCGCCTGACTGTGGCCTCTTTGCCCAGCGGCGTCTGCCGGGCGAGCCGTTGCGCCTCTCGACAGATCCCACTTAGCCCGCTGTACCTGCGACTCTCACCGTTGAAGGCTGAGGCCGCGTGCTCATCTTGGCAGGCAGGGCACCAGATTGGTGTGTCAGGAGTGATCGCAGATGCGGGAGGGCGTCGGCGACGAATCGGTTTGGACTGCAACGTGATTCCCCATGTTGGGCGAGCCGACCCTCGCTACACACTCTATGGGCCCCCACTGACAACACCCTGTTTGCAGGGGCGACAACGACCGAGGGGCCCGGACGATTACGCCCGGGCCCCTCGGTTTCGTCGTTAGGTCAGCTGTCGATTCTCAGTCGAGTGTCACTTCGAGTGTCACTCGACTGACTTCGGTGTTTGCGGTCCGCCAGTAGGGCCGTGATGTCTAACCTACGACTTACCGACCGATGCGCGACCGAGCTTGTCCGCGAGCTCAGTCGCCGAACGGATGCGTTCAAGTTTGGCTTCGTATTCTGAGAGGATGCGGGACTTTTCGGCGGACCACTCTCGGATGTTGTTGCCGTTCTCGACCTCGAGGGCGGCAACAATGCGGGACCGCTCGACTTCATCGGATGTGGCGAGGATGGCCTTGTTGGCTGCCGCAAGAGCGGCCGCGCCGGCCGCCCCCGCCGCCGCGCGACTCCCGGGTTTGGGGCGGGGTGGGCCTGGTGGGCGGCCCAACGGGGGGCCGCGCCGCCCCCCCGCCCCGCGGCGCTGGGGGCAGCCAGCGACGCTTGGGCGGTTTCGAAAGCTGGCTCAGCATCAACTATGGCTGCATGCACGTCGTCGATGGCTTCACCGAGTACATCGCTGGCCTTGAAGAAGAAGTCGCCCAACTCTCCGCTGGGGGCCACCATCCCTTCGTCCAGACCCTTGGTTAGGCGGGCGGCGTCTCGCATCAGGGCGAGTTTCGCCTCAGGAGATTCCAGTCCAAGTCCATTCCCGGACACCAACCCGTCAGAAGACGAGCCCGCCGCTGGTGTCGTAGTTACGGCGCTGCCGACGACCCCGCCGCTGGGAGTGACGAGGCCCAATGCTTGGGGCAGGATGCCTGCCCTGCGGGTGTAGTAGCCGCAGTGGGCCGCCAGGCAGAAGAAGGGGACGGACTCCTCCGGGTATCCCTTCGCTCCGAGCATGGCAAAAAGGTCCAACGCTTCCAGTGCTCGCACGGCTGACTGTCCCGAGCGGAAAGATTCGCTGTCCATTTCGAACTGGGCTAGAACAATGCCCTGCACGAAGACCGCCCGCAGGTCTCCACCGTCGATGTCCCATTTGTTGTCGGCTGAACGAGCGAGCCCGTCGTTGACGGGGCTCCAGGCGATCAGGTTGAGCCCCGTGAGCTGTTCGTCGGGGTAGTCGTTGAGATGGGTCGCAACGTCACGCATGAACATGAGGCCGACGCTGGCATCCTCAGGTGTGAGGCAACGACCCACCCAGGACGGGTCGATCGTTGGGTCCACCAGCTCCACAAACTCCAGCAAGCCGCCAGCGTCACCAGTAGGCGGGACGCGCATAACAACCACGGGCGCAGCAGGAGTACCGACGGAAGTTGGCGGCTGACCCTGACCGTTAAGCGAGACATCCGCCGTCCACGCGGTTCCGTCCCACCAGCGAAACAGCGCCGACTTCGCCGGGTCGGGATGCCAGCCTGCTGACCTGCCGCCAGTCTCGTCTTTGGAGGTGAGGGGCGTGAGGCCGGTGGGTTGAGTTGCTAGGGGAACCCCGTCGATGCCCACGGGGTTCCATGAGGTCGCGCTCGTCGACTTTGGCCGGCCGCCGCTCGTCGACTTTGGCCGGCCGCAGGATGAGCAGATCAATGGGTATTTGAGGCCCCTGATGGCGAAGTAGGCCACGAACAGTGCAAGAACGAAGCTGATGAGGTAACCCGCCGAAGACAAGAGCACCGAGAGGAAGGCACCCACTATCCACCCGACCGCAAACAGCGAGAGCAGGAAGGTCAGGAATCCCTTCACTGCCCGCTCAGCTCGCCAAGACCGATCCTCGGTGAACGCCGGGTGGGAGCAGGAGTCGGGATCGACACTGTTGGGGCGTCCGCAATGCGGGCAAGCGGGTGCGCTCGTGGAAATCGCGGTTCGGCAGTCCGGGCACTCGTGCAGGGCCATCAAGGTGCTCCTGTTCTCTGGGGTACTGAGAACATCGGCAACAACGTCCACCGACTGGATGCACCTCGCCGGGCCAACCTGCCGAGACGGTCCCGACTGACGACATCTGCGTGTGGCAAGGAAGGGTGGCCCACCTCAGGGTTGGGCTTGGGTGGTTACGGTGATGCACCAAACTTGGGCGCGACGGCTAGCGTTTTGCGGTCTTTGGCTTAGTGATGGATGCCGGCGGGGGCTTGATTTCGGCGACAGGCTTACTTCCGGAGGGGTACCCGCCGCGCTTCTCGATCTTCTCTGGTCTGCTCATGCGGTCGACAGCATTTGCCATGGTCGTCTCCTAGCCGGGGATGTACTCAGCGTACGTGATTTCGTCCCACCTGATCAGGAGGGATCTGCTTGTGAGAATGGGGCGACCGCCGTCACCGGTGACGAAGTCCCCGTCCGCGTCGATTTCCACGAGTTCGGAGATGAGCAGGTCCTGGTCCTCGGGATAGCCGGCGGCGTAGCTCTTGAGACCAGTTGCCGCCGATTCGCCCCAGAGTCCAGCAACCCAGGTCTTGTCCTTGAGGCGCAGCCGGATCCAACCGTTCATGTCGGGACCGGAAAACAGGTCGTCCCAGGCGCGAGGGGCAGGTGACGGACCTGTGAGGAGGGTGACCCAAGGTTTGCGCTCATACGCCGCACGGCCGACGACGCGGCCGATGCCCGCCGGGATGATCACGAACAGGACGGGCATAAACCACACCCAGGCGGGAAGGGGCCTGCCCTTGTTGACGTCCCCGGAGACCACGAAGCTTCGGTAGAACTGGTAGAGCAAGGGAAGTTCAAGGACGAGGAAGAACGCAGAGACGCCGATGAAGCGTTGAACCCGGTCAACTGCGGTGGCGCCCCAGCGACCGGCTTGCTGTTCGAAACCCCACGTGTAGAGCGCTCCGGGAAGGACCGCCAGGAGCGTGACGAGGATGGCCTGCAATGTGTTCGGCATGCGCGGATGGTCCTCCTGTCGCCCCGAGTGTTAGTGCTGCTCGGTGACGGTGCCGCCAGGGTTGCGCTTGGCGGCAGCCTTCGTAACAAACTTCCCGCTGCTGGCTGAGCGGGTCACGGTCTGGCCGGTCTTGCTGCCGCCGACATGCTGGGTGACGGTCTTGCCCGGCGACTTGGCAACTGCTGCTTTGCTGACGAACTTTCCGTTGGAGGCGCTGCGGTTCACGCTGCGCCCAGCTGACTTGGCCATGACCTACTCCTTGGTGACGAGGCTGAGACGGGTTTGCTGTTCGGGCAGGTAGAGGCGGGTGAACTCGTCCGGCAGGATGCCGGTGAGCTTGCTGAGTTCTTGGACGGTGTAGCCGTTCTGGTGAAGTTGAGCGTTGACGACGCCGGTCAGGAACCTGGTTTGGTCGCGGTCGATCTCGACGGGTTCCTTCTTGAGCCAGCCATGTTGGCTCATCTGGATGTACAGGCTTTTGGCGCGGCTGGCGGTGATGCAGTCGAGGTCGCGGGCGCGATGGATGATCGCGCTCATCGACACCCGCCAGTACGTTTTCAGTTGTGCGGCGCGGCCAAGGTCGATGCCGTTGGCGAGTTGGGGCCGGATTTCGGCGGCGGGCATGAGGAACTCTGCGGCGAACGCGTCGGCTTCTGCCTCTTGGGTTTCGCGGGGGCGGTCGTGCATGAGGATGTGTGCGGCTTCGTGAGCGAGGCTGAAGCGTTCACGGTCGGCACTCATTGCCGAGTTGCACACGAAGATGGGCCGTTCGCCGGGGACCCATTGGCTGATCGCGCTGATCCGGTGGGTGTCGAAGTCTGAGCGGATGACGACGCCGCCGGCGTTCTCGATGAGCCGGGCAATGTCACGGATTGGGCCCATGGGCACGTGCCACATGGCCCGTACCAGGCGTGCGATGTGCTCCGGAGATTCGTAGTCGTCTGGGTCAAACGGCTCAAATGAGTAGCTCGACTCGATGTCCAAACCCTTGGTCAGGAGGTTGGTCCGCAGTCGGGCCAGGTTGAACGTGGCTTGGATTTGCTTCAACCTGCTTTGTGGAAGCGCCTGCTGCTTACGGTGGTAGAAGCTGGATGAGCCGAAGCCATACACCTGGGCGTCCCAGTCGAGGACGTCTCTGGTGTAGCCGAGTTGATCTGCGAGAGCTTGGGCTTTCTCTTCGGCCATGGTGATGAGGCCGTTCTCCGCTTTGGAGATGGTCCCCTGCGGCACACCTGATGCGGCCGCGAGCTGTCCCTGGGTGAGGCCACGGGACTCGCGTGCGACGACGAGCATGTCTGGGTTCACTGCTGTACTCGACTTTCTTTACTCGTGGGTGCCGGTGGCAGCGCCCGGTTGGCCGGCGGCAGGGCGGATGATCAACCCTTGGTCGTCATCGGCGGACGCTTCGATGGGAAGGACCGCGAATGGCAGGAGGTCGGCGTTCGTTTCGAGGTCGAAGGAGTACTTCAACTCCAGGCCAAGCCGGCAGGCTGCAGCGATCCTCTGGATGCCGAGATGGGTTGCATCCGGAAGGTAACCAACGGTCAGCCAGGTGGGGGTGACGTCGGCGTCTGCGACGAGCTGCGTCTGGTTGGTGATTTTGGTTTGCCGCGATGTCCGGTTGCGGCTGACCCTCAAACTTGGGCCGGTGAACTTTTTGAACTCGATCGCGACCCGACCATCCACGATGAGGTAGAACACCTGCCCCTTGCTTCGGACGAGCACATGCGGAACTTCAGCGAATTCAGACTCGACTTCCGAGCGGATCCAACCGTTGATCAGGCTCGCTCTCGAGCCGTTGCCGACCTGGAGCATGCTCGCCTTGAACCGTGAAGACACACTTGGATCACGCTGCATGTCCGTCCACTGGCGAACGCCGCGCTCAACCGCTGCGGCCAGGCGGCCCATGTGCGGTGCGATGATCTCGCGGCATTCCTGTTCTGACAGTGGAGTCACTTCAATCCCGGCAACGCTCATGGTCAACCTCCGTTTTGAAGGTCAGTCATCTGCGACCGTCCTTAACTTTTGCCAGACTATCATTCATTCTGTAATTCGCAAGTGTGTTCGAGGAACCTGTCGCCCCAACCCCTCAGCGACCGCAGCGAAGACATGACCGGCGACGAAGGCAGGACAGTTCGCAGGGACACCAAACGGGCAGGGCATCCGAGATCGGCCGCGACACAACTGCCGCCAGTGGGGCTCGCCCTTCAATGTTGAGCTCTTGGTCCTAGAGGCCGATGTTGTCGGCGCGGGTCAGGTTTCGGCAGGAACGGGTACGCGCGATACGACGATGGATTGGTAGGGGCCATGCCTACCGTCGAACCGGTCGACCTCCACGATTCGGTAGCCGAGCGTGATCGCGTCATCGTGGAGGCGTGCGATGACGGCCTGCGCGTCGTCCCGCAGGGTTTCGGCATCCCACCGGGTGAGGGCGTCACAGTTGGTGGTGAAAGCGAAGGCGGCTTTGTCGATGCTGGTTTTGCGCTCAGACGGTTCGACGATCTCGGTTCCGTCTTCCCGTCCGAGGGCGGGAACGAAGAGCGTGTCACCCCAGGGCCATTTCGTGGTGCCGAGTTGAACGGGGTCGACATCCTGGAGAAAGTCGGTGAGGTACTCGCGCCATTGGTCCGGGGGGCGTTCGTGGAGTCCGACCTCGGCGACGAATCCCTGGCACGTGTAGAGGAAGCG
>JABBOX010000233.1 GCA_012927555.1 Phycicoccus sp.
GCAGCATCGTGACGGGGCTACACAACTCGTCGGTCAGCGCATGGATCTTGGTCGTCCACCCGCCGCGGGAACGACCAAGAGCATGATCGGCCGGTTCGACCGGCAGATTCTTGTCATTCCATCGGGCCCCCTGTGGCCAGGGTCGGCCGGGCGCCAGCCGCGTGCTGGTGCACGCGCACACTGGTGGAGTCCACTGAGATCAAGCCCAACAACTCCCGCTGCTCGCCGGCAGCCTCAGCCCGAACCTTGGCGAACATCCGGGTGTAGGTCCCATCGGTCGACCACCGACTGTGACGTTCCCAAACCGACTGATAGGCACCGAACTCCGGCGGTAGGTCACGCCACGGCGACCCAGTCCGGAACCGCCAGGCAATGCCCTCCAAAGTCTTCCGATGGTTGTTCCACGGCCTGCCCGGACGCCCCGCGTCCGCCGGAAGAACACTCTCAAGGACGGCCCACAACTCATCAGAGACCACATCGGTGCGCAACATAAACCCATGCTCGGCGGTCAGCCCACGAATCTTTAGCAGACACGCCCTAGCAACAAACCTGTCAAGTACATCGCTCTATTCACGGTGATTGCCGGCTTCATCATGATCATCGCGGGCGGGTTCACCTGGGCCCTCGTGACGTCCCAGCTCAAGGATGAGCACATCACCGTCGCCGCAGTGACCCCGGAGGAACCGGGCCGATACGCCGGCAAGGAGGTTGCCGGCCCGTTCACCGCGTACGCGCAGGCCGCCGCCATCCAGTACCACGCACTCGCGGGCGCCAACGACCGCACCTATGCCCAGATCGGGGAAGACCTGAGGGCGCTCAAGGACAAGCTCAAAGCTGCCGGTGCCAGCGATACGGATATTGCCGACAACGCAGAGGTCAAGGCCCTCACGGCCACGCGCACCTCCACCATGAACGGGACGTTCCTGCGGACTTCGCTCTTCGCCTCGGTGATCTCCTACGGTGTCGCTGCGCTGGTGATGGGACTTGGCGTCATCTTCATCCTTCTCGGCTACGCCCTGATGAAGGTCCCGAACACCATGGTTACCGTCCCCGAGTCAGCTCCTGCCAAGGAATAGGCAGCCTGATCTGCGTGACGGCTTGACCTTCACCGAGACCTGATACCCCAACCGGCAGCGCCGGGTGCACGAAGAGCGCCGCCTCACCCAGTCCTACGCAGGGTGGGGGGGCGCCTTGCAGTGGGCCGGGGGGGGGGGCGGCTCGACAACATGTGCCGGAACATCAGAACCCTCTACAACTATTCTCCGCAGGCAACCCCCGCCGAAGTGCATGCGGCGGCACTCCAGTACGTCCGCAAGGTCAGCGGAACCACCAAACCGTCCGTGGCCAACCAGGCCGCGTTTGACGAGGCGGTCGCGGAGGTAGCGCACGTGACACGGCACCTGCTCGAAGCGCTGGTGACCAACGCGCCGCCGAAGGACCGCGGGATCGAGGCCGCCAAAGCTCGATCCCGCAACGCGATCCGTTATGGCGCCGGCGCCCCAGTCTGACCCTCACGGTCGTCAGCGGGTTGCAATCGGCCTGTCCGGGTCGGTGATCCAGTCGCTCCATGAGCCGATGTAGACGTCGGTGTGGTTCGTGACCCCGGCGATGCTCAGAGCCAGGGCCAGGTGGGTGGCCTGCACACCTGAACCGCAGTACGTGCCCACGGTTCTCGTCGCCGCATGGCCAAGGTGCTGAAAGCGAGCTGCGAGCTGATCAGCGGACAGAAATCGACCGCTCGGGTCGACGGTGTCGAGGGCAGGCGCGCTGATGGCGCCGGGGATGCGACCGGCGACCGCGTCAATGGTCTCGTTCTCCCCGCGAAACCGGTCTGCGTTGCGAGCATCGAGCAGAACGTGCCGACCGGCATACGTCGCAGCGGCGGTGGCGTCAAGCAGGCGACCGAAGCCGGGACTCGACGGTGAGAAGTCCCCGACTCCCGGGGTGTGTGAACCGGACTCGGTGGGATGGCCGCCGGCGATCCAGGCCGCTATCCCGCCATCAAGCACCCGGACGTCGAGGAAGCCAAAATGCCGCAACATCCACCAGAGCCGGCTCGCAGGCAGGGATGCCCAGTCGTCATACGCGACGACCGGACGCGACATGGTGACGCCTGCCGAGCGCATTGCGGCGGCGAAGGTCTCGACCGTCGGCATCGGATGACGACCGCCCACCCCGTCGGGGCGGATCGTCGCCAGCTCAGTGTCCATGTCGACGTACGACGCACTGGGGACATGCGCCCGCTCGAAGTCCAGCCGCCCGGTGGACTCGCCCAACCGGAAACGAACGTCCAGGACAACAGGCCGGCCCGTCTCGGGGCCCGCCAGGAGACTTTGGAGCTCGCCCACCTGGATCAGAGGCGACGCGTTCATCACATCCTCACGTTCAGCGCATCCTCAGTTGAAAGTGCTGCGCTGCGGCGACGTGGTCAGTGCCGGGTCGCGCTGGATCACCGGTGCCAGGATGTCGTCGATGGCGGTCAACAGTGCGGCATCGAGCTTGACCCCGGCTGCATGGGAATTCTCGATGACCTGTTCGGGCCGCGAGGCGCCGATGATCGCGGCGGACACGTTGGGGTTCTGAAGGACCCAGGCGACGGCCAGCTGCGCCATCGTGAGGCCGGCTTGCTGCGCCAGTGGGGCGAGCTGTTGGACGGCGCCGAGCACCGGGTCCTTGAGCCACCCGCTGATCATGTCGGAGCCGCCGAGCTGGTCGGTGGCACGGGATCCCGCCGGTGGAGCCTGACCCGGTTTGTACTTGCCGGTCAGCACCCCTTGGGCGATGGGAGACCAGACGATCTGCCCGATCCCAAGCTCCTGAGAGGTTGGAACCACTTCGCCCTCGATGACCCTCCAGAGCATGTTGTACTGAGGTTGGTTGGAGACAAAGGGGATCCGCAGCTCTCGCGCCAACCGGTGGCCCTCGCGCAACTGAGCCGCAGTCCACTCCGAGACGCCGATGTACAGCGCTTTGCCCTGGCGGACGACGTCGGCAAACGCCTCCATCGTCTCCTCCAACGGTGTCTGGCGGTCGAATCGATGCGCTTGGTACAAGTCCACGTAGTCGGTGCCAAGGCGCCGCAAGGAGCCGTTGATGGACTCGTGGATGTGTTTGCGGGACAGGCCATGGTCGTTCTGGCCGGGTTGCCCCATCGGCCAGAAGACCTTGGTGAAGATCTCCAGACCTTCGCGCCGCTCGCCCCTCAACGCCTCACCCAGGACCGACTCGGCCTTGGTGTCGGCGTAGGTATCGGCGGTGTCGAACGTGGTGATGCCGACGTCCAGGGCCTGTCGCACGCACGCGAGTGCCTGTTCTTGTTCGACCTGCGAGCCGTGGGTCAGCCAGTTGCCGTAGGCGATCTCGGATATCCGCAGTCCACTGTTGCCAAGGTTCCTGAATTCCATCTGTCGAGCCTAGGCGCCAGGCTGAGGCCGGACAGACCCGCCCCGGCAATCGGGAGTGGGTGCCCTGGGAGGGACCACCCGGCATACAGTGCGTGGTTGTGAGCACGTATGCCGTGGCCGACCGCGAGCGTTGGGTCCGTGAGGACCCGGCGCACAAGCAGGCCGACCGCGATGACTTCGCCAGGGATCGCGCTCGGGTGCTTCACTCGGCGTCGCTGCGGCGGCTGTCGGCCAAGACCCAGGTGGTGCAGCCGGACAGCGATGACTTCGTCCGTAACCGGCTGACGCATTCGCTCGAGGTCGCCCAGATCGGCCGCGAGTTCGGTGCCGCGCTCGGGTGTGATGCGGATGTGGTCGACACCGCGTGCCTGGCGCACGACCTCGGGCATCCGCCGTTCGGGCACAACGGCGAAACGGCCCTGAACGACATCGCCTCCGACATCGGCGGCTTCGAGGGCAACGCCCAGACGCTGCGCCTGCTGACCCGCCTCGAGGCCAAACGTGTACACGCTGACGGCCGTCCCGCCGGACTCAACCTGACCCGGGCGAGCCTGGACGCAGTCACGAAGTACCCCTGGGCGAAGGACGAGAACCGTTGGGGCACCAGCAAGTTCGGCGTCTATGCGGATGACCTTGAGGTCTTCCGGTGGTACCGCGGGTCCGAGCCGGACGGAAGGCGCTGTCTCGAGGCGCAGACGATGGACTGGTCCGACGATGTGGCCTATTCGGTTCACGACGTCGAGGATGCGGTGGCCTCCGGGCGGGTCGATCTGAGTGCGTTGCGCTCGACGTCGGAGATGGCGGCCGTCATCGGAGTGACGCGAGAGCTGTATGCCAGTGACCTGGACGAGTCGGAGTTGGCCGAGGCATTGGCGCGTTTGCTCGAGACTGGCTGGATCCCTCAGTCCCACAACGGTTCTCGCACCGACCTGGCTGCGTTGAAGGACATGACGAGCATGCTCATTGGGCGGTTCGTGCAGTCGGTGGGGGTGGCTACTTGGGACAGATACGGTGATGGGCCGCTGACCCGATACGCGGCAGACCTGGTCATCCCTGACGACGTCCGTGCCGAGTGTGCAGTCCTGAAGGGCACCGCCGCTCACTTCGTGATGTTCACCGATGAACGCAAGTCGGTCTTGGGCGATCAGCGCGAACAGATCCACGAGCTCGTGGCCGCCTATCGTGACCAGCCCGAGGCCCGCCTCGATCCCCTGCACCGTGTCGACTTCATGGAGGCCGCCGACGATGGGGCGGCACTGAGGGCGATCATCGACCAGGTCGCCTCGCTGTCGGATCCCCGGGCCGTGGTTCTCCACCAGACCTGGTGCTAGGCGACGTGGTGAACGCCTAGAATCACCACGGCGTGGAGGAGGCAGTGTGGCGGGTCTGATCAAGGCTGAAGACGTGGCTCAGGTCAAGGAGCGGTCGTCGATTGAGGATGTGGTGCGCGAGCACGTCACCCTGCGCTCGGCCGGTCCGGGCTCCCTGAAGGGGCTGTGTCCGTTCCACGACGAGAAGAGCCCGTCGTTCAACGTCCGTCCGGCCACCGGGGCCTGGCACTGCTTCGGCTGCGGCGAGGGTGGCGACGTCATCTCCTTCGTGCAGAGGGTCGAGCACCTGACCTTTGCCGAGGCGGTCGAGCGACTGGCCGGCAAGCTGGGCATGGAGCTGCGCTACGAAGAGGGTGGCGGACCCCGCAGTGGTGAGGGTCTGGGCAAGCGGTCGCGACTGGTCGAGGCCCACCGCGTGGCCGCCGAGTTCTACAGCGCCGCCCTGCTCAACCTGCCCGAGGCGCGCCCTGGTCGGGACTTCCTGCGCGAACGCGGCTTCGACCGTATGGCGGCCGACAAGTTCGGCGTCGGATTCTCACCTCGCGGGGGCGAAGAGCTCACAAAACACTTGCGGGACAAGGGTTTCAGCGACGACGAGATCGTTGCGGCCGGACTGGCAGGTCGAGGCCGTGGCCTCTACGACCGCTTCCGCGGTCGGCTGATGTGGCCCATCCGTGACATCACCGGTGACGTGGTCGGTTTCGGCGCGCGCCGCCTCTTCGACGACGATCGGATCGAGGCCAAGTACCTCAACACCAGCGAGACCACGATCTACAAGAAGTCCTTCGTGCTCTATGGCCTGGACATGGCCAAGAAGGCGATCGCCAAGGATCGGCAGGCGGTCGTGGTCGAGGGCTATACGGACGTCATGGCCTGCCACCTCGCTGGCATCGAGACCGCCGTGGCTACCTGCGGCACCGCCTTCGGCCTCGAGCACATCAAGGTGCTGCGGCGCATCATGCGCGACGAGAACGACCTGGCGCCGGCCAAGGTGGTCTTCACGTTCGACGGTGACGCCGCCGGTCAGAAGGCCGCCATGCGCGCGTTCGGCGAGGACCAGCGCTGGGCCTCACAGTCCTTCGTGGCCGTCGAGGCGTCGGGTAAGGACCCCTGCGAGCTGCGTCAGGCCGGGGGGGACGCCGCCATACGGGCCCTGATCGAGGATGCCGTGCCCATGTTCGAGTTCGCGGTACGCACCACCATCGCCCGCTTCGACCTGGCCAACGCCGAGGGCCGGGTCCGGGCCCTGGAGGCGGTGGCCCCCATCGTGGCCGGCATCCGCGATCGTTCCCTGCGGCCGGAATACACCCGCACCGTGGCCGGATGGTTGGGCGTCGAGGTCGAGCAGGTCGCCAGCGAGGTCGGTCGAGCCACTCGTATGGCGGCGCGCGCGGCCAGCACTGCCCCCGCGACCGCGTCGGGTGCACCCGCGACCGCTACCGGGTCCGCGACCGGGTCCGCGACCGCTACATCCCCATCCGCGACCGACTCACGCGCGCACGCGATCGACACGGAATACGGCAGCGGGCAGGGCCACGAACAGGATCACGAGCCCGGTCCCGACGACGGGGGAGAGCATGGCGATGAGCATGCCTTCGAGATGGCCCGCCCGGATTTGCGCGACCCAGTGGTCTCGGCTGAGCGGCAGCTGCTCCAGGCGGCCCTGCAGTTCCCGAGCCTGATCGACCCGGCACACTTCGACGCCATCGCTCCTGAGTCCTTCAGCGCCCCGGCCCATCGTGCGGTTCATGACGCGATCCGGGCGGCGGGTGGCATCGAGGCAGCCAGCCAGCCAGGTCATTGGGCTGATCGGGTCAGCGAGGCCGCAGCGCTGACGGTTCGCCCCCTGGTCAGCGAGCTCGCCGTGGCGTCGGTGCCAGCCCGCTTCGACAAGGCCACGGGACTGCCCGAGCCTCGTTATGTCAATGGATTGCTCATCCGCATGCAGGAGGTCCCGCTGATCCGCCAGATCGGCGATGCCATCAGCGCGATGCGTCGGGTGCCGCCAGATGACACCGACGCCAGCCGTGAGCTCGGCGTGCACCTGCAGGAGCTCCAGCGCGAGCTCGCCAACTTGCAGTCCCGGCAGGACTGATGGGACGGCTCACCCGTCGGGCCCCGCATCCCGACCTGCCTCCAGCCATCGAGAAAGCACTTGACCTGGCCAAGGGGGAGCGGGTCCTGGCGTTCGCGGTCGATGACAACACCGGCGGGTATGTCATTGCCACGACCTACGCTCTGGCCGTCTTCACATCGAGCGTCGAGCGCAT
The DNA here is from genome assembly GCA_012927555.1 of Phycicoccus sp. Lineage (GTDB taxonomy): Bacteria > Actinomycetota > Actinomycetes > Actinomycetales > Dermatophilaceae > UBA4719. The sequence continues at coordinate 7,006 of JABBOX010000233.1, forward strand.
CCTCCGGCGTCGGTGGCTCTCCGTTGACGCCGGTGCGTGGGAGCCCGTGACGGCGACGCTGACCGTGACGTGGGCCGACGGACGGCGCGCCGGTCAGTGGTCCTTCCGTGATCAGCAGACGCTGCTGCCCGAGACGGTGCGGGAGCGGGTCCAAGCCAGCGTGGTTCTCTCGACGCGACTCAACATCGACGATCGGCGGACGGGCCGGGTCGCCATACGGCAAGATTTTGCCACGCGCGAGCTCATCCCTCAGACGATCCTGGGACGACACGCGCGTGCCGACGACCCTGAGGTTCAGGCGCACGTCCAGGCCGCGTTGGCACATCTCAGGGACCAGGTCGGACTGCCTGCTTGATCGGATTCCCGGCTGGGGAGCCAGTTTCAGGACTGGCCGAACCCTTTGCTACAGTCTCACCCGCAGCATTCCCCTGTAGCTCAATTGGCAGAGCAGCCGACTGTTAATCGGCAGGTTACTGGTTCGAGTCCAGTCGGGGGAGCAAACCCGCAGGTCAGAGGCTTATAGCCTCTGACCTGTTGGCATTCATGACCATTTTATGCCCAGTTTATTCGAGCTCGACCGTGTCTGCGAAGTGCCGGGGCGAACGCCGCTGAAGGCCGTCGTCGGGTGGCCCGATGAAGCCGAAATGACGGTCAAGAGCGGTCCAGAACTGACGTTCCGCACTTCTCGGTGCGGTTATCTCGATGATTTTCCGGGCGGGTCTTCGGCTGCGTTGAAGGCGGTCAGGGATCGTGCTTCGACGTCGGTGATGAGTTCGCGTAGCCGTCGGG
>JABBOX010000087.1 GCA_012927555.1 Phycicoccus sp.
CGCCGGCGCGGGCACCGCCCACTCCTGCGGCCCAGAGGGTCGACCTACTTGAATGCTTCGGTGCTCACCGGCGCCCATGCGCCGGAGACGACCTTGTAGACGGTCAGCACCCGGCTGGTGCTGTCGCCGTACTGGTCGAACGCTACCTGGCCGGTCACGCCCTCGAAGGAGACCTTGCCCACCGCGTCGATCGTGGCCTGACGCACTGAAGCGACATCCTTGGCGTCCTTCAGGGACACCTTGAGGGCGTTGATGATGGCGTTGGCCGCGTCGAAGGAGTACGCGCCGTAGGCGGCCGCAGGATCCTTGTAGCCGGCCGCTGCGTAGTCGGCAAGGAACTTCTTGCCGGCCGCGAGCTGGTCGGTCGGTGCGCCGACCGACGTGGCAAGGTCACCGTCTGAGGTCGTGCCAGCAAGCACGATGAACTTCGGGTCGTAGATGCCGTCGCCGCCCATCAGCGGGACGGTGAGGCCGGCAGCCTTCATCTGCTGTGACAGCGGACCCGCCTGCGGGTACTCGCCGCCGTAGTAGACGCCCTGGGGGCCCTTTGGCTTGATCCTGGTGATGACGGACGCGTAGTTGGAGTCGTCCGGGTTGATCGTCTCGGCTCCAACGATGGTGCCGCCGAGCTTGGTGAACTCAGCGGTGAACGCCTCGACCAGCCCCTGGCCGTACGACTTCTTGTCGTGAATCGTCGCGACCTTCGTCATGCCGGCCTTGAACATGTACTGCGCGGCGAACGGACCCTGGATGGCGTCCGTCGTGCAGGTGCGGAAGTACGTGTCATAGGTCCGCTTCGGGGCCGTCTTGAAATCGGCACCCTGGGTCAGCGTCGGGTTGGTGTTCGCCGGCGAGACCTGGACGATCTTGGCAGTGGCGAGCACCGGCTGCGTGCTCTGGCTGACACTTGAGTTGAGGTCACCGACGACGCCCGCGACGTTGGGCTCTGCGGCGAAGGCGGTGGCGGCGTTCTTGCCCACGTCAGGCTTGGCCTCGTCGTCCTTGGCTTCGACCTGCAGGGTCCAGCCGGGGATCGCGTTGTTGGCGTTCGCCTGCTTGACCGCGAGCTCGACCGAGTGCTGGATGCCAAGACCGAGAGCAGACAGGTCACCGGACAATGGCGCCATGACGCCGATGATGGCGATCTTGTTGCCGCTCGTTGTGCCGGTGCCTGAATCGCTTCGGCTGCCGCATGCTGACAAGGCCAGCGCCGCAACCATGAGCGACGCTCCGACCTTTACCACGGAACGCTGATGCAAGGTTCCTCCTGATGAGTCTTTGACCGGAGAGCCCGGGCTGCCGCGAAACCCGCGGGATGCTGAAGAGTAGCGTCAGAGTAGTGTTATTGGGCAGGTTCTAGGGCCTTGTGTTGCAGTCTCGTTATCCGTGAGGTCCACATCGTGGATACTGCGGCTGTATCGGGCCAGGGTGCCTGGCCAGACTGACTCGGGCAAATAGCCTTCGGGGGTGCCCGCCAGGACGCCATGATGTGCCGGTGACCCCGTTCTTCGACCCGTCGAGATGCCCGAGCTGTTCGGCACAGCTGCCCCCGAATCCGGTGCGTTGTCCGAGCTGCGGGGTCGACCTCACGGGGCCGACCGTCACCGAGCTGGTGTCGACGCTGCGACGGGCCGACGCTCTGGTGACGCGCATGCGGGCAGACGTGGATGTAGCCGCCGTGCCACAGCTCCGTGCCGCTGTCGGTCAGCAACCTGACGCCTCAGTCGGCCCGCCCGCGGTGCGGCTCCCGATTGGCCTTCCCGACGTGTCACCGGCCCGATCCTGGTTCGCGGGACGATCGGTCGGCGTCATCCTGCTGGTCCTTGGCGCACTGTGCGTGCTGGCGGCCGGGGCGGTCTTCATCGCGGTCGCGTGGATGCAACTGACCTTGGTCGTCAGGGGCCTGATCCTGATCGTGATCACGGCGGGCTTCGGGCTCTCCGCGCAGCTCGCCCTACGACGTGGGCTTCAGGCGACCGCCGAGGTCATGGCCGTCATCGCCAGTGGCATGTTCGTCCTCGACGTCGCCGCGGCGCGCCGAGCAGGACTGCCCGGTCTCGCGGACCTGTCCACGGCGCCATACGAGATCGTCGCCGGTGTGCTTCTGGCTGCAGCCGCCGGCGGCGCGGCGTTCACGGTCCGAAGGCAACGGCATTGGTTGTGGACCCTGGACGGAGCGGTCGCCTTCGGGATGGCCCGCGCCGCAGTTGGCACGCTGCGGCTCTCCAGCCACGACTACGCCCTCTCCTCCGTGACGCTGGTCGTCGTCACGTCGCTGTTGTACGTCGCGTTCGTTCGGATCCGGTTTCCGATCGCGATGTGGAGCGCGCTCGGGGTGGTTTGCGGCGCGTGGATGATCGCGGTGGCGGTGGGGGCCGGAGATGCCGCGAATCACGTCGGCGGGGATCTTGGGCGTGTGGCCGCCTCCTGGCCTGCGCTGACAGCAGCGCTTGTGGCGGGTCTCTGGTCGACCCTGCTGACCCCACTCGCACCACGACGGATCGCCTCATGGATGTGCCTTTCGCCCGTGCTACTGGTCTTCGAGATCGTCGGCTGGTCCCACGGCTGGGTGGTCGGCTGCTTCGTGATGCTGGTTGGATACGTCGTCGCGGCTCTGGCGTCTGACCGGGTTGGCGGCACGTGGGCGTCCGCGGTTGCCGGCTCGGCTCTTGTCCTGGGCCTGAGCGCGGTCTTCGGACTCCTGCCAACGGCCGTGGAGCTCGCCACCCGCATGGGACTGGCCCTGGACGGCGCCTGGCGGGCACCGCGTGGGCTGCCGTTCGACCTGGTGCCTGGTGACGTCGGCCCTTGGTTGTTGCCCCTGACCGCCTTGGTCGTCCTGGCCGTGTTGCCGCAGATCAGGATCGACGGGGAACGGTTCTCCCTCGACCAGCGCGTTATCGCAGGGGTATTCCTGGCGACGCTCGGCGTTCTCCCCATGCTGTACGGGGCAGGCTTCTGGCTGTCGATGCTGGCGCTCGTGATGGTGGCGGCAGTTCTGCTCGGCGCTGCGCGACTGTGGCGGAACGACCACCTCCTCCTTCTCGCCTGGGCGCCGTTGGTCATCATTCGCCTCTGCTCGTATTACATCGACCCGGTCCACGACGACCTGGCCGATCCCCTCGCGTGGACGCTGTTTGCGGCGGTCTGCCTTGCCTGGGCGTTGTCGGAGCGGCGCCGGATGGTCAGGGCCGGGTTCCTGGTGGCCGCCGGTCTCTTCGCCCTGGCAGGAGTGGCGCAGTGGCTGGACTTCGCTCAGGCTCCCCGGTCCATCCATGGGTTCGTCATCGTGGCCAGCGGGTCGCTCGGGATGGTGGCGTCACAAAGCCTTGTCCGAACAGCCATCAACGTGGAGACCTCCACCCGAGCGGTCGGCGAGGGACTGTCGGTGACCTGGGTGTTGGTCGGGCTGGCCATGGCTGGCAGCTCAACGTCGCACAGAGCCCTGGAGCTGACTGTCGCCGGCGTCGCGGCGGGCATCACGGCATACCTGTCCGAAGACCGGCGTCGTGTTGGCTGGGTCAGCGGGGTGCTGCTCACCTTCGCTTCATGGATCCGTTTGGCGGACAACAACGTCGAGGCCGTTGAGTGGTACACACTCCCGGCAGCCGCAGCGCTGCTGGTCTATGGGGTTCGTCGACTGCGCCGCGACTCCGGCGAGTCGTCCTGGCGCTGCCTCGCACCGGGAATGGCACTCGCCCTGGTTCCGTCCCTGACAGTGGCCATGGATGAGCCCACCACGTGGCGCGGACTGATCGTGGGTCTCGCCTCGGTGGCTCTCGTAGCGGTGGGTGTGTGGTTCAGGTTCGCTGCGCCATTCGCCTTGGGCGTCGTGGCGACCGCCCTGTTGGCGCTGCGAAACATCTGGCCGGTCGCAGCGTTCGTCCCGCGCTGGAGCCTTCTCTTCGTCATCGGCGGGGTGCTGCTGTGGGCAGGCATGACGTGGGAGTCGCGGGTCAACGACGTGCGAACGGCCAGCCGGTACGTCCGAGGACTGCGCTGAACATTCTCATAGAGTGAGGCTGTGGCCGATCCGTCGTCATACCGCCCTCGACCGGGGGAGATCCCTCTGGACGCTGGCGTCTACCGTTTCCGCGACGCCGACGGCCGGGTCATCTACGTCGGCAAGGCCAAGTCGCTGCGCTCGCGTCTGTCGTCCTACTTCCAGGACATCTCGGCGCTTCACCCTCGCACCCGGTCGATGGTCACGGCCGGTGCCAGCGTCGAGTGGACCGTCGTGTCCAACGAGGTCGAGGCCTTGCAGCTGGAGTACTCCTGGATCAAGGAGTTCGACCCGCGCTTCAACGTCAAGTACCGCGACGACAAGTCGTACCCATACCTCGCAGTCACCATGGGCGAGGAGTTCCCCCGTGCTCAGGTGATGCGGGGCGCCAAACGCAAGGGGACGCGATACTTCGGTCCCTATGCCCAGGCGTGGGCGATCCGCGAGACGCTCGACCAGCTGCTGCGAGTCTTCCCCCTGCGCACCTGCAGCAGTGGTGTCTTCAAACGTGCCGCGCAGGTCGGCCGACCGTGTCTGCTCGGCTACATCGACAAGTGCTCGGCTCCTTGTGTCGGCCGGGTCAGCGCGCAGGAGCACCGGGTGATCGCCGAGGACTTCTGCGACTTCATGGCGGGCAACACCGGCAGGTTCGTCAAGCGTCTTGAAGCCCGTATGACGGCCGCCGCCGCCGAGCTCGACTACGAGCAGGCCGCCAGGATGCGAGACGATATCGGGGCCTTGACCAGGGCGCTGGAGAAGTCCGCCGTGGTGCTGGGCGATGCGACCGATGCCGACGTGTTTGCCCTTGCCGACGACCAGCTCGAGGCTGCGGTTCAGGTCTTCCACGTCCGCGGCGGACGGGTTCGAGGTCAGCGTGGCTGGGTGGTCGAGCGTGGGTCCGAGGACGCTGAGGACCTGTCGTCGGTGGTCGAGCACCTCCTGCAACAGGTCTACGGCGGCGAGTCGCCCGAGGGGGTCCCGCGAGAGGTGCTGGTTCCCGTGCTGCCGCCGGATCCGGTGCACATGCGCGAGTGGCTCACGAGGCTGCGGGGCGCCCAGGTCGACCTGCGGGTGCCTCGGCGCGGCGACAAGCGGGCGCTGATGGAGACGGTCAGGCGCAATGCGGAGCAGTCCTTGGTTCGCCACAAGGTGACCCGTGCCGGTGACCTCACGGCGCGAAGCGTGGCGCTGCAGGAGCTCCAGGACGGGCTCGACCTGGTGAGCGCACCGCTGCGGATCGAGTGCTTCGACGTCAGCCACGTGCAGGGCACCAATGTTGTGGCGTCCATGGTCGTCTTCGAGGACGGACTGCCACGCAAGGCCGAGTACCGCCGGTTCATCGTCAGGGGAGCGGTGGGTCAGCCGGGCGAGGACAACCCGCAGATGGACGACACGGCAGCCATGCATGAGGTGCTGACCCGGCGGTTCAAGCGCTATCTCGACGACCGGTCCGAAGCCAGCGACATCGAAGGCGTGGCTGACGATCGCGCGGCGTACGAGAGCGTGCGGGATGACGGCGTGGGGGAGCAGGGGCCGAGCCGGATCGATCCCGACACGGGCAAGCCGCGACGATTCGCCTACCCGCCGAACCTCGTGGTGGTCGACGGTGGCCTGCCCCAGGTCAATGCCGCCCATTCCGCGTTGGCCGAGCTGGGGATCGATGACGTCGCGCTGGTCGGGCTGGCCAAGCGGCTTGAGGAGGTTTGGCTCCCTGGACAGTCGTTCCCCGTCATCCTTCCGCGCACCAGCGAAGGCCTCTACCTCCTGCAGAGGGTGAGGGATGAGGCGCACCGGTTCGCCATCACGTTCCACCGTGAACGGCGGTCGAAGGCCATGACGGCGAGTGTGCTCGACGGCATCCCGGGTCTTGGCGATGGCCGTCGCAAGGCGCTGCTGCGGCACTTCGGCTCGGTCAAGAAGCTCAAAGCGGCCTCAATTGACCAGATTCGCGAAGTTCCGGGCATAGGGGCCGTTCTTGCTGACACCATTGCGGTGCATCTGCACGATCCGGCGACCCAGGCCGCCTCGGCTGTCGACATGACGACGGGCGAGGTGCTGATATGACGGCAATTTCCTGCGCGACAGGCCATGCTTGACCATCGAACGCCGACGAGACAACGAGGACAGCGATGAAGTCTGGTACATCTGGCCCCGATGTAGCCGAGCTGGTCATCCTCACCGGCATGAGCGGCGCGGGTCGCAGCACAGCGGCCAACGTTCTGGAGGATCTCGGCTGGTACGTCGTCGACAATCTCCCACCCCAGATGATGCTGCCCATGGCGACGCTGGCCGCAGCGCACTCCGAAGACGGCGTCATCAAGCTCGCGGCCGTGATCGATGTCCGCAGCCGCAGGTTCTTCACTGCCTTCCGTGACTCGATGGAGCACTTGCGCGAGGTGGGCTGGGAACCGAGGGTGATCTTCGTCGACGCCACCGACGAGGCCTTGGTCAGGCGGTTCGAGAGTGTGCGCCGACCCCACCCGCTGCAAGGGACTGGCCGGATGCTGGACGGCATCATCCACGAGCGCGAGATGCTGGGCGACCTGCGCGCCGAGGCCGACGTCCTGATCGACACGTCCGGACTCAACGTCCACCAGCTCTCGGCCAAGGTGTCCCAGATCTTCGCCGCCTCGGGCGGCCCACGGCTGCGCCTCGCCGTGATGTCCTTCGGCTTCAAGTACGGGATTCCGCTGGATGCCGACCTCGTCTTCGACATGCGTTTCCTGCCCAACCCGTTCTGGATCCCTGAGCTCCGGCCCCTGAACGGCACGGAACCGGCGGTGTCCAAGTACGTCATGAGCAGGCGAGGCGCCAAGGAGTTCGTCGACCGAGTGGTCGAGCTGATGGCGCCGATGATTGACGGCTACCAACGCGAGGGGCGGCGCTACGTGACCCTTGCCATTGGCTGCACCGGCGGCAAGCACCGCTCCGTCGCCGTTGCCGAAAAGCTCGCGGCCAGGCTGACCAGCGACGACGTGGGCACGATCCTGGTCCACCGTGATCTGGGGCGCGAGTGACCCGACCTGCCGTCGTCGCCTTCGGCGGCGGCCACGGGCTTGCAGCGTCGCTCGAGGCGTTGGGACGGGTCACCGATCGGATCACGGCGGTGGTGACTGTCGCCGACGACGGCGGCTCCAGCGGTCGGCTCCGTGACGAGTTCGACGTCCTCCCGCCGGGAGACCTGCGGATGGCGCTGGCGGCGCTGTGCGATGACACAGAGTGGGGTCATCAGTGGCGCGACGTCCTCCAACACCGGTTTGCCGGCGACGGTGAGCTCGCCGGGCATGCCCTCGGCAACCTGCTGATCGTGTCGCTGTGGGACCTCCTCGGGGACACCGTCGGCGGCCTCGACCTGGTCGGCCGGCTGTTGAACGCCCGGGGCCGGGTGCTGCCGATGGCGGCCGTCCCGCTCAACATCGAAGCCAGCGTCATGGGCGCTGACCCCACCCAGCCGCTCGAGATCACGACGGTCCGCGGTCAGGTGGAGGTCGCCACGACCAGGGGCCGTGTCCTGACGGTGCAGCTCAACCCCGAAGCGCCGCCCGCATGTGACGAGGCGGTCTCGGCCATTCGAGCCGCCGACTGGGTGATCCTTGGACCCGGCTCCTGGTTCACGTCGGTCATGCCGCATCTGCTGGTCCCCGGCGTTCGCGACGCTCTCCTGGACACGCCGGCCAAGCGCATCCTGACCCTCAACCTCGTGATGCACACCAGTGAGACCGCGGGGCTCTCCGCCGCGAACCACCTCGAGGTGCTGGCCGCCCACGCCCCCGACCTCCATCTGGACGTCGTCCTTGCCGACTCCGACGTGGTCGAGGACGAGCCGTTGCTGAGACGCGTGGCCGAGGGGATGGGGGCTGAGCTCGTCCTGGCCCGGGTGAGCGACAATGCGCAGCAGGGCCACCATGACTCCCTGAGGCTTGCTGCGGCGTACCGCGACATCATTGGCTGACCGGACGTTCCACATCATTGGTTAGCGGACGTTCCACCTATCTGACTTGGAGGTACGACCGTGCGCGTCGCGTTGCTGTCCTATCGCAGCAAACCTCACTGCGGTGGCCAAGGCGTCTATGTCCGCCACCTCAGCCGCGAGCTCGTCGCGCTCGGGCACACCGTCGAGGTCTTCTCCGGACAGCCCTATCCCCACCTCGATCCGGGCGTGGTGTTGACCAAGGTCCCCAGTCTCGACCTGTATCGCGAGCCTGACCCGTTCCGCACGCCGGCCCGACGCGAGTTCCGCGACGCCATCGACGTGCTCGAGGTGGCGACGATGTACACCGCAGGGTTCCCCGAGCCGCTGACCTTCAGCCTGCGTGTGGCGCGGTTGCTCAGGCATCGAGCCGCCGACTTCGATGTCGTCCACGACAACCAGACCTTGGGATACGGCTTGCTGCGGTTGCGCGCCGGAGGGCTGCCCCTGGTGTCCACGATCCACCACCCGATCGCCATCGACCGCCGCACCGATCTTGCTGCCGCCGGTGGCTGGAAGCGTCGGCTCAGCCTGCGGCGGTGGTACGGCTTCCTGACCATGCAGGGCAGGGTTGCCCGCAGGTTGCCGAGCATCCTGACCGTCTCGCAGTCCTCGGCGCGCGACATCGTGACCGAGCTCGGTGTCGACCCCGGGCGGGTCGAGGTGATTCCGCTGGGCGTGGACCCCGATATCTTCCGGCCTTCCACCCTGCCCCGTGTGCCCGGACGTGTGGTGGCCATGGCCAGCGCCGACACCCCGATGAAAGGCATCTCCACCTTGTTGGAGGCCTTTGCCAAGCTCGTCACGGAACGAGATCTCGAGCTCGTTCTGGTCACCAAGCCGATCCGGGGCGGCGTCACCGAGACCCTCGTTGAAGACCTGGCCATCACCGACTCCGTCCGTTTCGTCAACGGCATCAGCGATATTGAGCTGGCCGAGCTGATCGGCTCCGCCGAGATCGCGTGTGTTCCGTCGCTCTACGAAGGCTTCTCGCTGCCAGCCGTCGAGGCCATGGCCTGCGGTACGCCACTAGTGGTCAGTCGGGGAGGCGCGATCCCCGAGGTCGTCGGTGAGGATGGTCTCTGTGCAGACCTCGTGACTCCCGGTGATGTTGGCGAGCTGACCAAGGCGCTTGGTGCACTGCTCGATGATCCCGCACGACGTGAGGCGATGAGTCGTGCTGGCCGGCGTCGGGCGCTCGAGCACTTTGGCTGGATGGCCGTGGCCGTGGCCACGGCCACGGCCTACCGAAAGGCCATCGACGATGGACTCGCCTACTCCAGATCTCAGTCCGTCGGGTGAAGGGGTGGCTCTTGCCCCTGCTCGAGGGCTCCCTTTATGGGGCTGCGAGCCATCCCTCCACCCTCCATCTCCCAGTCCCGAAGGGTCGTTCCCTTGCTCACCGTTGACTTTGACCGAATGGGCGTACAACCCGGCGACCGGGTGCTGGATCTCGGCTGTGGCGCCGGGCGTCACGCGTTCGAGCTCTATCGCCGTGGCACACAGGTGGTTGCCCTCGACCAGGACGAGGCGGAGCTATCCGCCGTCGCCGCGATGTTCCAGGCCATGCGAGAGGCGGGGGAGGCCGGCGAGTCGGGCGCGGGAGGCAGCGCAGAGTCCGTGCCCGGTGACGCGCTACACCTGCCGTTCCCCGATGGTCACTTCGATCGCGTGCTGGCCGCCGAGATCCTGGAGCACATCCCCGATGATGAGCTGGCGATGGCCGAGCTGGCACGGGTTCTGCGGCCGGGGGGCACTGCGGCGGTAACCGTTCCGCGATACCTCCCGGAGAAGATCTGCTGGGCGCTGTCCGATGCCTACCACGAGGTCGAGGGCGGCCACCTGCGCATCTACACCGGGCATGAGCTCGTCGACAAGCTCGCGAAGGTGGGTCTGGTGGCGGTCGGCACGGACCACGTCCACGGCCTGCACGCGCCGTACTGGTGGTTGAAATGCGCTGTCGGCGTTGATAATCAGGACCACCCGCTTCCAAACCTGTACCACCGGATGCTTGTGTGGGACATCGTGTCCAAGCCGTGGCTGACCCGCACCGCCGACCGGCTTCTGAATCCCCTCATCGGCAAGAGTCTCGTGGTCTACCTGCGCAAGCCAGAGCGCACCAGTGCCTGATGTGCCGTCGCTGGCAGGGGTGCTGACCAGCGACCAGGTCGCATGCACCGCGTCGGCGATCGCTGCGGTTCAGGAACCGAACGGCGCCATCCCGTGGTTCGCGGGCGGACATACGGACGTGTGGGACCACGTCGAGTCTGCGATGGCGCTGACGGCGGCCGGTCGTCGCATCGAGGCCGATCGGGCATACGACTGGATGCTGGACACCCAGCGTCCCGACGGCTCCTGGCCCATCCGCATCGACCAGGGGACGGTGACCGACCCTGGGTCGGATACCAACTTCTGTGCCTATCTTGCCACCGGCATCTGGCATCGTTGGCTGGTCACAGCCGACTTCCGCGCGACGGCCCAGGCGTGGCCGGCGGTCAAGGCCGCGCTGGGGTTCGTCGTGTCGATGCAGCGCCGGCGCGGCGAAGTTGCGTGGGCGCGTGGAGCGGGGGGAACGCCGGTTCGGACTGCGCTCCTGGCTGGTTCCTCGAGCATCTACCTGAGCCTCCGTTGCGGGCTGGCGCTCGCCGAGCTGATGGGCGAGTCGCAACCGGACTGGGAGCTTGCCGCGGGGCTGCTGCGTCACGCTTTGCTGCTCCATCCCGAAGCATTCGATCGCAAGGACCGCTTCTCGATGGACTGGTACTACCCGGTTCTCGCAGGACCGTTCGATGGCGGCAGAGCCATGGCGCGGCTGAACCAGCGCTGGGATGACTTCGTGGTGCCCGGTCTGGGCGCCCGCTGTGTCGATGACCGCCCGTGGGTCACCGGGGCGGAGACCTGCGAGCTCGCGCTATCACTCGACGTCGCCGGTGACCGGGCCCGCGCCGTCGCGATGGTGTCCTCGATGCACCACCTGCGCGAGGACGACGGTGCCTACGGGACGGGCTACGTCTACGCCGATGACGCGCGCTGGCCGGTCGAGCAGAGCAGCTGGACCGCGGCCGCGGTGATCCTGGCCGTCGACGCCCTCAGCAACGCCACCGGTGGAGCAGGACTCTTCCGGGGCGAGGGTCTGCCACAGATCCAGGACATCGTCGGAGATGACTGCGGTTGCCGTGATGCGGCGCCATCAGCCGACCGGGTCGCCAGCCTCGCCGCGTACACGCTCGAGAACACGAAGTGAACCCACGACCACTCGTTCTTCGAAGGCGCCGCTGTCCAGCGCCCGTCTGAAGATCCGGTATGGCGCCTGGCCGCCGTCCGCTGGATCGGGGAACACGTCGTGGATAAGTAGCCGGCCGCCGGAACGGACCCACCGGGCCCATCCGGCGTAGTCGTTCTGTGCGGCCTCGTCGGAATGCCCGCCGTCGATGAAAAGCATTGCCAATGCAGTGTTCCAGAGTGTTGCGACGGTGGTTGAGCTCCCGACGATCGCGACGACATGCTCCTCCAGCCCGGCACCTGCCAGCGTCTCCCGGAAGCGACCAAGAGTGTCGAAGCGGTTGAACCGGGGGTCGACCAACGTGGCGTCGTGGTAGTCCCAGCCGGGCTGGTGCTCCTCGGAGCCGAGGTGATGATCGACGGTCACGACGGTGCCGCCGACGAGTGACGCCGCAGCGCCCAGATAGATCGCCGACTTGCCGCAGTAGGTGCCGATCTCCAGGGCCGGGCCATGGACCAATGCAACGCAGGCCTGGTCGAACAGCTCGGTTCCCTCGTCGGCAGGCATGAATCCGGTTGCCTCGTCGGCGGCTCTCCGGAGCAGGGGAGGCATCGTGAAGGTGGAGGTCATGGGATCTGTCCTGACGTCGGTGGTCCAGTTCACGGCTTACGCTATCCACCGGTGAAGCACGTTTCGTCTCACAACAAGTGAGTGGCTGACTAAGCGGCGGGCGAGTGGCAGGATGGCGCGCATGGCGATGACGGCGAAGGTCAAGGACGAGCTGAGTCGGCTCACGGTAACCAAGCCTTGCTGTCGCAAGGCCGAGGTAGCGGCAACGTTGCGGTTCGCCGGGGGACTGCACATCGTCGGGGGGCGGATCGTGGTCGAGGCAGAGCTGGACACGGCGTCGGCCGCCCGCAGGCTGCGCAAGGACATCGCCGACATCTACGGCCATCGCAGCGAGATCCTCGTCCTGGCGGCCGGCGGACTTCGCCGCGGGAGTCGCTATGTCGTCCGCGTCGTTCAGGACGGTGAGGCACTGGCTCGACAGACAGGGCTGATCGACAGCCGGGGACGTCCGGTGCGCGGCCTGCCGCCACGGGTGGTCAGCGGATCGGTCTGCGACGCCGAGTCCGCTTGGCGCGGTGCGTTTCTCGCACACGGATCACTGACCGAGCCCGGACGGTCCTCAGCCCTCGAGATCACCTGCCCCGGCCCCGAAGCCGCACTCGCGCTGGTGGGCGCTGCACGTCGGATGGGCACCCAGGCCAAGGCGCGCGAGGTGCGCGGGGTGGACCGCGTCGTCATCCGCGACGGAGACGCGATCGGTGCCATGTTGACCAGACTCGGCGCCCACGACGCCGTGATGGCGTGGGAGGAGCGTCGGATGAGGCGCGAGGTGCGGGCGACCGCCAACCGGCTTGCCAACTTCGACGACGCCAACCTGCGCCGTTCCGCGAGGGCAGCAGTTGCCGCCGGTTCCCGGGTCGAGCGTGCGCTGGAGATCCTGGGCGATGGCGTCCCGGACCACCTGCTCGAAGCCGGCAGGCTCCGCCTGAAGCACAAGGAGGCCAGCCTCGAAGAGCTCGGCCAGCTTGCTGAGCCTCAGATGACCAAGGACGCCGTGGCCGGCCGAATCCGCCGCCTGCTTGCCATGGCTGACAAACGGGCGAGCAGTTTGGGCATTGCCGGCACGGACGCCAACCTCACCGCGGACATGCTCGACACGTAGGCCGGTCAGACGGGCCGTGCCCGACGGAGACGTGCCAGGCGCAGGCCTGCCAACGATCTCTCGTCTTTTTGGCGTGGCTCTATTGACGTCGCTCTTTGACGTGGCTTCCTGGCCACTCTCCCGTGCTGGGACGAGGCCCGTTTTCGCCTATCTACCGGTATCCCTTAGGCTCATGTTGACGTACCCGGCGTGCGGTCAGGCCGCACCGACATCCCTGCTATGACAGGCGAGATAGTGCTGCTCCGGCAGCCGAAGAAGGGCAAGAACATGACTGTTCGCGTTGGAATCAATGGCTTTGGCCGCATCGGCCGCAACTTCTACCGGGCCCTGCTGGCAAGCGGCGCCGACATCGAGGTAGTGGGCGTCAACGACTTGACGGACACCAAGACCCTCGCGCACCTGCTCAAGTACGACAGCATCCTCGGCCGCTTGGGCAAGGACGTCGTCGCCGGCGATGGTGAGATCACCGTCGAGGGCGTCGGAAGCTTCCCCGTCTTCGCCGAGCGCGACCCCGGGATGCTGCCCTGGGCCAAGGTCGGTGCAGACGTCGTCATCGAGTCGACCGGCTTCTTCACCGACGCCGCGAGCGCCGGAAAGCACATCACCGCGGGCGCCAAGAAGGTCATCATCTCCGCACCTGCAAAGGGCGAGGACATCACCATCGTCATGGGCGTCAACCACGAGGACTACGACCCGGCCACGGACAACATCATCTCCAACGCCTCGTGCACGACGAACTGCCTCGCGCCGATGGCCAAGGTTCTCGACGACAACTTCGGCATCGAGCGTGGGCTGATGACGACCATTCACGCCTACACCAATGACCAGAACGTCCTCGACTACCCGCACAAGGACCTGCGTCGCGCTCGCGCCGCAGCCCTGAACATGATCCCGACCACGACTGGTGCGGCCAAGGCCATCGCCCTGGTCATGCCGCAGCTCAAGGGCAAGCTCGACGGTTACGCGATGCGCGTGCCCCTGCCCACCGGCTCGGCCACCGACCTGACTGTGCAGCTGAAGACCCCGGCCACCAAGGAAGAGATCAACGCCGCGATCAAGGCTGCATCCGAGGGCCCGCTGAAGGGGTACCTGTCCTACACCGAGGACCCCATCGTCTCGACCGACATCGTCACCGACCCGGCGTCGTGCATCTTCGACTCCGGTCTCACCTACGTCAACGGCAACATGGCGAAGGTCATTGGTTGGTACGACAACGAGTGGGGCTACTCCAACCGCCTTGTCGACCTGATCGCGTACGTCGGCAAGACCCTCTGAGCGCACGATGAAAACCGCACTCGACCTGATCGCGGCCGGTGACCTGCGCGGCAAGCGGGTCTTGGTCCGTTGTGATCTGAACGTCCCGCAGGACGCCGACACGACCATCACCGACGACGGTCGCGTGCGGGCTTCGTTGCCCACCATCAAGGCTCTGAGCGAGGCGGGCGCACGCGTTGTCGTGTGCGCCCACCTCGGCAGGCCCAAGGGGGCACCCGAGGCCAGGTACTCACTGGCGCCTGTTGCCCAACGGCTCCAGGAGCTGCTCGGTGCACCTGTCGCCTTCGCCACGGACACGGTGGGGGAGTCTGCTCGATCAACTGTTGCCACGCTGGCCGATGGTCAGGTCGCGCTGCTGGAGAACCTGCGGTTCAACATCGGCGAGACGTCCAAGGACGATGCCGTGCGTGGTGCGTTCGCTGACGAGCTGGCTTCACTTGCGGATGTCTTCGTCAGCGACGGATTCGGCGTCGTGCACCGCAAACATGCCAGCGTGTATGACGTCGCGCAGCGACTGCCGCACGCCATCGGGGGGCTCGTCCAGGCTGAGATCGAGGTGCTCAAGCGCCTGACCGAGTCGCCGGAACGGCCGTTCGTCGTGGTGCTTGGTGGCGCCAAGGTCTCCGACAAGCTGGGTGTGATCGAGAGCTTGCTCAAGATCGCCGACACGCTGCTCATCGGCGGCGGTATGAGCTACACGTTCCTGGCGGCTCAGGGGCACGAGGTCGGCAAGAGCCTCCTCGACGTCGACCGCCTGGAGCTGGTGAAGGGCTATCTCGCACAGGCGAAGGAGCGCGGCGTTGAGATCGTCCTGCCGACCGACGTGGTCGTCGCGGCGGAGTTCTCGCCGGACGCAGACCACAAGATCGTTCCGGCCGACCAGATCCCGGCCGACATGGAGGGCATGGACATCGGGCCGGTGACGCGCGAGACCTTCGCGGCCAAGATTGCCGGCGCTCGTACGGTGTTCTGGAACGGCCCGGTGGGCGTCTTCGAGATGGCGGCGTTCGCCGAGGGCAACATGGCAGTAGCGCGGGCGGTGGTCGCAGCGACCAAGGCCGGTGCGCTGACCGTCATCGGCGGCGGCGACTCGGCCGCGGCAGTGCGTCAATTCGGTTTTTCCGACGATCAGTTCGGGCACATCTCGACCGGCGGAGGTGCCAGCCTTGAGTACGTCGAGGGCAAGGTTCTCCCCGGTCTCACAGTTCTGGAGGACTGAGACCTCATGGCAACCAGCAACCGCACCCCGCTCATGGCGGGCAACTGGAAGATGAACCTCGACCATCTTCAGGCTACGCATCTGGTCCAGAAGCTTGACTGGACCCTTCGCGATGCCAAGCACGACTACAGCGCGGTCGAGGTGGCCGTTCTGGTGCCATACACCGACCTGCGCAGCGTCCAGACGCTCATCGAGGGCGACAAGCTCTTGCTGAAGCACGGGGCGCAGGACCTGTCGGTGCATGATTCCGGCGCATATACCGGTGAGATCTCGGGCGCGTTCCTTTCCAAGCTCGGCTGTGCCTACGTCGCGGTCGGCCACAGCGAACGCCGGCAGCACCACGCCGAGGATGACGCCGTGGTGGCCGCGAAGGTCAAGGCGGCATACAAGCACGAGCTGACCCCCATCCTGTGTTGCGGCGAGGGCCTCGAGGTACGCAAGGAGGGTCGCCAGGTGGAGCACGTTCTGGCGCAGATCGACGCGGCCCTGGACGGTGTCACCCCTGAGCAGGTGCGCTCGATCGTCATTGCCTATGAGCCGATCTGGGCCATCGGCACCGGCGAGGTGGCGACCCCGGCAGACGCGCAAGAGGTCTGCGCGGCCATTCGCACGAGGTTGGCCGAGCTCTACTCCGGTGACACCGCGGATGGCATCCGCATCCTGTACGGGGGCTCGGTCAAGGCCAGCAATGTGGCTGCGATCATGGCTCAGGCCGATGTCGACGGTGCACTTGTTGGTGGCGCCTCGATCGTGGCCGACGAGTTCGTGTCGATCTGTCGCTACCGCGACCACATCACCGCCAGCTGAACTACTGACGTCCGGAGCCCACCCCGGTGATAGTGAGTCGGGGCGGGGGCGCGAAGCCCGTCAGGTAGTGTTTGTCCTTGGCCGTGCTGTGTGCGACCGACTGATGCCGAACGAGATTGGGTCTTACTTTCGTGAATGCCGTGAAGATCGGGCTGCAGGTGCTGTTGGTCATTGGCGGACTGCTGCTGACCCTGTTGGTTCTGCTGCACAAGGGCAAGGGTGGTGGCCTCTCCGAGATGTTCGGCGGGGGCATGTCCAGCACGATGAGCGGTTCGTCGGTCGCCGAGCGCAACCTCGACCGGTTCACCGTTGCGCTGGGCCTGGTCTGGGGAGCCGCGATCGTCGGACTTCAGCTCATCGAGCGGTTCGGTAGCTAGCCCACCCTGCCCGCCTGGCAGGGCTGACGTGAACTCCAAGGAGCAACATCGTGGCAAGTGGCAACGCGATCAGGGGTAGCCGAGTCGGCGCCGGCCCGATGGGGGAGGCCGAGCGTGGCGATGCCGCCCCTCGCGTCCACATCTCGTACTGGTGCAGCAACGGTCATGAGACATCTCCCAGCTTTGCCGAGGAGGCCGGTCTGGCCGTTCCCGAGATCTGGGACTGCCCGCGCTGTGGTCTGCCAGCTGGTCAGGACCAGGCCAACCCGCCGGCCGCAAACCACAACACGCCGTACAAGACCCACCTGGCCTATGTGAAGGAACGCCGCAGCGAAACCGATGGTCAGGCCATCCTCGACGAGGCGCTGCAGTCGCTACGTGACCGGGGACTGATCAAGTAGCAGCCGCGGTCGGGTCAGCGGCTGGCCAGACGGATCAGCGGCTTGGGCACATAGGTGGCTGCATCTTGGTCCATGAGCCACGTGGTGGACCGTATGCCGCTCACGCCGGCTGCCGGCGCCTGCATCTCGCCGGCCCCCGAGAGAGCGAGACCGACGGCGCCCGCCTTGGCCGCGCCGGAGACCAGGAACCACACGTCGCGTGCGGCGCACAAGCTGGGGAAGGTCATGGACACCCGGAGGGGTGGCGGTTTGGGCGCCCCATGAACACCGAGCACCGAGGCCTCGCGCTCATGCAGGGCGGGGTGTTCGGGGAACAGCGAGGCCACGTGGGCATCCGGTCCTACGCCCAGCATCAGCACGTCGAACTCGGGGACGTCGTGCCCGCGTGGTGCGGCAGCCGCGAGCTCCTCTGCGTAATGGGCGGCCGCCTTGTCAACATCGAGCCCGTACGGTCCGTCGGCGGCGGGCATGGCGTGCACACGGGCAGGATCCAGGGGCACGGAGTCGAGCAGGGCCAGTCGTGACTGCGTCTCGTTGCGCTCGGGATCCCCTGCCGGCAGAAAGCGTTCGTCGCCCCACCAGATGTTCAGCCGGCGCCAGTCGATGGCGTCCTTCGCCGCGGAAAGACCCAACGAGACCAATACCGCCGACCCCATGGAGCCGCCGGTGAGGACGATGTCGGCCTCTCCTCGAGAGGACTGCGCGTCCAGGATGGCGGTGACCAGACGAGCCGCTGCCGCGTCGGCCAGGACACGCTTGTCGTGATGGACGACGACCATGGGTGCGCGGCTCACGAGGGATCCTTCCCCTTTCGGGACCGAGGAGATGTTGCCTTCATTGTGGTGCGCTTCTCTGTGGTGCGCTTCTCTGTGGTGCGGTGCTCAGCGGTGCGGTTCTTTGTGGTGCCGTCCAACCGGGCCAGACCCTTGGTCAGGGTCTCCTCATAGATCTCGTCGGGGTCGAGCCGACGCAGCTCGTCCGCCAGACACTCGGACAGCTCTCGGCCCCCCAGGGTGATGCGGCGGACCGGTTGACCCGGCAAGGCCATCGTCGCCACAGCGCCATGAGGGCGCATGATGTCGATGTTGCCGCTACGGCGCTCGAGTTGCACGCTCGTCAGGCCGGTTCCGGCGCCGCTGCGTCCACGCGTCACCGGGCACTTCAGCGTCTGGGCCAGCCATCCGGCCATCAGATCGACCGAGGGGGAGTCGGTGGCCCCGGTGACTGTCGCTGCGATGACAGGCTCGTATGGCGGCTGGTCCAGTGCCGCGGCCAGCAGGCCACGCCACAGCGTGATTCGGGTCCAGGCCAGGTCGGTATCACCGGGCTGGTAGCTGTCCGCGCGACGCTGCAGCTCCTTGCGCGGGTTGCTGACCTCTGCGGCGTCGGTGATCCGGCGCTGCGCCATCTGCCCGATCGCGGATGCTGAGACATCAGGGGGGGCTGACTTTGGCCACCAGGCGACCACGGGGGAGTCAGGAAGCAGCAACGGGACCACGACGCTGTTGCCGTGTGCGACGAGCGCTCCACGGGTTCGAAGGACGATCACCTCGCTGGCTCCTGCATCGCCACCGACGCGGATCTGGGCATCAAGCCGGCCGGCGCCAGCTTTGGTGCCGCTGAGCAGCGCGATGATGCGGCAGGGGTGTTGGCGGCTGGCGTCATTGGCCGCTTCGATCGCCTCGTCGGCCGCCTGGGTGTCTTCGGCCACGATGATCAGGGTGAGCACCCGGCCCAGTGCCACGGCGCCCACGTCGTTGCGCAGGTTGACGAGCTTGCGGCTGACGGCCGAGGTCGTGGTGCCGGGAAGGTCGACGATCATGGCTTCCTCCAGGTGCGTCCATCGCGGCGCATCATGTCGTCGGCACTGTCCGGGCCCCAGCCACCTGCAGGGTAGGGGTCCGGGCGCCCATGCTTGGCCCAGAACGCCTCGATCGGGTCAAGGATCTGCCAGGCCAGCTCCACCTCTTCGTGGCGGGGGAACAGTGGTGGATCGCCGAGCAGAACGTCGAGGATGAGCCGCTCGTAGGCCTCGGGGCTGGACTCGGTGAAGGCGGCACCGTAGCCGAAGTCCATGGTGACGTCGCGCACCTCCATGGCTGATCCGGGCACCTTCGAGCCGAATCGCATCGTGATGCCCTCGTCGGGCTGGATGCGGATCACGATCGCGTTCCGGCCGAGCTCCTCGGTGGCTGTCTCCGTGAACGGCAGGTGCGGGGCGCGCTTGAAGACCACAGCGATCTCGGTGACCCGCTTGCCCAGGCGCTTGCCGGTGCGCAGATAGAAGGGGACTCCCGCCCAACGACGGGTGTCGATCTCGAGCTTCAGTGCGGCATACGTCTCTGTGGTGGAGCTCGCTCTGACGCCGTCCTCGTCGACGTAGCCGACGACCAGCTCGCCGCCCTGCCATCCCTCGACGTACTGGCCCCGAGCGGTGGACTTTGACAGATCCCGGGGCAGTCGCACCGCCGAGAGGACCTTTGCCTTCTCGGCGCGCATGTCATGCGCCTGGAACGAGACTGGCTCCTCCATGGCAGTCAGCGCCAGCAGCTGGAGCAGGTGGTTCTGGATGACGTCGCGTGCGGCGCCGATGCCGTCGTAATATCCGGCGCGGCCGGCGATCCCGATGTCCTCGGCCATCGTGATCTGCACGTGGTCGACGTAGTTGGCGTTCCACAAGGGCTCGAAGATCTGGTTGGCAAAGCGCAGCGCCAGCAGGTTCTGGACCGTCTCCTTGCCCAGGTAGTGGTCGATCCGGAAGATCGAGTCCGGGCCAAAGACTGCCCCGACGATCGCGTTCAGCTCACGCGCGCTCTTGAGGTCGTGGCCGAACGGCTTCTCGATGACAACCCGACGCCACGCGCTCTCCTCTGCGTGATTCAGCCCACTGCGGTGCAGCTGCTCGCACACGGTGGGGAAGGAGTCCGGTGGGATCGAGAGGTAGAAGGCGTGGTTGCCACCTGTGCCACGCTCCGAGTCGAGCTGTTCCACGGTCTCGCGAAGGAGGTCGAACGCCTTCGGGTCGTCGAACGTGCCTGGCACGAAACGGATTCCCTTGGACAGGTTCTGCCACACCTCTTCACGGAAGGGTGTGCGGGAATGTGCGCGAACCGCTTCAAGGACGATCTTGCGGAAGTCCTCATGCACCCAGTCGCGGCGTGCAAACCCGACCAGGCTGAAGCCGGGGGGGAGCAGCCCGCGGTTCGCCAGGTCGTAGATGGCCGGCATGATCTTCTTGGTCGCGAGGTCTCCGGTGACGCCGAAGAGCACCAGGGCACAAGGCCCTGCGATCCGCGGCAGACGCTTGTCCCGGGGGTCGCGCAGCGGGTTCATCCCGGACGCAACCCGGGCGGGACTCATGGGGACTCGTTGACAAGTGTCCGGATCAGTTGCGCGAGGCCGGCATCGTGATCGGTGAGGTGCAACCGCAGCACGGGCCGACCGTGATCGGCCAGGACATGCGCGTCGCCGCCGGCCTGCGCAGAGATGAAGTCGCCGAAGGTGAACTCCCGGCCGGGGATGGCCAGATCCTCCTGAGGTGCTGCGGTGATCTGCAGATACACGCCGGTGGCCGGACCACCCTTGTGGTACTGCCCGGTGGAGTGCAGGAAGCGTGGGCCCCAGCCGAACGTGGTGGCACGTTGGGTACGGCCGGCAATCGCTGGGCGAGCATCTGCCAGCGGCGCGTCGCCCAGCCTGTCGAGATAGGCCATGATCGCCACGTAGCCATGCTGCGGGTCCAGCACGGAGAACAGCGAGTCCAGCGCACCGGCGACGGTCGTGGCGTCACCGAGCCAGTCACCGCCAAGAGTGCGCACCTCGATGGCGCCATCCGTGAAGGCGGCAGGGTCGGGCTTGACGCTGGTGGCCTCGAGCAGTCCTCGAGCAGCATTCTTGGCGCTCTCCACGTCGGGCTGGTCGAACGGGTTGATCCCGAGAATCCGGCCTGCAACGGCCGTAGCGACCTCCCACAGCAGCAGCTGAGCTCCCAGCGAACCGCTGACCCTGACCTCAGAACGCGACGGATCCGTGGTGGCTTCAGTGGCGTCGGCGACGTCAGCGACATCGTCGACGAGTCGGGCCACCGTGATGTCGCCGGCCAGAGAGAGGACCTCAGGGTCGGGGTTGTCAGAGTCACCCTGCACGATGACCGGCAGGACGCCGGTGCCCTTCTTGCCGGTGCTCTCCGCGATCAGCTGCTCAGCCCAGTCGGCGAATCCCGTGATCCAGGAACGGTCGTCGACCAGGACGAGCTTGTCGCGCAAGGGCTCGGTGCCAGCCATGGCCGCACCCAGCCGGAGGGCGGGATTCGCCTCGTCGTCGTCGGACAGCAGGTCAGCGACGGACTCGGCCTCGTCCAAGAGCTGCTCGAGGTCGACGCCCGCCAGACCGCTGGGGACGAGACCGAACGCGGTCAGGGCCGAATAGCGCCCGCCGACGTTCGGGTCGGCGTTGATCACGCGAAACCCAGCAGCGCGCGCGTTCTTGTCCAGGGGGCTGCCCGGGTCGGTCACGATCACCATGCGCTGGGTCGGGTCGATCCCGGCGCCCGTGAACGCAGCCTCGTAGGCACGACGCTGGGAGTCGGTCTCGATCGTGGAACCGGACTTGCTCGAGACCACGACGACCGTGCGGTCAAGACTCTCCGCGAGGGCAGCGCGCACCGTGTCGGGGTTTGAGGAGTCCAGCACCGTCAGCGGGACACCCGCGGTGGCACAGATGACCTCGGGCGCCAACGACGATCCGCCCATGCCGCAGAGGACCACGTGGTCGACCCCCTGGGCGGCAAGATGGTCACGCAGGGCGGCGACCTCTCCCACGAGGGGCCGTGAGGTGCGACCCAGGGTGACCCAGGACAGCCGGACTGCAGACTCGGCCTCGGCCGCGGGGCCCCACAACGACGCATCCTTGGCGAACAGCCTGCTCGCGAACCTGTCCGCGACGAGCTGCGGCACGTGCTGGGTCACCGCGTCGGCGGCCGGTCCGACGGCGAGGACGCCCAGCGCCACCGTGGTCATCGTGCGACCTTGGTGAGCTCGACCTGTACGTCGGACAGCAGCTCTTCCCAGGACCTCTCGAACTTGTCGACGCCCTCTTGCTCCAGCACGTCGACGACGTCGGCGTAGGAGATGCCAAGGCGCTCGAGCGAGTCCAGCACGTTTCTCGCGTCGTCGTAGTTGCCGGTCACCTGGTCGCCGATGATCTCGCCATGGTCGGCAACGGCCTGCATGGTCTTGGTGGGCATCGTGTTGACGGTGTTGGGTGCCACGAGGTCCACGACATACATCGTGTCCTTGTATGCCGGGTTCTTGACTCCGGTGGAAGCCCACAGCGGGCGCTGTCGGTGCGCGCCTTCGGCCTCGAGGTTCGCCCATCGCGGCGTTGAGAAGACCTCTTCGTAGGCCTGGTAGGCCAGCCGCGCGTTGGCGACGCCGGCCTTGCCCTTGAGCGCGGCAGCCTCGTCGGTGCCGATGGCGTCAAGGCGCTTGTCGATCTCGGTGTCGATGCGGCTGACGAAGAAGGACGCGACCGAATGGATCTGCGAGATGTCCTTGTCCGCCAGTCGAGCCTGTTCGAGCCCGGTCAGGAAGGCGTTCATCACCCCGCGATAGCGGTCGAGGGAGAAGATCAGCGTGGCGTTGACACTGATGCCTTCGGTCAGGGTCTGCGAGATGGCAGGCAGTCCCTCGACGGTGGCGGGGATCTTGATGAGCACGTTGGGGCGGTCAACGACCGAGTGGAGCTCCATGGCCTGTTCGACGGTGGTGATGGTGTCGTGAGCGAGGCGGGGATCCACCTCGATGGAGACGCGACCGTCCTGGCCCCCACTGGCCTGATGGACGGGCAGCAGGATGTCACAGGCGTTACGGACGTCCTCGGTGGTCAGGGCGAACACTGCCTCATCGACCGTCCTACCGTCGGCGGCCAGGCGCGCGACCTGGTCGCTGTAGGCATCACCCTGCGACAGGGCGGCTGCGAAGATCGACGGGTTGGTGGTCACGCCGACGACGCTGCTGGTGTCGATGAGCTCTTGGAGTCTGCCGCTGGTGATCAGCGGGCGGTTCAGGTCGTCGAGCCAGATGGACACGCCCTGTGTGGACAGTTCCTTGAGATGGTCGGTCATGTCGTCGTCCTCATGTCAGCGCCCGCCGGCGGCCTGGATGGATTCTTTGGCTGCGGCCACGACGGCAGCAGGGGTGAAACCGAACTCACGGAACAACGTGGACGCGCCGGCAGACGCGCCGTAGTGGTCGATGCTGATGATGCGTCCGGCATCGCCGACGACGTCGCGCCAGCCCATGGACACTCCCGCCTCGACACTCACCCTGGCCCTGACGTTCGGCGGTAGGACCTCATCGCGGTAGTCCTGATCCTGGGCGTTGAACCACTCGCGACACGGCATCGACACGACGCGGGTCGAAACCCCTTGGGACTCAAGGGTTTCGCGCGCTTCGATCGCGAGGCTGACCTCGGACCCGGTCGCAACCAGGATCACCGCCGGACCGGTGCTGGCGGAGCCCTCGGCCAGCACGTAGGCGCCCTTGGCTGTTCCCTCGGCCGACCCGAACATCTCGCGGTCGAAGGTCGGCAGCGCTTGCCGCGAGAGGGCAAGACCTGCCGGGCGGTCGGTGTGTTCCAGAACGGTGCGCCAGGCCACTGAGGTCTCATTGGCGTCGCCGGGGCGGATGACGTCCAGGCCCGGGATGGCGCGAAGCGCGGCCAGGTGCTCGATCGGCTGATGCGTCGGGCCATCCTCGCCCAGACCGATGGAGTCGTGGGTCCAGACGAACGTGACGGGCAGCTTCTGGAGCGCGGCCAGGCGAACCGCTGGACGCATGTAGTCCGAGAACACCAGGAACGTGCCGCCGTAGGTGCGCGTGAGTCCCTCGAGGGTGATGCCGTTGAGGATGCAGCCCATGCCCAGCTCGCGGATGCCGAAGTGCAGGGTCCGGCCGTAGGGGCCGCCCTTGTAGGCGTCCGTCTGCTTGCCGGAAGGGATGAAGCTGGGCGCCCCTGCCATCGTCGTGTTGTTGGAGTCGGCAAGGTCTGCAGAGCCGCCCCAGAGCTCGGGCATGACGTCTGCCAGCGCGGACAGGACCGCACCTGAGGCCGCGCGGGTCGCGATGCCCTTCGGGTCCGCCGGGAACGTCGGGAAGGCTGCGGCGAAGTTCGGCGGGAGTTCCTGTCTGACCAGCCGGTCGAGCAACGAGGCGCCCTCGGCATGCGAGGCCCTCCAGTCGGCATACCCCTTGGACCACTTGTTGTGGGCGGACCTGCCGCGCTGCACCACCTCACGGGCCCGGGCGAGAACGTCATCGCCCACCTCGAAGGTCTGGGCCGGGTCGAACCCGAGCAGGGTCTTGGTGGCGGCGATCTCCTGGTCACCCAACGCCGAGCCGTGGGAGGCGCCGGTGTTCCGCTTGGTGGGGGCTGGCCAGGCGATGACGGTCTTGAGGATCACGAGCGTCGGCTTGTCGCCGATCGCCTTGCCGCTCTCGATCGCGGCGAGCAGGGCGTCAATGTCCTCGACATAGCTGTGGGACCCGCCGCTCCAGCTGCTGCGCCAGTCGACGGTGACGACGTGCCAGCCGTAGGCCTCGTAGCGCTTGCCCACGTCCTCGGAGAACGAGATGTTGGTGTCGTCCTCGATGGAGATGTGGTTCTGGTCGTAGACGACCGTCAGGTTGCCCAGCTCCTGGTGACCGGCCAGGGCGCAGGCCTCGTGGGACACGCCCTCCATGATGTCGCCGTCGGAGGCGATCACGTAGACATGGTGGTCGAACGGGCTCTCACCGGGCGCGGCTTCAGGGTCGAGCAGACCACGCTGCCGGCGCTGGGCCATTGCCATGCCAACGGCCGAGGCGAGCCCAGAGCCGAGGGGCCCTGTGGTGATCTCCACGCCCTTGGTGTGATGGACCTCGGGGTGTCCCGGGGTCAGGGAACCCCACGTGCGCAGCGACTTCAGGTCATCAAGCTCCAGGCCGTATCCCGAGAGGTACAGCTGGACGTACTGCGTCAGGCTCGAGTGGCCGCACGAAAGTACGAACCGGTCACGTCCCAGCCACTGTGGGTCGGCGGGGTCGTGACGCATCACGTTCTGATAGAGCAAGTAGGCGAGCGGGGCCAGGCTCATGGCCGTGCCAGGGTGGCCGTTGCCGACCTTCTGGACGGCGTCAGCCGCGAGGAGTCGCGCGGTGTCAACGGCTCGGACATCCAGGTCGGTCCAGCCGGCTCGGGTGGCGACCGGCGCGGCGAGGGACGGGTCGCGCCTCCCCCTCGTGCCACGTGCGGGTTCGTTGGCCTCGGTGGTGCTCTGGTCAGTCACGGATCGACCCTATCCTTGGGAATGGCCTTCGTCCCACCGAGTCCTTCCTCTTGTGGGCCCGCGCCGGCGCTAGACTTCCCTTCGCCATGGGCGCACCGTCTCCGCCGGTCTCGCGCCCGTTCCACACCGCACTCATAGGACGCCGTGACTTCACTCGAGCCATGCACCGATCCTCCTTCAGCGGTGCCCGATCAGCCGCGCTGGGGTCAGACCGCGGCCGACTATCTCGCCCTGACGAAACCGCGCATCATCGAGCTGCTCCTGGTCACGACGTTCCCTACGATGTTCCTGGCCCAACGCGGGCTGCCACCGTTGTGGCTCATCGCAACGACCCTGGTGGGTGGCACGTTGTCGGCTGCCGCTGCCAACACGCTGAACTGCTATCTCGACCGCGATATCGACTCGGTCATGCATCGCACCAAGAACCGGCCCCTGGTCACCGGTGCGATCTCTCCGCCGGCCGCCGTGCGTTTTGGCGTGGCGCTCACGGTGATCTCGACTCTCTGGCTCGGGCTCCTGGTGAACTGGCTTTCCGCCGCCCTTTCCCTGGGCGCCATCGTGCTCTATGTCGGCTTGTACACGATGGTGCTCAAACGCCGCACGTCCCAGAACATCGTGTGGGGAGGCGCCGCAGGCTGTATGCCGGTCCTCATCGGCTGGTCTGCTGTCACCAACTCGCTCGCGTGGCCGGCGTTGGTGCTCTTCATGACCATCTTCTTGTGGACGCCTCCGCACTACTGGCCGTTGTCGATGCGCTTCAAGGACGAGTACGCGGCCGCCGGGGTGCCGATGCTTCCAGTCGTGACTCATGACGCGGCGGTGGCTCGTCAGGTCGTGCTCTACAGCTGGGCGACCGTGGCAACGTCCTTGACGTTGGTGCCGATCGCCTCGATGGGCTGGGTCTATCTGGTCGCGGCCGTAATTTCGGGCGGCGTGTTCCTTCTGGAGGCACACAGGCTCCTGAACCGCGCCGAGGCTGTCGAGAACGTCACTGTGGCTTCGTTGAAGCCAATGCGGTTGTTCCACTACTCGATCAGCTATCTGACGATCTTGTTCGTCGCTGTCGCCGTCGACCCGCTGCTACACCTCGCGCTTCCCTGGGCTTAGCGTTTCTGCAGGCTCAGCGCTTCCGCAGGCTCAGCGCTTCCGCAGGCTCAGGAGTCCGTAGGTGAGTGAGACCGCCAGGAGGCTGGCCCCGAGCATGTGGACCATGACGAGCACCTCGGGCAGACCAGTGAAGTACTGGGTATAGCCGACGAGGCCCTGCAGCATCGTGATGCCGAACACCGCGTGCCAGAACCGCCGAGGTCGTGGGTCGGTCGCTGTCAGGTGAACGGCCAGCAGCACGGCAACGACGAGTCCGACGAACAGCATCACGGTGTCGGCGTGCAGCCACGAGATCGTCCGCGCGTCGAACCCGAAACGCGGTGTGCTGGCATCGCCCGAGTTCGGTCCCGACCCGGTGACCACGGTGCCGAGGACAAGGATGACGACACCGAGCGCGGCAGTGACCCACGCCAGCGACCGGATCTCTGTGCGCACCAACGCAACTGGCGCCCTGTCACCCTCGCCCACGCGATACAGCAGGTACGCCGACAGTGAGACCAGCACCATGGAGGCAAGGAAGTGGGCGGCCACGATCGCCGGGTTGAGGCCGGTCAGCACCGTCAGGCCGCCCAGGACTGCCTGCAGCATGACGCCGATCAGGGGCAGGAAGGAGATCCGACGCAGCGCGCGGCGACCCGGTGCCCAGCGCCATACGGCAATGATCACCAGCAGTGCCGCGGCGATGACGACACCGGTCAGGGAACGGTTGCCGAACTCGATGATCTTGTGGAATCCCTGCGCCTGGTGGGGGACCGGCGTGAACGAACCCGGGACGCACTGTGGCCAGGTCGGGCAGCCGAGGCCCGAGCCGCTCAGTCGGACCAGCCCGCCGGTGACAACGATGCCGACCTCGAGAATCAGGTTGACCAGGAGGATTCTGCGCAGCCAGGGGCTTGTCGACTCAGCGGTGGGCACCCGATGAGGTTAGTGCGACCGCACGCACTTCTCATCCCAGCGTCCGGGCTCGCTCCTTCGCAGACCCGCTGCCTCCGTCAAACGTGCACGAGGGGTGGCCGCGCGGGCGGTCGAGCACGTATGACGGTCGCGCGACCGGGCTCGGCTGGGGTGGTGCACGTTTGGCGGCATGGGCCGGCGTAACGGCCGATGGGGCTGCGGGCGTCGCCGACCACCCGGATGTCGCTCATGGCGGCGGGTTAGTCGCTCCAGCGGAAGGTGCGTGATGCCAGAACGGTCGCCACCGTGCCCCATACGACAAGCACCAGGAGCGGTACACCGGCCAGGTGGCCGTGGATGAAGGCCTCACGCAGACCGTCCCCGAGTGCGCCGGACGGAAGAAGTGCGGCCACGTGGGACAGTCCGGGTGGCATCTCGGTGCGCGGGACGATGACGCCACCGAGGCCGAGGAGCAGGATCCAGATCAGGTTGGCCAGTGCGAGCACGCCCTCGGCGCGCAAGGTGCCGGCCAGAAGCAGGGCGAGAGCGACGAACGCCCAGGTGCCCACCAGCGCGAGGACGACTCCGGCGAACAGCCCCATCCACTGAGGGTGCCATCCCAGAGCCAGGCCCAGGCCGCCGATCACGACGCCCTGAAGTAGCTCGATCGTCAACACGGCCAGCGCTTTGGCGATGAGGAGTCCGCGTCGGCCGAGCGGACTCACCCCGAGCAGGCGCAGCACACCGTACCTGCGGTCGAAGCCGGTGGAGATGGCCTGGCCCGTGAAGGCAGTGGAGATCACGGCCAGCGCCAGCACGCCGGGAACGGCCAGGTCGATGCGTCGACCCGGGCCTAGCGAGGGGGACTGGCTCATGGCCAGACCCACCAGGGCCATGGCCGGAAGGATGAGGGCGACCAGCAGCTGCTCGCCGTTGCGCAGGAGGGTGCCGGTCTCGAAGCGGGTCTGGGCAAGGATCCGGTCGACCGTTGGCGCTGCAGTGCCTGCGGGAGGGGCTGGAGCTGCGGGAGGTGCAGTGTTCATCATGCGGACTCCCGGGTGAGCGAGAAGTAGACGTCCTCGAGCGAGCGTTCGCCGGTCAGCTCGGCGAGGCTGCCCTGACCAACAACGCGCCCGCGGTTGACGATGACGATCTGATCAGCCAACCGCTGTGCCTCCTCGAAGGAGTGTGTCGTGACGATGACGGCACAGCCGGCGTCGCGGGTCTCGCGGACCAGGTCCCAGACCTCGAGGCGGGCGTGCGGGTCAAGGCCTGCGGTCGGCTCGTCCAGGAAGGCGACCTCGGGGCTGCCCACCAGCGCCGCGGCGAGCGCGACCCGCTGCTTCTGGCCCCCGGACAACCGGCGGACCGTCGTGCCGCTGAAGGCGCCGATCCCGAGCCGGTCCACCAGGGAGTCAACGTCAGCGGGGGACTGGTGGAACGCCGCGAGGTGACGCAGCAGGCGCACCGGCTTGGTGGCGTTGGGCAGCCCGCCGTCCTGCAACATGACCCCCACACAGGCGCGATGGTCGGCGCCGGCCCGCCAGGGATCGACGCCCAGGACGCGAACCTCGCCGGAGTCCGGCCTTTGCAGGCCCTCAGCGCACTCGATGGTCGTCGTCTTGCCTGCGCCGTTGGGCCCCAGGACTGCGGTCACCTGCCCGTGGTGAGCGGTCCACGTCATCCCTTGGAGGGCCGTGGTGGCGCCAAAACGCTTGGTCAGCTCGCGCACAGTCACGGCCTCGGTCACCGCCGGAGTCTAGGACATTCGAGCGATGTGATCGGCTGCGCGTCCGACCAAAATGAAGTTAGGTAACCCTTACTAGAGTTGCGCCCCTGAATTAAGTCACACTACTGTTGTGTTTATCGCCGACAAGCATGCTTCCGACTGTACGGACGGGCCCAACCCCGGACCGCAGGTTCTGGATGCGCGCACCCGGGACAAGGTCCGGGCGACGATCTCCGAGCATGGCCCGCTCACCGCGGGCGCCGTGGCCTCACTTCTGGGCCTGACCCCGGCCGCTGTCCGCCGTCACCTCGACGCTCTCTCCGAGCAAGGGGCGATCGAGGAGCGTGAGCCGGCCACTGCGGGTGGCGCAGGTCGAGGCCGTGGCCGGCCCGCCCGCGCATACGTCCTTTCCGCGGCAGGCCACACCGGTATGGGCAGTGACTACGACCACGTCGCCACATCGGCGCTGCGGTTTCTTGCCGACCACGCCGGCGCGGACGCGGTGGGCGAGTTCGCCCGCCAACGCAGCGCCGAGCTCGAACAACGTTATGCCGCACAGCTGACCGCTGCCGGCGATGACGTCACTGTCCGCGCGGACGCACTTGCCGCTGCATTGATCGCGGACGGATTCGCCGCCTCCACCCGACCTGTCGGACAGGGCACGCCCCTGGCCGGGGTGCAGCTGTGTCAGGGGCATTGCCCGGTGCAGCACGTTGCCGCCGAGTTCCCTCAGTTCTGTGACGCCGAGACCGACGCGTTCTCGCGCCTGCTCGGGGTCCATGTCCAACGCCTTGCCACGCTCGCCCACGGCGAGCACGTCTGCACCACGTTCATCCCCCTGAGTGTCGTCCACGCGACCACCTCTGATGAAAGGCCCTCGCGATGAGCATTATCGAAGAGCTCAACCCCGGACTGAAAGGCCTCGGAACCTACGAGTACGGCTGGTCCGACAGCGATGCTGCCGGCGTCTCGGCTCGTCGAGGCCTGAACGAAGAGGTCGTGCGCGACATCTCCGGCCGCAAGAACGAGCCCCAGTGGATGCTCGACCTCCGGCTGAAGGGTCTGAAGCTCTTCGGCAAGAAGCCCATGCCCACCTGGGGTTCTGACCTGACCGGCATCGACTTCGACAACATCAAGTACTTCGTGAAGTCCACCGAGAAGCAGGCCACCTCCTGGGAGGAGCTGCCCGAGGACATCAGGAACACCTACGACCGCCTGGGCATCCCCGAGGCCGAGAAGCAGCGCCTCGTCGGAGGGGTGGCCGCGCAGTACGAGTCCGAGGTCGTCTATCACCAGATCCGTGAGGACCTGGCTGAGCAGGGCGTCATCTTCGTCGACACGGACACGGGCCTGCGTGAGTACGAAGACCTGTTCCGCGAGTACTTCACCTCGGTGATCCCCGTCGGTGACAACAAGTTCGCGGCCCTCAACACCTCGGTGTGGTCCGGTGGCTCCTTCATCTACGTCCCGCCGGGCGTCAAGGTCGACATCCCGCTGCAGGCCTACTTCCGGATCAACACCGAGAACATGGGTCAGTTCGAGCGGACCTTGATCATCGCGGACGAGGGCTCCTACGTGCACTACGTCGAGGGCTGCACCGCTCCGATCTACAAGTCGGACTCGCTGCACTCCGCCGTGGTCGAGATCATCGTGAAGAAGAACGCCCGCGTCCGCTACACGACCATCCAGAACTGGTCCAACAACGTCTACAACTTGGTCACCAAGCGTGCGACCTGCGCCGAGGGCGCGACGATGGAATGGATCGACGGCAACATCGGCTCCAAGGTGACGATGAAGTACCCAGCCGTGTTCCTCCTCGGAGAGCACTCCAAGGGTGAGACCCTGTCCATCGCCTTCGCCGGCGAGGGTCAGCATCAGGATGCCGGCGCCAAGATGGTCCACGCGGCCCCGAACACCCACTCCAGCATCATCTCCAAGTCCGTGGCCCGGGGCGGCGGGCGGACGTCATACCGCGGCCTCGTGCAGATCATGGAGGGCGCGCACGGAGCGTCGTCCAACGTGCGCTGCGACGCGCTGCTCGTCGACACGATCAGCCGCTCCGACACCTATCCCTACGTCGACGTCCGCGAGGACGACGTGACGATGGGTCACGAGGCAACGGTCTCCAAGATCGGTGACGACCAGCTGTTCTACCTGATGTCCCGTGGCCTCACCGAAGAAGAGGCCATGGCCATGATCGTGCGGGGGTTCATCGAGCCCATCGCTCGCGAGCTGCCGATGGAGTACGCCCTCGAGCTCAACCGCTTGATCGAGCTCCCGTTGGGCGGTGCGGTCGGGTAATGACCGGCGCACAAGAAACTGCCCCCCAGTCACCGATGACACAGCGACCCGGAGCCAAGGCCCACACCGACTCGGGGGCGGCCTTCGTCCCTGACCAGTCGCGTGCCGAGCGCCTGACCTCGTATGACGTCGCTGACTTCCCTGTCCCCGGCGGCCGTGAGGAGGACTGGCGTTTCACCCCGGTGGATCGCCTCGCCGGCCTCTTCCAGGTAGAGCCCACGGATGAGTCCCGGTTGACGTTCGAGGTCTCTGCGCCCCAGGGCGTCGAGATCGGCGACGCCAAGGCCGGCGATCCTGTGTTCGGTTCTGTCATGCGCCCGGCCGACCGCGCGTCGGCCGCCGCCTGGGCCGGCGCCGAGAAGGCCACCCTGGTGACCATCCCGAACGAGGTCGAGCTCAGCGAGTCCGTGCGGATCACGATCACCGGTGATCGGGGATCAGGCCAGCGACCGCCGCGGGTCAACGGGCACCTGATCGTTGACGTCGGTCGATTCGCGAAGGCGACCGTCGTGCTGACCCACAAGGGCTCCGCCGAGTGCGCCACCAACGTGGAGCTGCGCGTCGGTGACGGTGCGGACCTGACGTTCGTCACCGTGCAGGAGTGGGACGACGACGCGATCCACCTCGCCCAGAACGATGCCCTCGTCGGCCGCGACGCCAAGCTGAAGCACGTCACCGTCACCCTGGGCGGCGAGATCGTGCGGGTGTGCACCAACGTTCGCTACTCCGGCCCAGGCGGCTATGCCAACGCCATCGGCGTCTACTTCGCGGATGCGGGTCAACACCAGGAGCACCGCCTCTTCGTCGACCACGAGACGCCCAGCTGTGTCTCGAACGTCGAGTACAAGGGCGCGCTCCAGGGGGACTCCGCGCACACGGTGTGGATCGGTGACGTGCTGATCAGGGCGACTGCCGAAGGCACCAGCACCTACGAGCTCAACCGCAACCTCATCCTCACCGATGGCGCCAGGGCTGACTCCGTGCCGAACCTCGAGATCGAGACCGGCGAGATCATCGGCGCCGGACACGCGTCGGCGACAGGCCGTTTCGATGACGAGCAGCTGTTCTACCTGGAGTCGCGTGGTATCCCGCAGGACGAGGCTCGCCGCCTTGTGGTGCGCGGATTCTTCGCCGACATCGTCAACCGCATCGGCGTTCCCGAGGTCCAGGAGCACCTGATGGGCGCGATCGATGCCGAGCTCTCCTTGTCGATCGGACCGGCGTCGGTATGACTGAGGCCACTGCTGTGACGGAGGCAACTGTTGTGACAGAGGACGTGACAGACGGATACGTCCGCGTCTGCTCGGTCGAGGACCTGCCGACGGTTGGCGCCGTCAAGGTTGACGTCGAAGGCAAAGCGGTCGCCGTCGTGCGTGACAGCGCAGGCGACATCCACGCGATCGACGACACCTGCAGCCATGCCAACGTCTCCTTGTCCGAGGGCGACGTCGAGGACAGCGCCATCGAGTGCTGGCTTCATGGCTCTCGCTTCGACCTGCGCACCGGCGAGCCCACCAGCATGCCGGCCATCACCCCCATTGCTGTCTATCCCGTGAAGATCAACGGTGGCGACGTGTTCGTCTCCGTGACGAAGGAGAACTGAAAGCCCATGGCAACACTGGAAATTCGCGACCTGCATGTCACGGTCGACACGGAGAACGGCGTCAAGGAGATCCTGCGCGGAGTGGACCTGACCGTGAAGGCGGGGGAGACCCACGCGATCATGGGCCCCAACGGCTCCGGCAAGTCGACCCTGGCGTACAGCATCGCCGGACACCCGAAATACACCGTCACCCAGGGCACTGTGACCCTTGATGGTCAGGACGTCCTCGCGATGAAGGTCGACCAGCGTGCCCGCGCCGGGATCTTCCTCGCCATGCAGTACCCGATCGAGGTGCCCGGCGTCACGGTCTCCAACTTCTTGCGCACGGCCAAGACCGCGATAGACGGCGAGGCGCCCAAGCTGCGCCTCTGGGTCAAGCAGATGAAGGCCGCCATGGCCGAGCTGCGGATGGACCCCGATTTTGCCGACCGCAACGTCAACGAGGGATTCTCCGGCGGCGAGAAGAAGCGCCACGAGATCCTCCAGATGGAGCTGTTGCACCCGAAGATGGCCATCCTCGACGAGACCGACTCCGGGCTCGACGTCGATGCGCTCAAGATTGTCTCCGAGGGCGTCAACAGGGTTGCGGCGGGCGGCGAAGTCGGCGTTCTGCTGATCACCCACTACACGCGGATCCTGCGCTACATCAAGCCTGACTTCGTCCATGTGTTCATCGACGGCAGGATCGTCGAAGAAGGCGGGTCGGAGCTCGCGGACCGCCTGGAGGACGAGGGTTACGACCGGTTCCTCAAGGTCGAGGCCTAGGCCCGGGATCGATGACCACCATGTCCGACGTCGCCTTGAGCAAGGCATTCACCGAGCAGGAGTCGGCGGCCATCCGCGGTGACTTCGCTATCTTGTCGCGCACGGTGCGTGGCGGAAAGCCGCTGGTGTATCTCGACTCCGGAGCGACGTCACACAAACCACGACAGGTGCTCGATGCCGAGCGCGCTTTCTACGAGCAGCACAACTCCGCAGTTCACCGCGGCTCGCACCAGCTGGCCGAAGAAGCCACTGACGCCTATGAGTCCGCACGTGAGACCGTGGCCCGATTCATCGGAGCGGAGAGCCAGGAGGTGGTGTTCACCAAGAACGCCACCGAGGCCTTGAACCTCGTCGCCTATGCGTTCAGCAATGCCGCGGCGTCAGGCGCCATGGACGGAGCCGACCCGACGGTTGCTGCGAGATTCGCTCTCGGAGTGGGCGACGAGATCGTCATCACCGAGATGGAGCACCACGCCAACCTGGTTCCGTGGCAGGAGCTGGCTCGCCGCACCGGCGCCACCCTGCGCTGGATCGGCATCACTGATGATGGCCGCCTCGACCTGAATGACCTGGAGACGGTTATCACTGACCGCACCAAGGTCGTGGCGTTCACCCACGTGTCGAACGTTCTCGGGACCATCAATCCAGTGGCTGCCATTGTGGATCGGGCCCATGCGGTCGGCGCACTGACGGTTCTGGATGCCTCCCAGTCAGTGCCGCACATGGCAGTTGACGTGGTGGATCTCGGCATTGACTTCCTGGCGTTCAGCGGCCACAAGATGCTTGGTCCGATGGGAATCGGCGTCCTGTGGGGTCGCTACGACCTGCTCAAGGCCATGCCTCCGTTCCTGACGGGCGGCTCGATGATCGAGCTCGTCCGCATGGAGGGCTCGACCTACGCCGCTCCGCCGCAGCGATTCGAGGCAGGCGTCCCGATGGCTGCCCAGGCCGTCGGCCTGGCAGCGGCGTGCGACTACCTCAGTGCCCTCGGAATGCCTCGGGTGGCCGCCCATGAGGAAGCCCTCACCGAGGCGCTTCTCGCCGGTCTTGCGCAGCGTCACTGGGTGCGCGTGATCGGCCCTGTCGATGGTCGGGACCGTTCAGGAGTGGTGTCGTTCGTCGTCGAGGGTGTTCACCCGCACGATGTGGGTCAGATCCTCGATGATGCGGGGGTGGCCGTGCGGGTGGGCCATCACTGTGCCTGGCCGCTCCACCGACGGATGAAGGCGTCGTCGACCACTCGGGCCACCTTCGCGGCGTACAACACGCTGGCTGAAGTGGACGCTTTGCTGACGGCGCTCGACCATGTGCCCGCGGTGTTCGGGGTGGCGCTGTGAGGAACCTCTATCAGGACATCATCCTTGATCACGCGAAACGGCCACATCATGCCGGCCTGCGCGAGCCGTTCGATTCTCAGGTGCACCACATCAACCCCACCTGCGGCGACGACATCACCCTGCGCGTGCACCTCGTCGGCGAAGGTCCGGCGGCCGTGATCGCCGACGTGTCCTATGACGCGCTCGGCTGTTCCATCTCGACGGCCTCGACCTCGGTGCTGGCCGACGAGGTCATCGGCCACACCGTCGAGGAGGCGCTCACCTCGTTCTCCGCCATGCGAAGGATGCTGACGAGCAAGGGCACCGACCTTGGCGACGAGGATGAGATCGGCGATGGCGTCGCCTTCGTCGGCGTCTCGAAGTACCCCGCCCGGATCAAGTGCGCGCTGTTAGGCTGGACTGCGTTCACGGATGCACTTGCCCAGGCCGGCGTCGATATCACGAAGTACGCCCTCAACAGCAAAACCATCGCGCGAAACACCCCGGAGACGACATGACTGACACGACCACAGATCACGCCAACGAGGCGGCGTCCGCTCCCACCCCGCCCAATGTGGCTGACATCGAAGAGGCCCTGCGCGATGTCGTTGACCCTGAGCTGGGGATCAACGTCGTGGACCTCGGCCTGATCTACGGCGTCACGGTCGACCAGCACTCCCACGTCATCATCGACATGACGCTGACCAGCGCCGCATGCCCGCTGACCGACGTCATTGAGGACCAGGTCGCGCAGGCTCTCGAGGGCATGGTGATCAGCCACCGCATCAACTGGGTCTGGATGCCGCCGTGGGGTCCGGACAAGATCACGGACGATGGCCGCGAACAGCTGAGGGCGCTCGGCTTCAACGTGTGAGCCAGGCCGCAGCGAGACGTATCGAGGTCGACCCCGAGCGGATTGTGCTGTGGGTCAACGGCTTTGCGGAACGTCACGGTGAGGTGACGTGGGCATGGGCCGGGACCTCGATGGCACCGGCTGGGTCATCTTTGGTGTTGGCTGCGGCTGACGGCGCCACCGCGATCCTGGAGACTTTCGTACCGGGATCCTCCAGTGGATCCACCAGCGGATCGTCTGCCGCGAAAGAGTCCGCTGGGCTCGACATGCTGACCGGCTGGGCGGAGCCCCCGAGTCGATTGGCCCTGGTTCTGGTCCGACGCGGTGGGTATGCCGTGGGGCGTGGTGAGGGTCCGACGCTGGTCTCCCACAAGGTCGGCACACGCTACGTGCAGTCGCGGACCGCGGCCGGCGGCTGGTCCCAGCAACGCTTCGCCCGACGCCGCAAGAACCAGGCCGACGGGCTGGTCGGTTCGGTCATCGAGCACGCCCTCAGGATCGTGCTTGCCTCGCCCAGCGACGCTCTGGTGGTTGGCGGGGACAAGGCCCTCGTCCGTGACGTCCTGGCCGACGCAAGGCTGTCCAGCCTGGCGGAGCTGCCACGCAGAGAGCTCTTCGACCTGCCGGACCCCAAGCTTGTGGTTCTGGAACGAGCCCTGCGCCGTGCCCGCGCCGTGCGAGTCACACTCTCCGAGCCCGACCCCGAGCCCGACGCGGCTGTCGTCGACTCCTCGACTGACGTGTAGCGGTTCAAGACACGTCAGCCCTCATCGGCCTGCGTCCGCTGCGTGCGTCGATCCTGAGGTCAGCGGGGCACGCTGTGGCCGGGCAACCACACGGCGAAAGCGTCAAGGTTCGCGAAGGTCACGGCAGCTCCGGCGGCGATCAGTGTGGCCTCGTCGTTGGCGCCCGTGGTGACGCCAACGGCATACGCGTTCGCAGCGTGCGCCGCCGCGATGTCACCCGGGTGGTCGCCCACGTAGATCGAGGCTCCCTCGGCGATCAGTGCGGTGGCCTTGTCCTCGGCGAAAAGCTCGCCGTAGACCACGTCCACCAGCTCGGTCAGGCCAGCTTCGGCCAGTGCGTTGTGCACCGCGGGGGTGAACTTCGCCGACACCACGACCGTGCGGCCACCGGCTGCCCGTACGCATCGCAGGGCCTCGACAGCGCCAGGCATCGGTAGCGTCCTCGGGGCATCCGGTTCGTCGTAGTAGTGGCGATAGCGCAGAACCAGCGCGTCGGCATCGACGGCAGGGGCGACGGCCGCGGCGGTGTGTGTCAGGGGTATCCCGAGATGGGGCACGAGGTCGTCGCTGCTCACCTCGACACCGAGATCTCGAAGGGCGCGGATGTAGGCGCTGATGATGCGCTCGTGGGAGTCGACCAGCGTGAGGTCGAGGTCGAAACCGACGGTCAGGGGAGCAATCACGCTCGCGACCCTAACAACGGGACGTCAACGAGGGGACATCAATATCGGCACGTCAGGAACGGCACGTCATCGTCCGTCGTCATCGCAACGTAGACTGGGACCGAACCCAGCACGGCGCTTCCGCCATACCGGCGTCTGTCTGTGTGCCATTTTTAACCGTCCGTCCCACACCCTGACAGGAGTCCGCCATGATCTCGGCCACCGGCATCGAGCTGCGCGGAGGCCACCGCCTGCTGCTCGAGGGGGCGACGTTCCGGATCGCCCCCGGTGACCGGGTGGGGCTGGTCGGGCGCAACGGTTCTGGCAAGACGACGCTGACCAAGGTTCTTGCCGGCGTCGGCACTCCCACGTCAGGTGAGGTGACCTCATCCGGCGAGATCGGCTACCTGCCCCAGGACCCCCGAACCGGTGACCTCGAGATGATCGCCCGCGACCGCATCCTCTCGGCGCGAGGCCTGGACACGATCATGCGTGACATGCGCGACACCGAGGGCGCGATGGCCAGCGCCGACGAACGGACGCGCGACAAGGCGATGAGCCGCTACACCAGGCTCGAGGAGCAGTTCACTGCCAGGGGCGGCTACGCGGCCGAGTCCGAAGCGGCAGCGATCGCCTCGGCGCTGTCGCTGGATGACCGAGTCCTCGGACAGCCCCTCGCGACCCTCAGCGGTGGACAGCGCCGCCGCGTCGAGCTCTCCCGGATCCTGTTCTCGGGCGCCTCGACCTTGCTCCTCGACGAACCGACCAACCACCTGGACGCCGACTCGATCGTGTGGCTGCGGGACTACCTGAGGGCATACAAGGGCGGGCTGATCATCATCAGCCACGACGTCGCGATGCTCGACACGGTCGTCAACCGGGTCTTCCACCTCGACGCCAACCGGGCCGAGATGGACATCTACAACATCGGCTGGAAGTCCTACCTGCTGCAGCGTGAGACCGACGAGCGCCGCCGCAAACGTGAACGTCTCAACGCCGAGAAGAAGGCCGGCACCCTGATGGCGCAGGCCGACAAGATGCGGGCCAAGGCCACCAAGGCAGTGGCCGCGCAGAACATGGCCAAGCGCGCCCAGCGGCTGCTGGCGGGCATCGAGGGCGAGCGCGTCACGGACAAGGTGGCCAAGCTGCGTTTCCCGGACCCGGCGTCATGTGGCAAGACGCCGCTGAGCGCCTCCGGACTTTCACGTTCCTACGGCTCGCTCGAGATCTTCACTGATGTTGATCTCGCCATCGACAGGGGCTCGCGGGTCGTCGTGCTCGGACTCAACGGTGCCGGCAAGACCACCCTGCTTCGGATTCTCGCCGGTGTGGACGCACCGGACACGGGCGAGGTCGAGCCGGGACACGGGCTCAAGATCGGCTACTACGCGCAGGAGCACGAGAACCTCGACGTGTCGCGGACGGTTCTGGAGAACATGAGGTCGGCGGCGCCTGATCTGGGCGATGTCGACACCCGCAAGACGCTGGGCTCGTTCCTGTTCAGCGGCGACGACGTGCACAAGCTGGCCGGCGTGCTGTCCGGCGGGGAGAAGACCCGGCTGTCCCTGGCCCTGTTGGTGGTGTCGTCAGCGAACGTCCTGCTGCTCGACGAGCCGACGAACAACCTTGACCCGGCCTCCCGCGAGGAGATCCTGGGCGCACTGCGCACCTACAAGGGCGCTGTCGTCCTCGTCAGTCACGACGAGGGTGCGGTCGCCGCCCTCGAGCCCGAGCGGGTCCTGCTGCTGCCTGATGGTGTCGAGGACCACTGGGGTCCGGACTATCTGGACCTCGTCGCGCTCGCCTAGAGTCGCTGGCGTGTCCAACCCTGAGCAGTCGAACCCGGAGCAGTCGAACCCCGATCAATCGGACCCCGTGCAGTCCCAACCTCATCCGATGCTCCGAGTCGAGCAGTCGGGTCCCGTCCTGACGATCACTCTGGACCGTCCTGAGCGCCGCAACTCTCAGGCTCCGAGCCTGTGGTCAGCGCTTGCGGAGCTGGGCGAGAGCCTGTCACCGACCGTGCGTGTGGTTGTGATCCGCGCTGAAGGACCGTCATTCTCCGCGGGCCTGGACCGGGCCATGCTGACCCCGCAGGGTGCGCCGGGCGAGCCGTCGATCCTCGCTCTGGCAGCGAGTGCCAGCGACCGGCTCGCGGATGCCATCGAGCAGTTCCAGCGTGGTTTCGCGATCTGGGCGCGGGTGCCGGCGATCACGATCGCCGCGGTGCAGGGTCATGCGATCGGCGCCGGATTCCAGCTGGCGCTCGCGTGTGACCTGCGGGTGGTTGCCGACGACGTCGCCTTTGCCATGCGTGAGACCAGCTTGGGCCTGGTGCCCGACCTCGCGGGTACCTCACCCCTGGTCCGTGCCGTCGGGTATGCGCGGGCGCTCGAGATCTGTGTCACCGGCCGTTTCGTGGGGGCGCAGGAGGCGGTCGCGATCGGCCTGGCGACTGTTGCCGTGCCAGGCCGCGACCTCGACGGCACGGCGCGAGACCTGGCGGACGCCATACTGCAGGCGCCGGAGGCGGCGGTGAGAGAGCTCAAACCCTTGTTGCGCAACGCGATCGGCGCCTCGCCGGCGGACCAGCTCAAGGCCGAGCGCGAGGCACAGGCGCGGCTGCTCACGGCGATGGTGCAGGGCGCGGGGAAGTAAGAACCCCGTGTTGGCGTTGTCCGTCCGGACGACGAAGATGAGACAGCGAAGATGATGAGACGCGCCCCCTGCCCGCTGGACGCCGGGTCAGAGAGGCGCAGAGCGGAGGCGGCATGTCCATGCACGGCGGTTGGGGCATGGTTCGCTCCCTTACTCGAGACTCTTCAGTGGCTCAGCGCAAGCTGGCTCCGGGGACGGCCAAGAGGGTTTTGAGCTACGCCCGCCCGTACAAAGCCCAGATCGGCATATTCCTCGTCCTGGTCATCCTCGACTCGGCGCTGGTGGTGGCCACGCCTCTCCTGTTCGGGCAGATCATCGACAAGGGCGTCTCTCTTGGTCGCTCCGATGTCGTCGTCAGGCTCTCCCTGATCATCGCCGTCATTGCGGTGCTGGATGCCGCCCTGACCCTGGTTCAGCGCTGGTACTCCTCGCGGATCGGCGAGGGACTGATCTTCGACCTGCGCACCCAGGTCTTCAGCCACGTCCTGAAACAACCGATCGCCTTCTTCACCCGGGCCCAGACCGGGGCCTTGGTCAGCCGGCTGAACAACGACGTCATCGGAGCCCAGCAGGCTTTCACCTCAACTCTTTCCGGCGTCGTCAGCAACGTCGTCTCGCTGCTCTTCATCATCACGGCCATGGCCACCAAGTCCTGGGCGTTGA
Organism: Phycicoccus sp.; assembly: GCA_012927555.1. Lineage (GTDB taxonomy): Bacteria > Actinomycetota > Actinomycetes > Actinomycetales > Dermatophilaceae > UBA4719. The sequence goes on from JABBOX010000087.1 coordinate 40,631, forward strand.
CCCTGGCGGCACTGGCCCTGCTGCCGTTCTTCCTGATCCCGGCCAGGGTCATGGGTCGTCGCCTTGCCGGGCTGAGCCATGAGGCGATGGGCCTGAACGCCGAGCTCGGCACCAGGATGACGGAGCGGTTCAATGTCGCGGGCGCGTTGCTCGTCAAGCTGTTCGGACACCCCCGGATCGAGGACGAGCAGTATGCCGAGCGAGCCGGGCGGGTTCGCGACGTCGGTGTCAAGATCGCCCTGAGCCGCACGGTGTTCTTCATTGCGCTGACCCTGGTCGCGTCCCTGGCCACGGCCCTCGTCTACGGCGCCGGCGGTGTCATGGCGGTCAACCGCCAGCTCACGGTGGGTGACCTGCTGGCCCTGGCAGCCCTGCTCGGACGGCTCTATGGGCCGCTGACCTCGCTGTCCAACGTGCGGGTCGACGTCATGACGGCACTGGTCTCCTTCGAGCGGGTGTTCGAGGTACTCGATCTCAAGCCGATCGTTCAAGAGGCCGCCAATCCCGTTGCCCTGCAGCCTGGTCCCGTCTCGCTGGAGTTCGACGGCGTCGGTTTCCGCTATCCATCGGCGGACGAGGTCTCGCTGATCTCGCTTGAGACCGTGGCCTCCGGCGACCGGCGCGGGGGCGGCTCCGTGCTTGACGACGTGACCTTCTCGATCCAGCCCGGTCAGCTGGTCGCCCTCGTGGGCCCGTCCGGCGCCGGCAAGACCACCATCACCAGCCTCGTGGCCAGACTGTATGACCCGACGGTGGGCCACGTTCGTCTCGACGGGATTGACCTGCGCGACGCGACGATGGATTCGCTGCACGACGTGGTCGGCGTGGTGACCCAGGATGCCCACCTGTTCCACGACACGATCCGGGCCAACCTCGCCTACGCGAAGCCCGGGGCAACCGAGGAAGAGATGGTCTCCGTCCTCAAGTCCGCACAGGTGTGGGATCTGGTGTCAGGCCTTCCTGAGGGTTTGGACACCGTCGTAGGCGATCGTGGACACCGGCTCTCCGGTGGCGAGAAGCAACGGCTGGCAATTGCCCGGCTCCTGCTCAAAGGGCCCGGTCTGGTGGTCCTTGACGAGGCAACCGCGCATCTCGACAGTGAGTCCGAGCTTGCCGTTCAGCGGGCGCTCGACACGGCGCTGGCGGGCCGCACCGCACTGGTGATCGCGCACCGGCTGTCAACGGTGCGGGGTGCGGACCAGATCCTGGTCGTGGTAGACGGCCGGATCGTGCAACGAGGCAAGCACCACGAGCTGCTGGCCCAGGGTGGGGTCTACGCAGACCTCTACAACACGCAGTTCGCCACCCAGACACGAAGCGAGGCGGACGGGGCCAGCCTGGCGCCACGGTCTTGAGCTCCACGGTGAGGGCGCCTGATCAAAGGCTGCGCGTGGCCCCACCGTCGACGGTGATCACCGATCCGGACATGTACGACGCAGCCGGTGACGTGACGAAGGCAGCGACGCGGCCGAACTCCTCGGGCTCGCCGTAACGCCCCAGGGGGATGCTCGCGCTGTTGCGCCGGCGCGACTCCGCCGGGTCCCCGGATGCCTCGTCGAGCTCCTGCATCCGGTCCGTGGCGATCCGGCCTGGAAGGATCACGTTGACCCTCGAACCGCGCTGACCGTACTCGTCGGCAAGGGTCTTGGCTGCCATTGCCAGACCGGGACGAAGGCCGTTGGAGATCGCGAGCCCGGAGATGGGGCTGCGCACCGACGTCGACAGCACGATGGTGACGCTCACCGGGGAGTCTGTGGCGGACAGCACCACCCTGGCCAGGCGCAGCTGGCCGAGGAACACCGACTCGAAAGCGCCCCGCCAGGCATCGTCATCAACCTCGGCTGCCGTCCCCGGGGCGGGACCACCGACGCTGATCACCGCGCCGTCGAGCTGGCCGAAGCGTTCCAGGGCGATTGAGACAAGACGGCCGGCGGTCTCGACGTCGGCGAGGTCAGCGGCGACGGCGATGACCCGATCGGGTGCTTCCAGCGCGATGGCAGCGGTGTTGATGGCGTCCTGCGAACGGGAGGCGATGACCACGCGAGCGCCGTCTGCCACCAGCTCTGCCGCTGCCGCGAAGCCCAGGCCGCGCGAGGCGCCACTGACGATGTAGACACGGTCCTCGAGGTCCAGGTTCATGCGCCCATGCTTGCATGCAGCTTCTTACGCGCGGTCGCGGGCATGGATGACCGGCCAGCTCCCGGTGGTGGGCTATTCGTCCTCTTCGTCCCATATCCGGGTCTTGCGGGCCTTGCTGGGCATCGCCCGAGCCGATGGGCCGGCGGGAGAGGGCAGGGTCGATCCGGAGCCCTCACGATGTTCCCGCCGGGCGCCGACGAACACCATCACGAGGCCGACGGGGGAGGCGAGCCACCACTGCAGCGCGTAGGCCAGGTGTGGTCCCTCGTCGGTGTCGGGTGAGGCGAGGGCTTGGGGACGGACGATTCGCTGGCCGGGTGTCCCAGCCTCGTCGCGCGCGATCAGGTAGGCGTCGTACAGCGCGGCGCCCGCCTGGGCACGGGCCTCGGCGACGTTGATCGATGCGAGCTGTCCTTGGGGCATCTGTCTGCCAAAGCTCGGTTCACCCATCCGCAGCCAGCCGGTGACCGTGATGTCTCCGGCGGGGGTGGCCGGCACGGGGGGTGGGTCGGCAGCGGTCCGGCCGTTGGGAACCCACCCACGGTCGACCAGGATCGACGTACCGTCCGCAAGGTCCAGTGGAACGGTCACCTCGTAGCCGAACACGCCATGGTTCGGGCGGTTGCGGACCAGCATGAGGCTGCGGTCGGCATAGCGTCCGGTAGCGGTGACCAGCGTCCACTCCTCGGTGCTGGCCAAGCTTGCACCGGGTCCTTGCAACACGCGCGACAACGGAACGGGACTGGCCAGGTAGTGGCTGTTGATCCGCGCCGCTCTGGCCGCCTTGTCCTCATGCCGGTGCCACTGCCACTGGCCAAGGAAGTAGCAGGCGATGGCGAAGGCCGTGGCGACCGCGAACGCGGTGAGCCAACGACGCGACATCACCACTCGTAGCACCCGACGACGGTACCCGTAAACGCTTGCGTTCAGGACGACCCTCCTAACCCGGCTCAGAGCCGGCATTGGAGGGTGGCTCAGAGCGCCTTGTCCGTGGCCTTCGCGGCACCGAGCTCGGACACAGGGACAGCGTCCTTCAGGAACCCACGAGACGACAAGTAGTCCGACAGCGACTCAGCGTGCTCCTCGCAGGCCAGCCACGTCTTGCGCCGGTCAGGCATGTGAATCTTCGGGTTGTTCCACAACAGTCCGTATGCCGCGTCCGCGCGGCAGCCCTTGGCGCTGCAGCGGATCGAGCTCTTGGAGTGGGCTGTGCTTGGGGTCATTCGGGCAGATCCTTGTCGATAACAGGCGGTTCGAACTGTGCTGGCGCGGGGTTGCTGGGCGCTACCGGTCCAAGGTACGTGCTCCGCAGGGACCTGGTCGCATTGGCCATGACCACGGCGATGTAGGGCAGAACCACCGCTGCGACTACCAGGAGCCAACCGACCACGTTCCAATGGAGCACGGCGATCGCGACGACCGCGAGCACGAAACACACGGTGCGGATGATCATCGAGACCAGATAGCGGCGCATCCGGATGTCCTGGTCATCTCTGAGCGAGGACGGCAGCCCGGTAACGGCGAACACCTGGGGGGGAGGGGTGCCGCGCTTTCTCACGCCTCAACGATATGCCGTGGGCCATGCGGCGTACCGGCCGGTAGTCGGCTAGCGTCCCGAGTGGCGGCCCGCCCGCGCGTGCGCTCACTGCCAGACCCGGACTCTGTTGGAGGAACTCATGGCTGACCCTCGGAATGTGCTGATCACGGGAGGCAACCGAGGCATCGGCCTCTCGATCGCCCGGGCCTTCCAGGATGCCGGCGACAACGTCGTGATCACCCACCGCTCCGGCGAGGCTCCTGAGGGACTGCAGGGCGTGATCTGTGACGTGACTGACAGCGAGTCCGTGGATGCCGCGTTCGCAGCCGCGGAGGTCATGCTCGGCGGGCGGATCGAGGTGCTGGTGGCCAACGCCGGTATCACCCGTGACGGGCTGCTCATGCGCATGAGTGACGAGGACTTCGACGCGGTGATCGACACGAACCTTGCGGGCGCCTTCCGCTGCGCGCGTCGAGCCAGCAAAGGCATGATCACCATGCGCAAGGGGCGCATCATCTTCATCTCCAGCGTTGTGGGACTTCTCGGGTCCGCGGGACAGGTCAACTACTCGGCCAGCAAGTCGGCACTGGTCGGTCTGGCGAGGTCGATCTCGCGCGAGCTCGGCGGGCGCGGGATCACCGCCAACGTCATTGCCCCGGGCTTCGTCCAGACCGACATGACCGAGTCGCTGTCCGAGGATCTCAAGAAGACGTATCTCGCCGGCATCCCCGCAGGCCGCTTCGCCTTGTCGCATGAAGTCGCCGCAGCCGTTAGATTCATCGCGTCGGAGGACGCGGCGTACATCACGGGCGCCGTCATCCCGGTTGACGGTGGCCTCGGTATGGGCCACTGAAGACTTGGGCCACTGAAGACTTGGACCACTGAAGACTTGGACCACTGAAGACTTGGCCACTGAACGCCTGGATGCCTGACAGCATGGGTCACCGAACAGCACCGGAACACGAACGAAGGACTGCGCATGTTGTTGCACGGCAAGAAGCTGCTGATCACTGGTGTTCTCATGGACTCCTCGATCGCTTTTCATGTGGCCAAGCTGGCGCAGGAACAGGGCGCCGAGGTGGTGCTGACCTCGTTCGGTCGCGCCATGAAGATCACCCAGACGATCGCCAGGCGACTGCCGTCGACGCCGCCGGTCATCGAGCTGGACGTGACCAACCCTGAGCACATCGACACGCTGGCGGAGAGGCTTGGCGAGCACGTCGATCATCTCGATGGCGTGCTGCACTCGATCGGCTTCGCCCCGCAGGGCGCCTTCGACTTCCTCGGGGCCTCGTGGGAGGACGTCGGAACAGCGGTTCACGCCTCGGCATACTCACTCAAAGCACTTGCGGTCGGTGCGCTTCCGTTGATGTCCGCGGGGGGCAGCATCGTCGGCCTGACCTTCGATGCGAAGTACGCGTGGCCGGTGTACGACTGGATGGGTGTGGCAAAGGCGGCGTTCGAGTCGACCAGCCGCTACTGCGCCCGCGATCTCGGGCCCAAGGGCATCCGGGTGAACCTCGTGGCGGCCGGCCCCATCAAGACCACGGCGGCCAAGTCCGTTCCCGGGTTCAAGGCACTGGAACAAGCCTGGGACAGCCGTTCCCCCTTGGGCTGGGACGTCAATGACGCGGTCCCTGCGGCGAAAGCCTGCGTGGCGCTGCTCTCCGACTGGTTCCCGGCCACGAGCGGCGAGATCATCCACGTCGACGGCGGCTTCCACGCGATGGGTCAATAGCTGGCATGAGCGCCGCTCCGCTCGTGACGGTCAGCGAGGTCAGGGTGCTCGAGGGGCCCAACCTGTACTTCACCCGTCCTGCCATCAAGATCATTGTTGACTGCCCTGGCTATCTGAGCGCGGACGAGAGAACGCTGAGGGCGATCGGGGCTCGTCTTGGACTGCACGGCGTCCGGCCAGGGGATCCGGAGTCCGAGCAGCGCCAGCGTGCGGTCATGCGACTGGTCGCCCAGGTGGTCCGGCGGATCGCCAACGAGTCCGGCACGACCCGGCTGGGCATACGGGTACGCACCGGCGGGTCGCGTGACCAGGTGGTCGTGGCGTTCCCATGGCGCTGGCGCGGTCGAGGCCTGGCCCTGGGGGAGTCGTTGGGTCCGGCGCTGAGCGCGCTGATCGACCCGGACGAGACGATCCACGAGGGGGCCCTCAGCGCAGCGGTCTTGGCGGTCGCGGCCGCTGAGAAGGGCGCGCTGCCCACGGTGATCAGGCCGAGGATCCCGGTCGCATCGGTGACCGGCACCAATGGCAAGACGACCACGACCCGCCTCATCGGGCACATCGGTATGACGGCCGGGCTGGTCACCGCCTGGAGCTCCACGGACGGTGTGGTCGTCCAGGGCGAGATGGTCGAGCCGGGCGACTACTCCGGCCCAGCGGGTGGTCGCTTTGTCCTTGCAGCCCCGGGCGTCCAGCTCGGCATCCTCGAGACTGCGCGCGGCGGCATCCTTCTGAAAGGCGTTGGCATCACGACCAACGACGTCAGCGTGGTCACCAACGTCTCCGCCGACCATCTCGGGCTCCAGGGCATCGACACCATTGACCAGCTCGCCGAGGTCAAGGCGGTCGTCACCAAGATCACCAAACCCACCGGCTGGGTGGTCCTCAACGGCGACGACCCCCGTGTATGGGCCATGCGGGCTGGCATCAAGGCCCGGCCCTGGGTGTTCAGCCTCGACCCTGACTCGCCGGCCCTGCGCGAGTCCTTCAACCTCGGCGGGCGCGCTATCACGGTCCTCGACGGTGACGTGGTCGTACTGCGCCCCAACAGCGACCCTGACCATCTCGCGGCAATCGTGGACGTGCCGGTGACGTTGTCAGGGCTGTCGGAGCACAACATCGCCAACGCTCTTGCGGCGACCGCTGCGGCCCTGGGTCTCGGCCTGCCGCGGGAGGCGGTGGTCAACGGGCTGCTCACCTTCGCGCCCGACCCTGCGCACAACCCCGGCCGGATGAACGTCTATTCGCTCCCTCTCGCCGGAGGCGGCACCACGACGGTGATCATCGACCTGGCACACAACGAGGCAGGTCTGGAGGCACTGCTGCGGGTTGCGGAGGGGTTGCGACCGCCCGGTTCCGCGGTCCATCTGGGGCTCGGCACCGCAGGCGACCGGACGGACGAGATTCTTCAGGGCCTGGGCGAGCTGGCGGGCCGTCGGGCCGACCGGGTGTCGGCCGTGCACAAGGCGGAATACCTGCGGGGCCGGGAGATGGACGATCTCGAGGCGCAGCTGCGGATCGGTTTGGCGCGGGTCGGCGTGGCTGAGATCGACTCGTACCCCTCGGAGCTCGAGGGGTTGGTGGCACTGGTGGCGACAGCAGGCCGGGACGACGTCCTCGCCGTGATGGTCCATGCGGACCGGGTCATGCTCGACCAATGGCTGATTGAGAACGGTGCGACCGTCGATTCCCCCGCGGTCATTCGGCGCAAAGTCATTGCCGCGCGCGGAGAGCACGAAGCCGAGGCCTCGATCGCGGAGCTGCGGGCCGACCCGGATGAGCAGGCTCGTATCGCCGCGGCTCAGGCGCTTCTTGACGACCACCCAGGCGACCCACGACTGATCTTCGAGCTTGCCAGCGCCTATGACAGCTCCGGTGACGACCGGCGGGCCATCTCGTTGTACGAAGAGGCGATCGGCGCCGGGCTCCGGGAGCCTCACCGCCACCGCGCGCAGATCCAGCAGGCGTCGAGCTACCGCAACGTGGGGGACCTCGCCGCGGCGCGCCGCATCCTGGATGCTCAATCGGAAGCGCGGCCCGGCAGCGCGGCCGTCGCAGCCTTCCGGGCGCTGACCATGCTCGATCAGGGCGAGGCTCCGGCCGCCGTTGCCGATCTGATCAACGTCCTGCTCTCGCACTCGGGTGATGCCGATGACGAGGCCTATCGCGCTTCGCTGCACGGGATTGCCGCGCAGCTCCGATGAGGTTCCTCGAGGTGCTCTGATGAGCGAGGCGTTGAACCTTCGCCGCGTCACCGGCGCTGACGCCGCATACGTGGCAGAGATCTTTCTGACGTCCAGACAGAGAGCCATGCCATGGCTGGCCCAGCCGCACACCGATGACGAGACGCGGTCCTGGTTCAGGGATGTCCTGGTGCCGCGAGGCACCGTGGTGGTTGCCGAGCGTGAGGGAGACGTGGTGGGCTTCGCCGAGTTCAGCGACCGATGGCTGCATGCCCTGTACGTTGCGCCGTCCGCTCAGGGTTCAGGTGTTGGTTCGGCACTCTTCGAATACGCAATGACCTTGCAGCCGGGCGGGTTTGACCTGTGGGTCTTTCAGCGGAACATCCGCGCGCTCGACTTCTACGCGCGATTCGGCTGTGTGGAGGTCTGTCGCACCGACGGCATGGGCAACGAGGAACACGAGCCCGACGTGCTCCTGCGCTGGTCGCCGACCCGCTGAGGCCGAGGTGGAACAAGCCCGGTCTCGCGGTTGGCCGATCCTTGCGCCTAAGACGTGAATTTGCTTTGTTTGCAAGGGTTTTCATCGCCAGAAGCCTTGTGTATGTCGGTCCTCTCGCGTAAACTAGAACACATGTCCTGCATCTCTGCTTGAGTGCAGTAGGGTTGGGGAATGCCGCCGAGCGCTCACCCGGTTGGCGGGATCGACTACCCGAGGACGTACCAGGAGTTTCGGTCCTGGTTTCCTGATGACCAGGCTTGTCGGGAGTATCTTGCCGGGCTCCGCTGGCCGAACGGTTTCGAGTGTCCGAACTGTGGCTCTGGCGGGTGCTGGCAGGTTGGGCGCGGGCTTCGAATGTGCGTCCAGTGCGCGGTGAAGACCTCGGTCACGGCCGGGACGATCTTCCACCGTTCCCACACCCCGCTCTCGACATGGTTCGCCGCGGTGTGGTTCGTGACGTCGAGCAAGAACGGCGTCTCGGCCCAAGGCCTCCAAGACGCCCTGGGGTTCGGTTCCTATGAGACCGCGTGGGCCTGGCTGCACAAGCTCCGCAGGGCCATGGTCCGCCCCGACCGTGAGCTGCTCGGGGCCGATCCCGGCATCATCGTCGAACTCGACCAGAGCTTCCTGGGCGGCAGAAGCACTGGAAAGCAAGGGGCATCCAGCGACAAGACCCCCATCACCATCGCGGTCGAGCGCACCCCGCGCGGCCGCCTTGGCCGGGTCCGCCTCGAGGTTGCCGACCGGCCAGGGGGACTGGACATGATCGAGTTCGCCACCCAGGTCGTCGCCCCCGGCGCCACGATCCACACCGACGGGGCACGCATGTTCCCCAGGCTCACCGCTTTGGGCTACACCCACCTGGCCACCCCCGCAACCAAGGGCGGACACCAGGTCGAGAACCCCGACGCCGTCATGGCCGGACCACACATGGTGTCCTCGCTGCTCAAGCGATGGACCGCCGGCACGCTGCACTATCGACTCAGCTACCAGCACATGCCCTACTACCTGGACGAGTTCACCTTCCGGTTCAACCGCCGCAACTCACGCGCCCGAGGAATGCTCTTCTACCGACTCCTTCAGCAAGCCGTCGATACCGACCCTCATCCCCTGAAGGACTTGATCGGCGGCTGAGCCTCAACTGCACTCAAGCAGAGATGCAGGACACATGTTCGAGAACATCGCGGTTGAGGGCCCGGTCGGGTTCCTTGCTGCGGTCACCGAGGCGTTGGCCAAGCTGCCGGCCGAGCTCTGGCGCACCGGCAACGACGGCTTCGCCGACATCGCCGCCGGCCTTGACGCCCTGGCCGTCCAGCTCGACTGTGCCCGGGTCGGCCTGGTTCAGGAGGCTCAGTCCCGCGGGGTCGTGGCCGAGTCGTCGTCGGCCTCTGCCACGGACTGGCTGGTGGCCAACAGTGACCACCTCGAACCGGCTGATGCCGCCCGCACCGTGGACCTGGCCCGGCTGTGTGCGCTGCCCAAGAACCAGGTGATGGCCGCCGCGGTGGCCGGCGGGACGCTGACGGTGCGTAAGGCGATGACCGCGCTACGCCAACTCGGCCAGGTCGAACACGCCCTGGCACCGGGCAAACGTGAAGAAGCGTTGGCGTCGCTGACGTTGATGGCCCAGACCGGCTACGACCGCCACGTCATCGCCGTCGGCCGGACCCTGATGGCCCTGGTCGGGGCCGACCGGTCCCTGGAACGCAACGAAACCGCCCTGCGCACGCTCAGCTCCCTGAAGCTGTGTCCGCTGGCCAACGGGATGGTCGCGGTCAGCGGCCAGCTCGACCCCGAGTCCGGTGCCGTGCTGACCGCCGCCGGCGGTGCCACGCCGACCACGACCAAAGCCCAGATTGTGGTCACCATC
>JABBOX010000143.1 GCA_012927555.1 Phycicoccus sp.
CCACGTTCGGGATCGAGGCGATGTTCCGGCGAGTCACCGGTCGCGGGCTCCGCGCCTAGCACCGCGATCGCCATCCACAGCAGCTTGCGACGCCGGTTGGTGAGGCGACGCACTCACCGGCTGAAATCGCCGAGGCTCGGGTGGGGACGCCATTGGCTGAGCATCCCGAGCTTCCCAGGACGGCACTGGCCGAACGAGTCACTCTTCCGGTACGGATCCGGTCGCTCTGTGCGCGGAGATCGGCGCTCGGCCGAGCGGCTGCATCGGGCGCTGCAGCAGGGGGGTCGGCTTGCGCAGCGGTCGCGTGATCGGCGCGCCCGCCGTGACCGTGATCTCCTCGCCTGCGTGTCGCAGGAGCAGCCCTGATCGGGCGTTCGCGTCGATGGCGTACGTGACTTCGTCGGGGTGGACGTCGACAGTCAGGCGCAGGTTCTGCCATCGGATCGAGAAGCGCATCCGGGTGAGACCTTCGGGCAAGGCAGGGTCGAAGGATGGCATGCCTCCGTGGTCGCGGAAGCCGCCGAAGCCCGCGACCAGAGCGAGCCATGCGCCGGCGAGGGACGCCATGTGCAGGCCGTCCCGGGTGTTCTTCTGCAGGTCGTGCAGATCGATGAGCGCCGCCTCATAGGCGTAGTCGTATGCGAGATCCAGGTGGCCGACCTCTGCGGCCAGCACCGCCTGCGTGCACGCCGACAGCGAGGAGTCGCGAACGGTGCGCCGCTCGTAGTAGTCGACGTTGTGGGCCTTCTGTTCGGCGGTGAAATGGTCACCGCACCAGTGCATCGCGAGCATCAGGTCGGCCTGCTTGACGACCTGCTTGCGGTAGAGATCGAAGTAGGGGGCATGCAGCAGCAGTGGATATGTGTCCCGGCTGGCGACGAAGTCCCACTCGGCGTGCCGGGTGAAACCCTCGGACTGCTGGTGCACGCCGAGGACGTCGTCGTACGGCACAGACACTGCCGCGGCCGCCTTGCGCCAGTCCGACACCTCCTCGGGGGTCACGTCGAGGCCGCTCGCGATGGCGGGGTGCCGCTGCGACATCTCCGCCGCGGCGACGAGCGCCCGGCTGGCCATCAGGTTCGTGTACAGGTTGTCGTCGGCGATGGCGCTGTACTCGTCGGGGCCCGTCACACCGTCGATGTGCCAGCCGCCGTTTCGGTCGTAGTGCCCGAGCGACGCGAACAGCCGGGCGATCTCCACTAGGAGCTCGAGGCCGACCTCCTGCTCGAAGCCCGTGTCGCCGGTCGCGGACGCGTAGCGGACCACCGCGGCGGCGATCCCGGCGTTGACATGGAACGCCGCTGTCCCCGCCGGCCAGTAGCCGGAACACTCGTCACCGCGAATGGTCCGCCAGGGAAAGGCCGCGCCGGCCAGGTGCAGCTCGGTCGCGCGCCGGCGAGCCCGGTCGAGCGTCGAGTGACGCCATCGCAGAGCGTCGGCGGCGGCCTTCGGATAGGTGTATGTCAGCAGTGGCAGCACGAACATCTCGGTGTCCCAGAACGTGTGCCCGTCGTACCCCGGCCCGGTGAGCCCCTTGGACGGAATGGCCCGACGTTCTGTCCGTGCTCCGGACTGCAGCACGTGGAACAGCCCGAACCGTACGGCCTGCTGCAGCTCGGGATTGCCGTCCACCGCGACGTCGGCGGTATCCCAGAACTCGTCCAGGTATGCCCGCTGCTCGCGGACGAGCCCGTCCCAGCCCGTCAGACGGGCACCGGACAGCGCGCCGGCGACCTGGTCGCGGACAGCGGTCTCCGAGCGCAGGCTCGACCACCCGTACCCGATCAGCTTCACCACCCGCAGCTGCTCGCCGGGCTGCAGCGTGCATGCGATCGTGAGGCGCGCCCAGTCCTGGCTCACGACGACTTCGGTCTCGGTACGACCGGGAGCCTCAACGATGTGCCCCATGCCTGCGCCCATCAGCAGCTTGCTGGCACGAGTGCGGTGCAGCAGCACGATCGAGAAGTCGTCGCGGTCGTGCGTGACTGCTTCGAGGGGGTGTTCGAGCACCGCCGCGACCCGGGGGTCCCGGGACAGCCGCGGCTGCTGCTCGTTCGCGACCAGCTCGGACTGCAGGGTGATGCGCGCCGCGCGTTCAACGGGCTCGACCACGTACTCGACGGCGGCGATCGCCCGCTGCGAGAACGACACCAGTCGGCGCGAGTGGATCCGGACCCGGGTCTGCGCGGTCGAGGTCCAGTCGACTGTGCGTTCGAGCAACCCGGTGCGCAGGTCCAACCGTCGGTGGTGATCGTGCAGGTCGCCATACCGGACGTCGAGCGGGGCGTCGTCCACGAGCAGGCGGATCAGCTTACCGTCGGTGACGTTGATCAGGGTTTGGTCGGTCTCCGGGAATCCGTACGCCGCCTCGGCGTACGGCAACGGCCGCTTCTCGTAGAAGCCGTTGAGGTAGGTGCCGGGGATGCCGTACGGCTCGCCCTCGTCCAGGTTCCCGCGTAGCCCGATGTGGCCGTTGGACAGGGCGAACAACGACTCGGACTGCGCCAGCAGACTGAGGTCCAGCGTCGTCTCGCTCACCGACCACGGTTCGACCGGGTATGACCGCTGCAGGATCACGAGCGGTCCAGCAGCTCGGCCAGGTCCTGAACCACGGTGTCGGCACCATGCGCGCGCAGCGCGTCCGCTTGGCCTACCCGGTCCACACCGATCACGTAGCCGAAGTGGCCGGCCCGCCCTGCCTCGACGCCGGACAGCGCATCCTCAAACACCACGCACTGACCAGGCTGGGACCCAAGCCGCCTCGCGGCAGCCAAGAAGGTGTCCGGCGAGGGCTTGCCAGCCAGATGTTCATCGCGGATCGTCACTCCGTCGACCTGCACTTCGACGAGGGACGCGAGCCCGGTCACCGTCAGCACCTCGCCGGTGTTGGCCGACGACGACACGACCGCCCGACGCAGGCCGGCACGCTCGGCGGCGACCAGGTAGCGACGAGATCCCTCGAACACGTGCACCCCGTCCTCCCGGATCCTCTTGAGCACCATCGCGTTCTTTCGGCTCCCCAGGCCGTTGACCGTCTCTGCGGTGGGTCCATCCTCGCGGGTGCCCTCCGGCAGGGCGATACCGCGTGCAGCCAGAAAGTCGCGCACACCGGCAAGCCGAGGCTTGCCGTCGACATAGGTCTCATAGTCGTGCTCTGGATCGAACGGCACGAACGCTACGCCGTCACGCTCGGCTCGTGCCCGCAGAACGGCATCGAACATCTCCTTCCACGCGGCACCATGCACCGACGCGGTGTCGGTGAGCACGCCGTCCAAGTCGAACAGGCACGTCGTGACACCTGCCGGGAGCCCTAGCATCGCCCGCTGTCACCTCCACAGATCACCATGTCGCATGCTCCGTTTCTCTCGACGTGGGATTCTGTCGATGTCCAAAACTTCCCTGTGGGGCGTCGTCCGCGCCGTTGTCCCGACGGCAGCCGATCGCAGTATCGGCCTTGTCGGATCGTACTGCATCACTGCGATGATGACCCGGCCTGCCAACATGAATTCCGGCGCACAATTCTTTAATGCCGCCCTCACTGTACCGGGAATCCGACAGGCCGGACATGCCGCCTGAGACTCGGGGTCGCGGTCAGAGCTGGTCACGGAACGATTCCAGCTCATGCCTGCGTTCTTCAGTCGTCTTCGGATACGCCATCTTGAGTCCGCCAAGTACATCGAGGACGATCTGCGAGACAATGAGCCGGGCGTTGTCCTTGTCGTCGGCCGGGACGACGTACCAGGGCGCGTGGAGCGTACTCGTCGCGCTCAGGCATTCCTCATAAGCCTCCATGTGCTGCTCCCAGTAGGCCCGCTCGTGAATGTCCGCGAGGCTGAGCTTCCAGTTTTTCTCGGGCGAGTCGATGCGATCATGAAGGCGGTTCGCCTGCTCGCTATTCGACAGATGCAGGAAGATCTTGACCACCCGAGTGCCGTTGCGATGGAGATGCTCCTCGAGGTCACGGATCGAGCGGAACCGGTCATCCCAGAGGGTCTCCCCGTCGATCAGCTCACGTGGGAGGCCCTGGTCGTGGAGGATCTTCGGGTGGACGCGTACGACGAGCACGTCTTCGTAGTAGGAGCGGTTGAAGATGCCGATCCGCCCGCTCTCGGGCAATCGACGGGTGGTACGCCAGAGGAAGTCATGCTCGAGTTCCTCGGCGCTGGGTTGCTCGAAGCTGAAGACCTGACAGCCCTGCGGGTTCACCCCTGACATGACGTGACGGATAGCGCCATCCCTCGCCAGCCGCATCCATCCCTTGGAAGATCAACAGCAGCGCATGATGATTCGATGCGTAGTGCAGCCGCTGCAGCGCGCTCATCTTCTTGGCATGCTTCTTCATTCGCTTCTTGTACTCCCGCTTGTCTGAGCAGAGAGGATCAATGCTCGTCGCCCGATCTGCGAGCGTGATCCCGGCCGCGTGATCAAAGCGGAATTCCTTCTACTTGATTTTCACGATCACTCCTTCGGCCGTGCTCGGCAGGCGGTCAGCATCGGTCGGGCTGAAACAGCTGGTTGTTCGTGGCCGTCCCGGAGCGGACCTGCCGTCTCTCGCGCAGAGGATCGGCTCGACGAGAGCGAGCCGCGTTGCGCTTCTCCTTTGTCGCCGGGTTCATCAGGTCGACTTCGTTCCCGTGTCTCTCCCATCCCGAGGGGTCAGCGCGCGATCGCGCCTCCCCGATGTTCATGCCGAGTGTGCCCGTCGCAGCGGCGACGATCATTGGTTGCCCGATCGTGAGCTGTGATCGGCGGCGGTCGCGTCGGCGTTCACCGAGCCCTTGCGTGTGCCCGGGTCGAGGATGCGGTAGGCGAGAAGCTTGGCGCGGTCGTTGAGCAGCGCCCAGACGATCGCATAGCCCCACACGAAGCCGGCCCATCCCCACCCGAGGGGGGTCATGAACAGCCCGTAGACGGCGATCAGGGTCGCGACGGCCTGGGTGCCGAGGACCGCCATCCACAAGATGCGGGCGGGCCGGATCGACCAGAACGGTCCGCGGGTGCGGGTCAGGAAGATGGTGAGGTGCCCCGCGACGGACAGCTTCAGGTACATCAGGGTCTGGACGTGGTCGCGGTCCAGGTGGAAGACACGCTCACCGAGGTAGAACAGGCCGAAGGCCGAGATGACCCCCGCGACGCCCAGGACCGTGGAGATGCCGAGCACGCGGCGCATGTTCCAGGCTTCAGGCTGGTCGCGGTAGTGGACGTTGTCGTAGGCGATCGACAGGATCGCGCCGTCATTGAGCAACGCGAGCATGACGATCATGACGGCCGTCACGGGGTAGAAGTTGAAGACCAGGATCGCGACGGTCATGAAGAGAAGAACGCGCAGCGTCTCCGCGATGCGGTATATCGCGTAGCTGTTCATCCGCTGGAAGATCCGGCGGCTCTCCTTGATCGCATCGATGATCACCGACAAGCCCGGAGCCAGCAGCACGATGTCGGCGGCTGCGCGCGCGGCGTCGGTGGCGCCCGACACGGCGATGCCGCAGTCGGCCTTCTTCAGCGCCGGTGCATCGTTCACGCCGTCGCCGGTCATACCGACGATGTGGCCTCGCTGCTGCAGGACGTCGATGATGTGGAACTTGTGCTCGGGGAACACCTGGGCGAACCCGTCGACCTTCTCGATGGAGTCGGCGACCGATGCCGTCTCCGTCTTCTTCGCATCGCCCAGGTCGCTGGCATCGAGGATGTCCGCGCCAAGCCCGACCTTCGTGGCGGTCTCCTTGGCGATGGCGAGCGCATCTCCGGTCACCATCTTCACGCTCACTCCCATGGAGCGTGCGGTCGCGATGGTCGACGCGGCATCGTCCCGTGGTGGGTCGAACAGCGGCAGCACACCGAGGAGCTTCCACGCGCCATCCTCGTCGCTCCGGGCCACGCCCAGGGACCGGAAACCACGGACGGCGAAGTCATTGACCGCCGTATCGACGGCGGCCTTCACCTGGTCGGCGTCCGTGACGAGCTCAAGGATCACCTGGGGCGCACCCTTGGTGACGGAGAACGTCTTTCCGTCCGGGGACGTGACGGTGGCCTCGGTGCGTTTGTGGACCGGGTCGAACGGCTGGAAGTGGGTCACCTGATACCCGTGCAGAGCATCCTTGGACGTCAGACCACCCAGGACCGCCAGGTCGATCGGGTCGGCGTCGTCGTCGCGCGATGCCAGCGCAGCGTGCACGATGACGTCGTCAGGGGTGGCACCGGCCACGGTGAACGGATCCCCGAGCGTGAGTGAGTTCTGGGTCAGCGTGCCGGTCTTGTCCGCGCACAGCACGTCCACGCCGGCCAGCTCCTCGATCGCGACCAGCCGGCTGACGACCGCTTGCCTCGTGGCGAGCAGACGGGCACCGACGGCCATCGTCACCGAGAGCACAGTCGGCATCGCGACCGGGATCGCCGCCACGGTCAGGACCAGGGCGAACTGCAGCGTGGTGACGACCGGGTCACCACGCAACAGCGAGACGGCCACGATCACCGTGACCAGCGCCACTGCGAGGATGATCAGGTAGTTGCCGATCTTCAGTACGGCGCGCTGGAAGTGGCTGACGGTGTGCACGCCCTGCACCAGCTCCGCGGTCTTGCCGAAGTAGGTGTGCGCACCGGTGGCGTAGACAAGCGCGCCGATCTCACCTCGACGCAGGATCGAACCGGAGAACACGGCCTGTCCCGGCTTGCGGGTGGCGGGCAGCGACTCACCGGTCAGCGCCGACTGGTCGACTTCGATCTCGTCGCCGTCCAGCAAGCGCGCGTCCGCGGGAACGATGTCACCCAGGCGCAGCCGAATCACGTCGCCGGGCACCAGCTCACGTGCGGGCGGGGTGACCCACTCTCCGTCGCGTCGGACGCGCGCCGTGACCGCCAGCTTGGCCTTCAGCGCGTCGATGGCGTTTCCCGCCTGATGCTCCTCGGAGTAGCCCAC
Source organism: Phycicoccus sp. (assembly GCA_012927555.1). Classification (GTDB taxonomy): domain Bacteria; phylum Actinomycetota; class Actinomycetes; order Actinomycetales; family Dermatophilaceae; genus UBA4719. The sequence goes on from JABBOX010000143.1 coordinate 6,917, forward strand.
GACTCCGTTCGCGACGAGCAGCACCAAGATGATGAAGAAGTCGGCCCAGTGCTGGACCGCACCGGACAGGATCACCGCGACCTCGATCATCCACGGGATCGGGCCCCAGAAGTACCCGAGGAACTTCAGCAGCGGGTTCGTCTTGTGCTCGGCGATCTCGTTCGGGCCGTACCGGGCCAGGCGCTCTTTCGCCTCGGCCTGGCTCAGCCCGTCCGGCGAGGTGCCCAGCTGCTTCTCGACCTCGGACATGGGCATCGATGTGAGGTCGTTCTTCTGATCAGTCGTCGTAGCCGGCCTCGAGTCGGACGAGCTGGACTGATTGGCACCAGCCGTCATGGCAGGTACCCACCTTCCTGTGGTCGGTTGTCTCTTCAGTTCGTAGGGGGCGCTAGGGCATGGGTTGCCCTGGATCAGCATCTCCGGACCGACGAGGGGACCGGCCCGGCTTGGTGGCACGAGCCGGTGCGGTGGGACCTGCTACCGGGTGCGCGGGGCCGACCGTCGAGCACTGAAGTACGCGGTGTTGGTGCGCGCGTGTCACCAGCCGAGAGTGGCGGTCGTCTCGGGGCGAGGCTCCGGTTCGTGGGCAGCCTCGGCGAACGCGCGCATTGCCATCACGAGCTCGTCGCGGCGCGTCTCGGGCATGGCTGCGACGATGCGGGTGATCTCCTCGCGCCGCTTGGCGGTGACTTGCCGGACCAGTCTCCGGCCCTCGTCTGTGA
>JABBOX010000004.1 GCA_012927555.1 Phycicoccus sp.
CTAGCGGTTGGTCGCCCGGCTCGGTGAGGACGCCGTCACCATAGGCAGAGATGCTGATGGCCTCTAGGTGCCGGTAGTACACCTCGTCAGCTGTCTTGGTTGCGTGCTCGCTTAAAGACCAGATTGGCTCGTCCATATCGGAAGGCTAGAGGAGTCGATCTTTACCTCGCCTCCGGCGGACTCCGAGAAACGACCGGTATTGCCGGATGTGGTGCGCGAGATCATGCCGATGCCGGAATAGTCGGAAGTCGCCGCCGTAGGGTTTCGCCATGACCCGGATCCCGCTGATCGTCGAGCCCGACCGCGATGACCCCGAGTGCGCTGAGGTCATGGTCGATGGCAGTATCGCGGGACGCCCGTACCGCTTCATCCTCGATACTGGTGCGGCCCGGACGCACGTCGTGGCCGACGACTTCACCACCACCCTGGCGAAGTATGGGAAGCACAACTCATCAGGCGTCTTCGCCGTCAGCAGCAGTCCCCTCGTGACTCTCCCGGAGCTGGTCGTGGGTCCAATGGCCGGATCGATCGTTGATGCCCTGTTGGTTGACGCCACCCAACCAGGCGCCCAGAACCTCCTGGGCATGGATGTTCTGAAGGGTCACCGCTGCCACTTCCTGTTCGATAGCGAAACCCTCGTCGTTGAGGCGGCGCGGGATGTGGACGGTATGCGCCCTCTCCAGATGGATGACGGGTCGCATCCATATGTGGAGGTGAGTTGGCCAGGCGTGACGGCGCAGTGCGTCTGGGACAGCGGCGCCGGTATCACCATCGTCGACCAGGCCTTTTGGCTGAAGCACCCAGATCTGTTCGAGGAGGCTGGGACGTCGGTCGGTACCGATGCCACGGGTACGCAGGTCGAGACTGCCGTGTTCGTGATGGCCGAGGCAGAGATCGGCGGGGAACAGTTTGCCCGGCACAGGGTCGCCGTGGTGGACCTGTCGAAGGCCAACGCCACCCTGGACCAGCCCATGGACCTGATCCTGGGCTACACCACATTGCGGCAAGCCAACTGGCTCTTCGACTTTCCGGCCAAACGATGGGCCATCACCCGGCGTCTCCTCTGACTTGTCGGGGCGGGACGACGCGCGCTCATGCCGCCTACAGCGCGCGTTGGGGTCGCAGTGGGGGATCGCGAACCGGTATCGCTATCGCAGGCATTAGGCTTGCCACCGATGCGGAGATGAATCGACATGCGAATGCACGAGTTCGGCAGCCGCCTCCATCCATCGATCCTCCTTCTGCATGGAGCGGGAAATGACCACACGATGTGGCAACCCCAGATCGAGCAATTGTCTCCTCGCTACCACCTTCTCGCGCCCGATCTACCTGGTGCCGGACAGAGTCCGGGTCCGTTCGTGCTCGAGGCAGTTAGCGCAGCGATAGGAGACCAGCTACGCAGGACTGGTATAGAGCGGGTCCATGTTTGTGGCCTGTCGTTGGGCGCAATGGTCGGCCTGCATCTCGCTGCTACCCAACGCGACCTGGTAGCCAGCTTGGTGCTCTCCGGCGTCCAGCTCAGACCACCGCCGGTGCTCATGATGGTGCAAATAGGGATCATGCGACTGACACCCTGGAAGCTTCTCGGCGCCAAAGATGCAGCCGAGAAGCAACAGGTGATGGACCTGATCCGAGCAGCCCGCCGGGTCGATCTGCGCGTGGCGAGCACCCAAGTCAAAGCGCCCACCCTGGTGTTGTGCGGCGCAAAGGACCGAGCGAATCTTCGCGCGGCGCGCCGCGCCGCGACAACCATCCCGCATGCGACATTCACGGTCGTTCCCGGGGCTGGCCATCAGTGGAACGGGCAGTTGCCGGAGGTGTTCAACGAAGCTCTCGGCACTTTCGTGGAGCGGCAACTCTAGAAACCGGACTGACGTGCCAAGGTGCCCGCAAAGGAACGGCCCGCGGACCCCGTTGAGGCCGTCGGTTCTCGCGCCGGCGATCGTCACATGGGGATCCTTCAAACCGAATGAGGTTCCCGCCCACGGGGGCGGCGAGAGCCCGGGGCGGGTGGCCCAGGTGGACGCCGAGCGGATGCCCACCGCCCACTGTGTGACGTGCGGGCTCCCGGCATACCGTTGGGGCTGTGGAGCAGTGGGCGCGTGAGCGGTTCGCCGCGGGACGGGTGGCGCGGCTCGCCACGATGTCTCCGGGCAGCCGCCCGCACCTCGTGCCGGTCGTCTTCGCCTCGGTGGGGGACACGGTCTGGACCGCCGTGGACGCGAAGCCGAAGTCGACGCGGTCGCTGCGACGGCTCGCGAACATCGAGGCGAACCCGCGGGTGAGCCTGCTCGTCGACCACTACGAGGAGGACTGGACCGCCCTTTGGTGGGTCCGAGTCGACGGGAATGCGAGGATCGTGCCCGTTGGGTCTGCTGAGGGTGCGGCGGGGGTGGCCGCCCTGGTCGCGAAGTACCCGCACTACCAGGCCGAGCCGCCGCCGGGGCCGGTGGTGGTCATCGCCGTCGCCGCCTGGAGCTCCTGGTCCGCACGATAAGCGGACGTGGGACCTATCGGGCGCGAACGAGAACCATTGAAGCCTGCCAGGGACCGATGACCATCGCTGACCGGCCACCGATCCGTGTGGGGACACCGTTTGTGCCTTGGACGGCACCAATGCGGGCTTCGAAGTTCGTCGTGCTCGGCACTCTGGTCGTGACCGCAGGCTCTTCGAGGTGCTCGCCCTGCTGAACCCGCATGTCTCAGCGTGGCTCGGCCATGGCGGTGAGCGCGTGGGCTGCCTCGACCATGGCGGGTCCATACCAGGTGAGCAGGCGCCCACTGACGAGTTCAGTTCGGACGTTGTGAAATGCCTCTGGGCCGTCATCGGCGGCAAAGGGATACGGCTCGTCGGGAAGCAGGACCCTGTCGATGTCGGGACGGTCGATCTCCTCTAGTTCCACGCTGGGGTAACGATCCTCGCGGGTGTCAAAGACGTTCTCCAGGCCGGCGCGGCGCAGGAGGTCGCCGGTGTAGGTGGAATGGCCGACCACCATCCAAGGATCCCGCCAGATCGGGACGGCGACTTTGGCGCGGACCTTCGGGGTCGGCTTTGACCAGAGGCGGCGGGCCGCGACGAGCCATTCGGGGATGGGCCAGTGCAGGGTCTCTACGAAGAGTCGGTCCATCGAGGCCAACGCCTGCGGAACAGTCTCGATCACGGTGACCCACACCTGGACACCCGCGTCACGGAGCCGTCGCACGTCCAGCTCACGGTTCTCCTCTTTGTTGGCCAACACCAGGTCCGGCTCGAGGGCGACTATCGCCCGCCAGTCCGGGTTCTTCGTGCCCCGGACGCGGGCGACCTTCAGATCGGCCGGGTGGGTGCACCAGTCGGTTACGCCTACCAACGAATCCCGATGTGTCGCCGCCACGGCTTCTGTCAACGAGGGGACCAGAGACACGATCCGCTTCACATTGCTGTCGATGTCGACGGGGCTACCCATGTCGTCAGCGAGCCGCATCTCCAGATCCTTCCTGCACCGGGGTCTTCTCATCGTGCCTGATCGACGGCACCCCGCTACGTCCCGAACGGCAACCGGTGATGAGTGACTCTCCTGTCCCGGCCGTCGACGAACTGAGCGACACCAGACGGACGGCCTCGGCGAAGTCGTGCGGTCGGCGCTGCGCCGCGCCGTCCGGGTCTACGGGCTGTCGCGCTATCGGGTCGACGCCCCGCCGGCGGCTGAGGCGAACGTACCGGCGGCCTTAGTGCTCGGATTCGGCAACGTCAACGAGGAACGAATCCTGCGCGGTGTCGAAGTGCTCGGCAAGACTATGTCAGACAGGCTCGCCTCACCGAATCTCACCGTCGATGCTCTTGCCGGTGCCGCCTTGACGCTGCAGGCTGTAGCCACCCGCCTGACCGGAGGCACCGATGGGCAAGCTGATCTACGCGGCCAACACCTCGCTCGACGGCTACCTCGAGGACGAGAGCGGCTCCTTCGACTGGTCCGTGCCTGACGACGAAGTGCACGCGTTTTGGAACGAGCACGAGCGGCACATCGGCACCTCGCTCTACGGCCGCCGCATGTACGAGACGATGCGCGTCTGGGATAACGATGACTGGTTGGCGACCGAGCCGGCGGTCGTCCGCGAGTACGCCGAGGTCTGGCGCGACGCCGACAAAGTCGTCTACTCCTCGACACTCCAAGAGGTGTCGACGGCGCGTACGAGGATCGAGCGGCAGTTCGAGCCCGAGACGGTACGACAGCTCAAGGAGACGTCCAGCTCGGACCTGAGCATCGGCGGCGCGGCCCTCGCGGCGGAGGCGTTCCGGCACGGGTTGGTCGACGAGTGCGTGCTGCTCCTGTGCCCCGTGCTCGTGGGAGGCGGCAAGCCGGCGCTGCCCCGGGGCGTACGACTGGACCTCGAGCTACTGGACCATCGAAGGTTCGGCAATGGTGTGATCTACGTGCGCCACGCGGTACGAGGCGCTACCTTCTGGAGCACCACTTAACGCCACTTAAGCGACGACGGCTGGGGGTCGTCGACTTCGGTCAGGCGTGCCAGAGACGAACGGAAACTAGCGACACAGATCGATCACAGGACGCTGCAACGAAGCGCTGCACTTCACAGCCCACAGCCGCCTTCGGTCGTCCCGTGGCCCGATCCGCAAGCGGAACGTGTCGTCGCGTAATGACTCGTCAGTCCACATCAGTTTCCTGCCGCAGACCATCAACCTGAGTCCGTAACTCGGTCACCTCGCCGCGCAGCAGGTCGATCTCCCGGGCCAGGCCGACCAGGGTCAGACTGTCCGGTGGAGTCGCTTGATTCGAAGTTGGCCTGACGACGCCGTGCTCAACATCCACGAGCAACTGGCGGTACCTCGCTTCCTTGCGGCCCGGCTGCCGCTCGAGTCGGGCCGCGAGCGGGTCATCCCGGTCGGTTAACGCGTCAAGCGCCTCCTGTACCTGAGCGACCGTGTCGAACGGGTGCATCCGCTCGGATCGGGCGCGCAGTTCAGCCACCGTCTGCGGTCCGCGCAGGAGCAGGACGGCGAGTAGGGTCACCTGCTCCGGGGACAGCGTGAGGAAACTGTCGAGGAGCTGGTGGTGCTTGTCGCTGCGCTCTCCGGTGCGATGGACCATGCGCAGCAGGCCCTTCTCTCGCAGGCTTTGCGCCGCTATCCGAACGGCCGAGACGTCGTAGGCCACTACCGGGTCCCGGTTCGTCGTCTGGTTGCACGCAGTGATCAAGGCTTTCTCCGTGAGCGGGTACAACTGTGGTGTGGTGAGCTGCTTCTCGATAAGGCAGCCCAGCACGCGGCCCTCTTCGCTCGTCAATTTCATGGCTCACCCTATGCCGCAGTCTGCGGCTGACGAGTCGTGCCAAATGTCCTCGTCGCTTGGCGACCCAACCCGTTCCGCAAAGGATCCTGCACAGGTCCCTGTCGCAACCGCGAAAGGGCTTCTCCGGGTAGCGTGCGCAGCATGGATCGGTTCGAGGCGGAAGCGCTGACGCGCATGCTGGTCGTGGCCGATGCTGCAGCCAGTCGTGACTGGTACGTCGATGTCCTGGACGCCTCGGTGTTTGGAGAATATGGCGGGACATCGGTAGTGCTGGATCTCATGGGGAACTGGCTGCGGCCCGCCCCCGGGGGCGCGCCAACTCCGGACAAGCCGACCATAACCCTGGCGGTACCCGACGATCCCGATCGGGTCAGCGCAGAGATCATCTTCCGGGTGGGCGACTGTCAGCGCGCCTTCGAGCTCCTCAGCAAGCGAGGAGCCGAGTTCCTGACCACGCCACTCGATCGCGGTGGTGAGATCCGGGCCTTCTTTCGCGACCCGGACGGTCATCTCTTCGAGATCTCCGAGCTGACCTGAACTGCGCGCCGCTACTGGGCCTCGGTTGCTCGCCCCGGGACCGAACGCGCCGCCACACGCCCAGCGAGAACGCTGCAGTGACAGCAGATCGGCTGATCCGACCCCCGTTCAGTCGCCCTTCCACAGCCCCGAAAGTGGAACGCTGACCGGCTGGTCGAGTCCTCGCCGTCCCGATCAAGGATCCTCCATCGCGACACAAAACGCGCGCCGAACGCGGCGAAATCGGGCGGTTGTTCGACGACTGTCTTGAGACTCAGTCGCATGTAGAGTCCCTCGCATGCTTCACGTCCGCGCCGCTCTCTATCTCGACTTCGACAACGTGTTCGGCGGACTTCTCAAGCTTGATCCCGATGTCGCCATTCAGTTCGCGGAGAACCCTGGTTCGTGGCTGACCCGGCTCTGGGTCGAGCCGTAGGGTCTGGCCGGTGACCGCCGTTTGATGGTGGTCGACGCCGCGCACGTGCGGCAACGCTGCGGCTGCTGACCGTACGTTCCGCCTGGTCGCGGATCGTATCGCGAGCGGTCGCCTCGCCGTCGTGGGTGTCACCTATGCCCTCGACGAAGGCCGTGCGCGCATCGTCGACTCGGTGGGCCTCGACCCCGCCCCGTAGCGAGGACAGAAAGAACCGGGGCCGAGAGGACAATGTCCCCTTGGCCCCGCTCCAACGTCCGCCGAGAGCTTACAGAGCAGGCAGCGTGACGGTGTTCATCTGAAGAGTGACTGCCGTCTGCGCCAAGAGCCTGCCATTCGTGGATGCACCGGTCTTCATGGCGATCATCGTCTTGGAGAGAATTGTTCCCTCGAAGTGCGCGGTTGTTCCGAGAGTGACCGCGCCGGCGGACTGCCAGAAGACATTCTTGGCCTGTGCTCCGCCGGCCAGGGTCACGTTCTTGGCGGCAGCCTGGTCAAGGGTTCCGGCAATCTGGAAGATCCATACGTCAGTCGGGCCACCCGAGAGGGTGACGTCCGTTGAGATGTTGACGTCGGTATTCCACTTGTAAAGGCCAGGAGCAAGGGTCAGTCCGCCAATTTCTCCAGCGTCCAGGTCGACAAAATTGGGGAACGTCCGTCCCTCGGCGTCAAGGTATGCAGCCCCCACGTCGCCTACGGCCGTCGTCAGAATTGTGGGAGCGGTCACGGCGCATGGTGGCCCAGCCGCATCGACCGCGAAGATCGTCCCGGTAACTTCTGAACACGCCAGACCAATGGCTGCACCGGTGATTGGACTGGCCCCAACATCTCCCTTGATGGCAGACGCATAGACATCGGTGACGCCCGATTGCGACAGAATGGCGAAGGTACCGGCTGATCGAAGGTTCACCGGAGCCTGAGCGGCAGCCGTGACCGTGTTAGCCGAGACTACCGTGGTGCCGGCCGCGACCATGGCAATCACTGCAAAGGGAATAATGGACAGAGTTCTAAGTCGCACGACTTCTCCTGTTGTTCTCAATGGTGTGGAGCAGGTTTTCGACAGAATCGGAAGAGGTGACTGTCGGCACCCGCAAGGACGAAATCTCGCCTGTTCGCCTTGACGTTCACGGGGTGGATGAGGTTGGACGCGGGGCAGGCTATGGCTGTACCGCGCTCTTCCACAATCCCCAAAGAGTCAAGAAACAGCCATGAGCTGGTCTTTGTTGCCTCGCTCGAACACCGCCACCTGGTCGCACGAGGTTAACTTGAAGCGCCCCAGGTTTAATGCCGCTCCTGTTTGAGTCCAGGAGGATGAGCAGCATGCCGAAGAAGATCGATGATGAGCTCAAGGCCAGAGCGGTACGACTGGTCAATGACCACCAGGGC
>JABBOX010000165.1 GCA_012927555.1 Phycicoccus sp.
ATGTCCCACATGCCGTTGTGGGAGGCGCCATCGGTGCCCGTCACGCCGGCCCGGTCGAGCACCACCGTGACCCCGGCCGTGTGCAGGCCAGCGTCCATGAGCAGCTGGTCAAAGGCACGGTTGAGGAAGGTGGCGTAGACGGCGACCACCGGATGCAGACCGGCGAAGGCGAGCCCGGAGGCCATCGTCAGCGCGTGCTGCTCGGCGATCCCCACGTCAAAGACCCGGTCCGGGAAGCGTGCCGCGAACCGGTCCAGGCCCACCGGGATCATCATCGCCGCGGTCAGCGCCACCACGTCGGGTCGCCGTTCACCGATCTCACACATCTCGTCGCTGAACTCATCGGTCCAGATCCGGCCACCCTCGTTGAAAGGCAGGCCGGTCTCGGGGTTGATGACGCCCACCGCGTGGAAGCGGTCGGCCTCATTCTCACGCGCCGGCGCGTAGCCACGTCCCTTCTGGGTGATCACGTGGACCAGCACCGGGCCACCGAACGCTCGGGCCATGCGCAGCGCTGACTCGAGCGCCTCTTCGTCGTGCCCGTCGACCGGTCCGAGGTACTTCAGCCCCAGGTCCTCGAACATGCCCTGCGGCGCGACGATGTCCTTGAGGCCCTTCTTCATCCCGTGCAGCGTCTCGTACATCGCAGATCCCACCACCGGCGTGCGAGCCAGCGTGTTCTTGCCCCAATCGAGGAACCGCTCGTAACCGCGGGTCATCCGCAATGTGGCCAGGTGGTCGGCGAGCCCGCCCGTGGTCGGCGCGTAGGAGCGCTCGTTGTCGTTGACAACGATGACCAAAGGGAGGTCCTTGTCGGCCGAGATGTTGTTGATCGCTTCCCAGGCCATCCCACCGGTGAGCGCCCCATCACCAATAACGGCAACGGTATAGCGGTCATGCTGGCCCTGGAGGCGGCGCGCGATGGCGATGCCGTCAGCCCAGGACAACGCCGTGGACGCATGAGAGTTCTCGACGACGTCATGCTCGGACTCAGCCCGGCTCTGGTAGCCCGACAGCCCACCCTTCTTGCGTAGGTTGGTGAAGTCATCCCGACGGCCCGTGAGCAGCTTGTGGACGTAGGTCTGGTGACCGGTGTCGAACACGATGGTGTCCCGTGGCGAGTCGAAGACCCGATGCAGCGCGATGGTCAGCTCGACGACCCCAAGGTTGGGACCTAGGTGACCGCCCGTCCTGGAGACCGAGTCGATCAGGAAATCCCGGATCTCTTTGGCCAGCAAAGGCATCTGAGCAGCAGTCAGGGCTTTGAGGTCCTCGGGACCGTTGATCGAATCCAGCAGCTCCACGCTCTCAGGCATCCTTTCGTCTGGCTCAGATCTTCAGGTGGCTCAGATCTTGCGCTGAACCACGCTTGCGACTGGCTCAGGCTCTAACCGCTCGGACCTTTGAGTCTATGGCGTGCGTCGGCCCACCTTGCCGAGGGCGAGGGCGAGACCGGCCAGTGCCACCACAGGGCCGGCGATGGCCCAGAACGTGACGCCCGTCATGGGGCTGCTGCTCTGCAAGACACCCAGCCCCTGCATCGTCCAGATCAGCCCCGTCAGGACCAGCAGGATGCCCAAGCCGACGCGCAGGTTCTTGTTCATGGGTGGACGCTACCTCCCCGCTCACCGACGCCCGCTCACCGACGCCTGGCCACCCGGAGCGAAACAACCGGAGGGAACCCGCCAGGTGCGTCACAGAAAGGTGCTTCACAAGCGGGGGACGTAGTGCTTGCCCTGCAACGCGTCATACAGGAGCTGAGCACCGCGAGCCGAGGCCCGGAGGCGAAGCCCCTCGGCCTCGAGATCCGACTGGATCTCGGACAGCGCCTCGGTGCTCACCAGATCGCCGAGGTCCACGCGAACCTCGCGGTAGGCCTGCCGCATTGCCTCGAGCTGGGCGTCGATGTGCCGCACCGTGACCCAGGCCAGGGCGACCGGATTCTTGCGCCACCCGGCATAGCCCCGGTAGTCCGATGGACAGTGATCGAGCAACCAGGACACGGCAGGCACCTGCCAGCCCGGAGGTGTACGAGACGGTGAGCTCACCGCCCCAGTCTGCCAACCTGCACGGACATGCGGTCTCGCTGCCTAGACACGAACGGCCCGGATCCCTCATGTCTGGGGCGGATTCGGGCCGTTCGTGTCTGTATTTCTGTGCGCCAGTTGCTGTGTGCCAGCCGGCCGGTCAGCCGTTGACGAGCGAGCGCAGGACGTACTGCAGGATGCCGTCATGGCGGTAGTAGTCCGCCTCACCGGGAGTGTCGATGCGCAGAACGGCATCGAACTCGATGACGGATCCGTCGAGCTTGGTCGCTGTGACGTGCAACGTCTTTGGCGTCGTTCCCTCGTTGAGAGCAGTCACGCCCGAGATGTCGAACTTCTCGGTGCCGTCAAGCCCGAGCGAGTCGGCGTCCTGGCCGGCTGCGTACTGCAGCGGAAGCACGCCCATGCCGATCAGGTTGGAGCGGTGGATCCGCTCGTAGGACTGAGCGATGACCGCTTTGACGCCCAGGAGGCGAGTGCCCTTGGCGGCCCAGTCGCGGGACGAGCCGGAGCCGTACTCCTTGCCTGCCAGCACCACCAGCGGCACACCGGCCGCCGCGTAGTTCTGCGCGGCGTCGTAGATGCTCGACTGCGCGCCGTCGGCGGTGAAGTCCCGGGTGTAACCACCCTGGACGTCGTCGAGCAGCTGGTTGCGCAACCTGATGTTGGCGAACGTGCCGCGAATCATGACCTCGTGGTTGCCACGACGCGAGCCGTAGGAGTTGAAGTCCTTGCGGTCGACGCCATGAGCCGCGAGATAGACACCAGCGGGGCTGTTGGCGGCGAACTGGCCGGCCGGGCTGATGTGGTCGGTCGTGACGGAGTCTCCGAGCTTGGCCAGGACCCGCGCGCCGGAGATGTCGGTGACGGGGCTCGGCTCACGCTTCATGCCCTCGAAGTACGGGGGCTTGCGCACGTAGGTCGACTCCGGCGCCCACTCGAAGGTCTTGCCCTCGGGCGTCGCAAGGGAGCGCCAGCGGTCATCGCCGGCAAAGACATCGGCGTAGTCGCTGCTGAACATGTCCTTGGTGATCGAGGAGTCGACCACCGCTGCGACGTCCGCCGCACTTGGCCAGATGTCGCGCAGGAAGACATCGACACCCTGGGGATCGGTGCCGATCGGCTGCGTCTCAGGGTCCCAGTCCATGGTGCCCGAGAGCGCGTAGGCCACGACCAGGGGCGGCGACGCGAGGTAGTTCATCTTGACGTCCGGGCTGATCCGCCCCTCGAAGTTGCGGTTGCCCGACAGCACCGCGACGACGCTGAGGTCGTTCTCGGCGATGACCTCGGAGACCTCTGCGGCCAGCGGGCCGGAGTTGCCGATGCAGGTCGTGCAGCCGTAGCCGACCAGGTAGAAGCCGAGCTTCTCGAGGTAGGGCCACAGGCCGGCCTTCTCGTAGTAGTCGGTGACGACCTTGGAGCCCGGCGCCATCGACGTCTTGACCCACGGTTTGGCGCTCAGCCCGCGCTCGACGGCGTTCTTTGCCAGCATCCCGGCGGCCACCATGACCGACGGGTTGGACGTGTTCGTGCACGAGGTGATCGCAGCAATCGCGACGTGTCCGTGGTCCATCACACTCGTGCTGCCGTCGGCCAGGGTGAATGGCGCCCCGCCGGTGGCCAGAGGTGCCTCGGCGTTCACGTAGCTCTTGAGTGTGCCGCGGAAGGACTCCTTGGCGTCGGTGAGCGAGATGCGGTCCTGCGGACGCTTGGGCCCGGCGATCGACGGAACCACCGTCGACAGGTCGAGCTCGAGGTACTCGGAGAAGACCGGCTCGACCGATGCGTCGTGCCAGAGGCCCTGCTCCTTGCTGTAAGCCTCGACCAGGGCGACCTGCTTCTCGCTGCGACCGGTCAGACGGAGGTAGTCGCAGGTGACCTCATCGATGGGGAACATCGCGGCGGTCGAGCCGAACTCGGGGCTCATGTTGCCGATCGTGGCGCGGTTGGCCAACGGCACCGCCGAGACTCCCTGCCCGTAGAACTCGACGAACTTGCCGACCACGCCGTGGGCGCGAAGCATCTCGGTGATGGTCAGGACAACGTCCGTTGCCGTGACGCCAGAAGGGATCTCGCCGAGCAGCTTGAAGCCCACCACGCGTGGGATGAGCATCGAGACCGGCTGGCCCAGCATTGCCGCCTCGGCCTCGATGCCGCCGACACCCCAGGCGAGCACTCCCAGGCCGTTGACCATGGTGGTGTGTGAGTCGGTGCCGACGCAGGTGTCGGGGTAGGCCATGCCGTTGCGGTCGAAAACGACCCGGGCGAGGTGCTCGATGTTGACCTGGTGCACGATCCCGGTGCCGGGCGGGACGACCTTGAAGTCGTTGAACGCGCTCTGGCCCCAGCGCAGGAACTGGTAGCGCTCCTCGTTGCGCTGGTACTCAAGCTCGACGTTCTTCTCGAAGGCGTCGGCCCGGCCGGCGATGTCGGCGATCACCGAGTGGTCGATGACCATCTCGGCGGGGGCCAGCGGGTTGATCCTGGCGGCGTCGCCACCGAGCTCGACGACGGCCTCGCGCATCGTGGCGAGGTCGACGATGCACGGGACTCCGGTGAAGTCCTGCATGATCACGCGCGCAGGCGTGAACTGGATCTCGGTGTCCGGCTCGGCGCTCGGATCCCATCCGGCGAGGGCTCGGATGTGGCCTGCGGTGATGTTGGCGCCGTCCTCGGTCCGCAGCAGGTTCTCGAGGAGCACCTTGAGGCTGAACGGCAGCTTGGCGCTGCCCTCCACCGCTGAGAGGCGGAAGACGTCGTATGACGCGTCCCCGACCTTCAGAGTCCCCCTGGCACCGAAACTGTCCACGCTGTGATCGCTCACGCTGACTCCTTCGCAATTTATCTTGACGTCAAGATATATCTAACCACACGCACCCATGCCTGTCAGGGCCGACCGCTGAGTGTCACGGCCGACCGCTGAGTGTCAGGGCCGACCGCTGAGTGTCACGGCCGACCGCTGAGTGTCACGGCCGACCGCTGAGTGTCACGGCCGACCGCAGAGTGTCACGGCCGACCGCAGAGTGTCACGGCCGACCGCAGAGGCCTCCCGACTCAGGTGTGATGCCTCACCAAAGCCTCACGCAGATCCGCAGGGATCGACACCTTGCTGCGGCCATCGACCGCCACGCACACATAGGTGATGGCCACCCGGGCGCATCGGGTCCGTCCATGATCCGACACCTGACCCGACGCCTCGACCCGTTCGAGGTCAACGCGGTCAATGTCAACGCGGTCAATGTCATACCGGAGGCGGAACGACGTCGTGCCCACGTGGTCCACCAGCACCGCAATCTCGGCGTGCTGGAACGCCTCAAGGCTGTCGGCCCACTCGATCTGGGCGTTGCGCAGGACGGCATCGAACCCCTGCGCCCGCAACGTCGCATAGCCGTAGCCGATCGACTCCATGAAGGCGCTCATCGCCTCGTCACACCACCCGAGATACCACATGTTGAAGACGACGCCCAGCGAGTCGACCTCGAAGAAGCGGACATCAACCGGATAGCGAAACACGCCGTCGCAGTTGGGCGTCGACTCGTTCACGACTGCGCGCTCATGACTGCTCGCCCAGTGGCCGCCTTGCCACGAGGACGAGGTCAATGGCTTCGCCCTCGGGCAGATGACGGACCACCTCGCCGAGATGTTCGACCAGCAGTCCCTCGCTCGCCGCGCGGTACTCGGCCTCGGTGTGGAGCAGCCGGGCGTCCGAGGGGCCACCAACCCCCTCGGTGAGGTTGCGCAGGGCGTGGCCGATGACGACCAGCGTCCCACCCGGGGCCAGCCATCCGCGTGCTTTCGAGAGGACCTCGTCCTGGATGTGCAGGTAGGCCAGCAGGACCAGATCAAAGGTGGCACCGTCCGGTGGCTCCCACGTTGCCACGTCCGCGACCACCCAGTCGACGTCGACGCCGGCTCCGCGAGCTCCCGCACGACCCCGCTCGATACCCACGGCCGACAAGTCGACCGCCGTGACCTGCCATCCCAGCGAGGCCAGCCAGACGGCATGGCGTCCCTCCCCCGCGCCCAGATCCAGCGCCCGCCCCGGGGTCCATGTGCCGACCGTGTCGTGCACCCACGCGTTCGGCGAGGCCGACCACACACGGTCCGAACCGGCATAGCGGCTGTCCCACTCCTGCGCCCCGTGGCCCGACGTCATGCCAGGGGCTCCAGGACGGCGATGCACTCCACATGGTGAGTCATCGGGAAGGCATCAAAGGCTCGCAGGCTCCGTATTCCGTAGCCCGCGTCACGCGCATAGGCGACGTCACGCGCCAGAGCGGCCGGGTCGCACGCGACGTAGGCGATAGCACGCGGCCCGAGCGCCGCAACGTCCTTGATGACCGACTTGCCGGCCCCGGTGCGAGGCGGGTCGAGAACCACCAGGTCTGCGTGGATTCCCTGTCGTACCAACGGTTTCAACACACGGTCGACCTTGCCGCGGCGCAGCTCGATCTCCTCGCGGTGCCGCAGGTTGCTCTTGGCATCACGGACCGCTCGCGCATCCGACTCGACGGCCAGAACGGCTCCTTCGGGCCCCACCGCGTCTGCCAGCGCCAGGGCGAACAGGCCAACGCCCGCATAGAGGTCCATCGCGCGCTCCCCCGGTGCCGGGGCCAGCTCGCGCAGCACGTGTGCGACGTACGTGGCGGCGGCTCCGGGGTGTACCTGCCAGAAGCCCCGTGCCGACAGCCGGAACTCGGCTGCCCATGTGCCGGTGTCGACGCGCTCGGTGACATAGGGGGCGGTCGAGTCCCCCTGTGGCAGCGCCACTGCGACCGCGTGAGCCTCACCGCTCGCATCCACGACGTCGACAGAGGTGGCACGAGGCCACCGACGATCCAGGACCCCGGTTTCGATGATCCGCGTGGTCGAGATCAGACAGTCATTGATGGGGATGACGTCGTGGCTGTGGTGCGGGTGCAGCCCTGCGGCGCCTGCGCCATCAATGGCGAACTCGGTCCTGGTCCGCCAGCGAATTCCCTCGTCAGCGCTTGGAAGCGGCTCGACCTCAACATCGACGTCAAGGCCAGCCAGACGTTTGAGCTGCTCCACCACGACGGCAGCCTTGAGCTCCCTCTGATACGTGAGCTCGGCGTGCTGCCAGTCACATCCGCCGCACTTGCCAGGGCCCGCGAACCGGCACGGAGGCACCACCCGGTGTTCCGAGGGCTCGAGCACCTCGACGACATCGCCGAGCAGGAACCGGTCGCCAGGTGCACCGGCGGTGATCCGCACCCGCACCGTCTCGCCGGGAAGGGCATGTCTGACGAACACCACCCGGCCGGCATACCGCGTGACGCAATGGCCACCGTGGGCGACCTTGCCGATCTGTGCCTCGAACTGCGTGTCGACCAGCGAGGCCTGCGGATCGTCGTCCACGGCATGGCTCAGATCAGAGCTGGGGTCGATCACTCTCCGCGCCTGACCGAACCCGCGATCGGGCCCTCGAGACGCTCTTCGGCCCCCTCTGAGGAACGCAGCTGCCAGGGAACGCTGGTCACCAACACGCCCGGGGTGAAGTGACGACGGCCCATGAGTCGCACGG
>JABBOX010000273.1 GCA_012927555.1 Phycicoccus sp.
AGGGCTGAATGCCGCGCTGCGCGATACCGATCTCCAGCTCGTCCTCGTGATGGCGCGACCGGAGGACATCGCGACTCGCACGCTGCGTTATCTTCGCGGCGGGCACGTGGACGGCGCCGTCGTCGTCTCCCATCACCGCAACGACGTCCTCGCGGACTCGCTGCACCAGTCGGGTCTGCCCACCGTGTTCGTCGGGCGCCCGTTCGATGGCGGCCACCACGTCCACTACGTCGACGTGAACAACACAGGCGGCGGGCGGATGGCCACTGAGCACCTGCTGAGCATCGGTCGTCGTCGGATCGGCACGATCGCGGGACCACAGGACATGTCCGCCGGCCTCGACCGGCTGGCCGGCTGGTCGGCAGCGCTCAGCGAGGTCGGACTCTCGACTGACGCCGTTGCCTACGGCGACTTCACCACGACCGGCGGCGCAGCCGCGGCGGCGCAGCTCCTCGCGGAGCACCCTGACATCGATGCCCTCTTCGTCGCATCAGACCTGATGGCCGTCGGTGCGCTCTCGGTGCTCGCCAGTGCTGGGCGACTGGTGCCCGGCGACGTCGCATTGGTCGGTTTCGACAACCTGGGCGCGGCGACCACCACGTCACCCACGTTGACCACCGTCGTGAACCCCGTCGTGGCCATGGCCCACACCGCAGGGGAGATGCTGATCAACCTGCTGGCTGGGAAGACCGTCGACCAGGCCCCGGTCATCTTCGCCCCCGAACTGGTCATCCGCCGCTCGGCCTAGCCGTCATCACTCTCGGCCTGCCTGTGCGCCGTGGCTCCAAATCTGAACCAAGAATCAGCCGCTAACATCCGAGAATGCGACCGTTGAGCTCGGCAGTTGTGGTCGCGGCATCGGGGGTCCTTCTGGCTGGCTGCGCCGCATCGCCAACGGTCGTCTCATCGCCCACCGTCGTCTCACCGTCCGCGTCCGGTTCACCGTCCGCGTCCGCGCAGCCGGCAGAGCACCACACCTCACCTGCGACCACACTCACGCTGACGGTCACGTCGGCTCTTGCGCCTTTCAAACTGCCCTCCGCCGTATCGCGTCCGGTCGTGTTCCCGTTGGGTGGTGGGCTGCTCATCGTCGGTGGACTGAACGCCGCGGACCAGACGACGCCGGCGATCCTCCGAGTCGATGTGAACAACGGGAGCGTGCAGCCGGCAGGCGGACTACCGGTTCCGGTGCATGACGCAGGAGGCGCCGTGGTGGGCGGTCGGGACCTCGTCTTCGGCGGTGGGTCGACCGCCGTCGCCAGCGCCGTCCAGGACGTCACACCGGGGTCGACCCCACACCTGGTCAGCCACCTTCCGCAGCCACGCGCTGATCACGTCGCCGTCAGCGATGGCAACGCGGGCTACGTCCTGGGCGGCTTTGACGGCGTACAGGGATCGACCTCAATCCTGCGGACCCTGGACGGGCGGACGTTCACGGTCGTGGGGGCTCTGCCGGTCTCCGTGCGCTATCCCGCCGTCGCAGTCAGTGGTGGCTCGATCTGGTTGTTCGGCGGCGAGCATGCGGGCAAGCAGGTCAGCGACGTCCAGAGGATCGACCTGGCAACCGGCCGCGGACGTGTCGCGCGGCATCTTCCGCGTCCGTTGGCACACGCCGGCGCCTTCACCCTGGGAGGTGCGATCTTCCTCGCGGGCGGGCGCAGCGGGGATACACAAACCGACGTCGTGATGCGTTTCGACCCCGCAACCGTGAGGTTCGCCGCCGCCGGGCACCTTCCCGGCGCCCGGTCCGACTTCGGTGTCGCGGTGAGCGACGGCGTCGCGTACCTGGTGGGTGGAGAGAGCCCCAAACCCGTTGACACGATCGTCGAGGTCCGCGCCCAGCCCGGAGGAACACCGTGACCGGTCAGCACCAACGGACGACATCACCGGTGACGTTTCGCCGACGCAGGCTGGTCGTGCTCGCGCTGTTGGTCACACTCCTTGCTGCCACCGCCACCGGCTCCCGGTGGGTCATGACCGCGGACGGTGTCCGTTCAACGGCCCCCGCCCAGGGAGGTTTGGCAGCCGCAGCTCGGGGGAGTCTGACCAACCCGTCTGCGTCGGCACAGTCGCGTCCACCGGCAGCGGCCAAGCCAGGTGGCCCCCTCACCATCACCGCCTCCGGCCCGGGTCATCTGGCCCCTGGGTCGGACCCGTCCGTGTTGCCTGGTCCGATCCTGATCGCGGACGAGAAGAACAACCGGTTGTTGATCATCGATCCTCACGGCCGCTCCTTGTGGCAGTTCCCTCGCCCCGGAGATCTGGCTGCAGGGCAAACCTTCACGATCCCCGACGACGCGTTCTTCACACCAAATGGCAAACAGATCGTTGCCACCGAGGAGGACGACCAGGTTGTCCGGGTCATCGATGTCGCGACGCACATGATCGTCTACACCTATGGCACGCCCGGGGTTCCCGGGTCGGGCCCGAACCACCTGAACAACCCTGACGACGCCGTGATGCTGCCCGCTGGCGACATCGTGGTCCCCGACATCAAGAACTGCCGAATCATCATGATTCCCATGGGTGGCCATGCGATCAGCCGGCAGCTGGGCCGCACCGGAACGTGCGTCCACCGCCCACCTCAGACGTTTGGCAGCCCCAACGGCGTGTTCCCGATGTCCAACGGCAACTATCTGGTCACCGAGATCAACGGCAGCTGGGTCAGCGAGATGAACCTGTCCGGAAGACTTGCCTGGAGCGCCCACCTGCAGAGCGTTGCCTACCCCTCCGACGCCAACCAGATCGGCCCGGACCGCTACTTGACCGTCGACTACTCACGTCCGGGGCAGATCCTGACCTTCGACCACACCGGGCAGGTGTTGTGGCGCTACGCCCCGACCGGTGGTCAAGCCCTGAACAAACCGTCACTGGCGTTGCCGCTGCCCAATGGCGACGTCTTGGCCAACGACGACGCCAACAACCGGGTGATCGTCGTTGACCCGCGAACCAACCGCGTCGTCTGGCAGTACGGCCACACCCACGTCGCCGGAAGCAGCGCTGGTTTCCTGAACAACCCCGATGGACTGGACCTCTACCCACCCAGCTCCGAGCTGGTCACCCGCGCCGCGACCATGGGCGCAGTCCCACAGTCCTGACCCCCATTTCTTTCACATTTCAGGATCAAAGCGACCGACGCGCTGCTAACTTGCAGAGTGACTTCAGGATCGTCAGCCCCGTCGTGGGTCCTGCGACGACTGGTCTGAGAGGTCCAGCGCAAGACGTCCGCGTGGGGTCGGGTGGTGCGTCCGGACGCCGGCAATCGCAACGATCTGGAATCGCAGACATCTGGAGACGACATGGCCGACCCCTCGTTCACCGCTCTCACGCCGTTGGCATTCCTCGAGCGGGCGGCGGACGTGTTCGCCGACAAGACCGCTATCTCGTACGGCGAGCGCAGGGTGAGCTTCAGCGAGTTCGGTGCGCAAGCCACTCGACTGGCGCGGGCGTTGCAGG
This sequence comes from Phycicoccus sp., assembly GCA_012927555.1. Lineage (GTDB taxonomy): Bacteria > Actinomycetota > Actinomycetes > Actinomycetales > Dermatophilaceae > UBA4719. The sequence continues at coordinate 3,457 of JABBOX010000273.1, forward strand.
CTTCCGGCATACAGCCCGGCGACAGGGTCGCCTACATGTGCCCCAACATCCCGGAGATGCTGGTGGCCAACTTCGGCGTGCCGCTGGCCGGTGCGGTCATGGTGCCGATCAACACGAGACTCTCCGCGGATGAGGTCCGCTACATCTGTGACCACTCCGGGGCAAAGCTGCTGGTGGTCGACACGGAGTACCTGCCGATACTGGCTTCAGTGCTGGATGTCCTGAAGACCGTCCAGGAGGTTGTGGCGGTCGCCGATCCGCTGGGTCCGGCCTCGCCCGACGCTGCCGAGCTTGCGAACATCTCGTATGACGAGCTGATGGCGCGCGGCTCGGACGACCCGCTGCCGTGGACCGTCGACGACGAGCTGAGCCTGATAGCAATCAACTACAGCTCCGGCACCACGGGGCAGCCCAAAGGCGCGATGTACACACACCGCGGCGCGTACCTCAACGCGCTGGGCGAGATCATCCACCAACGGTTCGACCCGGAGAGTGTCTACCTGTGGACGCTGCCGATGTTCCACTGCAGCGGTTGGTGCACTGCGTGGGCGGTGACCGGGATCGGCGCGACGCATGTGTGCCTGAGGGCCGTACGCGCAGATGCGATCTGGCGACTCTTCGATGAGGAGCACGTCACCCATCTCGACGGCGCCCCCACGGTGTTGGTGACGATCGCCGAAGCCCCGCAGGCCCACAAGCTCGACCGGGAGCTGGTGGCGACCGTGGCGGGCGCCGCACCCGGACCAACGGTCATCGCCCGGATGCGGGAGCTCGGAGCGCGGATCGTCCACGTCTACGGGATGACCGAGGTCTACGGCCCCTACACGATCAACGAGTGGCAACCAGGGTGGACGGCTCTGCCACCGGGCGAGCAGGCGCGTCGGCAGGCGCGGCAGGGCGTGGCGATGATCCAGTCCGATCCCGTGCGCGTGGTCGACGATCAGATGAACGACGTCCCCCGCGACGGTCGCACGATGGGCGAGATCGTGATGCGTGGCAACAACGTGATGGCCGGCTACTACAACGACGAAGACGCGACCGAGAACGCTTTCTTCGGCGGGTGGCTGCACTCCGGAGACTTAGGTGTCCAGCACTCCGATGGCTACATCGAGCTGCGCGACCGGGCCAAGGACATCGTCATCTCCGGTGGGGAGAACATCTCCACGATCGAGATCGAGCACGCCATCGAGGCCCACCCGTCAGTTCTCGAGGTTGCCGTCATCGGCGTGCCCGACCAGAAATGGGGTGAGCGGCCGAAGGCCTTCGTCGTACTCAGGCCTGGTGCCGGGGTCAGCGAGGCAGAGCTGATCGCCTACCTCCAGGAGCACATCGCCCGGTTCAAGGTGCCTGGCGCCATCGAGTTCGTCGATCACCTGCCGCGGACGTCGACCGGCAAGCTGCAGAAGTTCGAGCTGCGTGAGAAGGAATGGGCTGGGCACAGCAGCCGCATCCAGGGATGAGCGGCACCACAGGGAGGCGCAATACCTCCCCGCCAAAGCCAACGGAAGGAACGAACATGACGGTGGTCACCCAACGGGTCGTCGCCCTCGGAGACCTTGCCAGTCTGGTGGATCAACGTGTCGGTGTCAGCCGCTGGCACCGTGTCACCCAGGAGCAGGTGAATCTGTTCGCCGAGGCAACGGGGGACTATCAGTGGATCCACCTCGACCCCGAGCGGGCGAGGTTGGGACCGTTCGGGACGACGATCGCCCACGGCTACCTCACGTTGTCCCTCGCACCGATGCTGATCGCGGACGTTGTCGAGGTGACCGGAGCGTCCCGGTTGGTCAACTACGGCATCGAGAAGGTCAGGTTTCCGACGCCGGTGCCCGTCGGGTCCCAGGTGCGGATGGCGGCCGATGTCGTCGGGGTCCAGGAGACCCCCGAGTGGGTGCAGACCACATGGCGCCTCACGTTCGAGCTCGAGGGCGTGGCCAAGCCGGCCTGCGTGGCTGAGGTTCTGATGCGGCACTACTTCTAAGGATCGACACGCTGAGAACCTGCGAGATTCCCGATGCCGTGGGATGACCTCTCTCGGGTGAGGTCGGCGACCCGCTATCAATGATCTTTGATGTCAGACATCATGGGAGGGTGATCGCTCGCGACACCCGTCGTGCCGTCCGCGCCTTCGTGACACTGATGGTCATCGCTGGGGCGGCCAGCCTGGCACTCACGCTGAGTGTGACCTGGCATCGGGGACTCGGCGACCTCGGCCTGTTGGCGCTCGCTATGGCTCTCCTCGCCCTGATGAGCGTCTCCCCGGTCGTCTTCGAATGGAAGGGCGAGGCCGGGAGCGTCAACCTCGAAGAGGTCTTCTTCGCGATGCTCGTGATGACTTCGCCGCCCGCCGCAGTCGTCGTCGCCATGATGTTCGGCAACGTGTGCACCCACCTGTTCAACCGGCGGACGGCGCAGCAGATCACCTTCAACCTCAGCCTCCTCGGTCTTTCGACGGCGAGCGCCCTCGGGGTCACCTGGCTCGTGGCCGGTGGGCTCCCGGTCTACCCGAGCTGGCGAGGTATTGCCGGGGCGTGCGCCGGCGTAGTCGTTCTGTATGGCGCATCGGCAATAGGGGTTCGGGCGATCGTGGCCGTCGCCGGCGGGCTGTCGCTGCGCAGTCTGGTCAACCGGATGAGCGTGACCGATCTGGTGGTCGTCTCCTCGAGCGCATCCCTGGGAGTCCTGACCGGCCTTGCCTCCCGAGCCCAGCCCTTGTCAGCGATATTCGTTGCCCCGCCGCTCGCGGTGATCGCGTTCGTGCTTCAGCAGCACGCCCGCGCTGTCCGCGGCCGGGAGCGGCTCGACCGCCTTCTCGACACCGCTGTGGCGGCAAGCCAGGCGAGCAGCGGCCATGAGGTGCGGGACATCCTGGGCGATGCCGCCGGCGAGCTCGTGAACGCAGCTGATGCCCGGATCCAGCTCGAACCGCCGGCTGACGATGAGCTGGGCAGTCGGATCCAGTCGGACGAGAACACCCTCTGGCTCGTCGCGCGCCCCCGATCCGGCCACAAGGTGGACACGGCCGAGGACACGTTGATGCTTGACGGCATCGCGGCCATCGGGTCGGCTGCCCTCGGGTCGGCCGAGCTCCTCGACCGGGTGCGTCACCAAGCGTTCCACGACAACCTCACCGGGCTGCCCAACCGGCTCCTGTTCGAAGACAGGGTGAACCAGTCGCTGAGGGGAGTCGACCGTCATTCGGTGGGCGTGCTCTTCGTCAACCTCGACCTGTTCAAGCGGGTCAACGACAGTCTCGGCCACTCGGCCGCCGACGGCCTGCTGCAGCAGGTCGCCGAGCGCCTCCTGGCGACATTGGGATCCGGCGACTCGGCCGCGCGGGTGGGTGGGGACGAGTTCGCGATACTGCTGCCTGATGCGGCGGACGAACCGGCGGCCATGGACGCTGCGTGGCGCATCAACGACGCCATGCGGAGGCCCTTCATGGTGGAGCAGCAGGATCTGGTCGTGACCGCCAGCGTTGGTGTTGCACTCTCGCCTGAGGACGGTTCAGATTATGCGTCGCTTCTGCGCTCGGCCAACCTGGCGATGTACGACGCCAAGGCCGCAGGTCGCGACACGGTACGACGTCCGCCCGTCGAGGTGCGCAGATCGGGCGGGATGGCTTTCGAGAGCGAACTTCGTCATGCACTCGAGCACGACGAGCTGTGGGTTGCCTACCAACCGCAGATCGACCTGGCGAGCATGCGAATCGTCGGCACGGAGGCTCTGGTCAGGTGGGCACATCCTGCTCGGGGTCAGCTGCGTCCTGACCAGTTCTTGCCACTGGCCGAGGAGCTGGGGCTGCTGGGCGCCATCGACGAGTGGGTTCTTGCGACGGCCTGCCGGCAGACGGCCGTCTGGCGGGCGGCGGACGTGCAAGGGCTGCGGGTCGCGGTCAACGTCTCTGGAGGACTGCTCCGCTCGGGCACCCTGGACGACATCGTGCTGACCACACTCCTGCGTACCGGCCTACCGACCACTGCGCTAGAGATCGAGGTGACCGAGGAAGTTGCGGCCACCGAGGGCGAGGCCGGGCTCGAGTCGCTGGTCCAGCTCCGCGAGATCGGAGTCCGGGTGGCGATCGACGACTTCGGTACGGGCTACTCGTCCTTGTCCAGGCTCCGCATGCTGCCCGCCGACATCGTGAAGATCGACCAGTCCTTCATCCGCGAGATTGTCGACAGCCAGTCGGCGGTGCCCCTGGTAACAAGCACGATCAGCATGGCGCACGGGCTCGGCCTCCAGGTCGTCGCAGAAGGCATCGAGACGACCCACCAGCTGGCATTTCTGACCGCGAAGGGCTGCAATACGGGACAGGGTTACCTCTTCGGTCAGCCCGTGCCCGCCGACGAGCTGCGCCCGGGCCGGCGGCATTGGACGCCGCCGGACGCGTCCCTCCCGGGCAGTTGAGCCAACACCCATCATCGTCCGGATCAGCAGCACCCTGTTGCGTGTCAGCGCAGCGTCCGATGATGTCCCCGAGATCCAGGTGTCCTGCCGTGGTGAGCTGCTCGTGCTGCGGCCGTGGGAGTCGGTGGAGTTCGAGCTGCAGTCCGGCTGACCTCGGAGCCTTTGGCACCTTGTGGGCGGTGCGACATTGCTCACACGCCGATCGAGGAAGCCTGTGGCGGTCAGCGGGTTGTACCTACCGCAGTCCAACCAGAGGAGCCACCGTGACAGACCTTTTCTTGCCGTACCAGCTCGGGAGCCTCGAGCTCGCCAACCGCCTCGTGATGGCGCCGCTCACCCGCAACCGTGCCGGAGCGGGGGAGGCCCCGACAGGGCTCGCCGCCGAGTACTACGGCCAGAGGGCGTCGGCCGGTCTCATCATCAGCGAGGGCGCGCAGCCCTCCGCGGTCGGTCAGGGATACCCGCACACCCCCGGTCTGCACACCGACGACCAGGTCGCCGGCTGGACGCTCGTCGCGGACGCGGTGCACGCGCGGGGCGGCAAGATCGTCGCGCAGCTCATGCACGCCGGGCGCATCAGCCACCAGGCGATCACGGGCCTTCGCCCGGTCGCGCCTTCAGCTGTCAGGCCCGCCGGCGAGGTCTACACAGAGCAGGGGATGCAGGCCTTCGAAATGCCTCGAGCCCTCGAAACCGCTGAGCTGCCAGGTGTCGTCGCGGAGTATGTCGATGCCGCCCGCCGCGCGGTCCGCGCCGGTCTTGACGGCGTCGAGCTGCACGCAGCCAACGGATACCTGTTGCAGCAGTTTCTCGCCGATGGCAGCAACACCCGCACCGACGGGTATGGCGGCTCCCCGCAGAACCGTGCGCGTTTCGTGGTCGAGGTCGCGGCCGCCGTGGCCGAGGCCATCGGTGCCGACAAGGTCGGGATCCGGATCTCACCGGCGGGCACCTTCAACGACATCACCGAGACCGAGACCGAGCAGACGTATGCCGCACTGCTGGACGGGCTGAACCCGCTGGGGTTGCTCTACCTGCACATCCTCGAGGGCCCGGACACCGACTTCCACGAGCAGCTGCGCAAGCACTGGGACGGCACGGTCATCTTCAACACCGGCTTCACCGGGCCGTCTGACCTCGCCACCGCGCAGGAGGCCGTCGACACCGGTGCCACAGACCTGTTCTGCATCGGGCGGGGTTTCCTCGCCAACCCGGACCTCGTCGAGCGCCTGCGCATCGGTGCCGAGCTCAACGAGCCCGACATGCCGACGTTCTACAGCGGCGGGGCCAAGGGCTACACCGACTATCCGGTCATGTCCGCCTGAGACCTATCCGGTGGTGTCCGTCTGAGACGGGGACGAACTGCGAGTAAGGCAGCGGACGCCACCGGCACAGCCCACCACCAGCTGAGGTCGCCGGGCCGGGGGTGCGCAGGCAGTTGTTCCGCACCTGTGGCTCGACGAATCCGAAGCAGGCAGTAGGGCGTAGTCGCCGCGGCGAGGGTCTCATCGTCCATACGCAGAGGATCGATCCCGGCCGCGCGCGCGGCGAACCCGCTCGCCACGAGCACCTCGCGCAACAGCCGAATCCGCTCGGGGTGGTCACTGACGTCCTCAACGATGCCGACCCAGCGCTCACCCGGCGGCCACAACTCCACGCGTGGCTGCGCCATCACGTTGCGGTACCAGTCCGAGCCGGTGCCGAACCCGGACGTGCAGTACAACTCATCATCGACGATCGCGTAGTTGAGGGGCGTCCACCGCCGACTTCCGGTATGCCGTCCGGTGTGACCAAGTACGAAGATGCGTCCCGACCCGGCCGGCCACATGTTCATCCAGCGCCCCAGTCCCAGACGCCACATCGCCACCATGAACGGGTTGAAGCGTCGAAAGGCGACCCTCAGCGTTTGGGCAGTCACATCGTCAATGGGTTGCGGGCCGGGGTGAGGCCCGTCGTGAGGCCCTTCGTTGTTCACACCTTCCTTGGGACGGCGCCGGTCAGGGTGCATACGAAACGTATCGCCTTGTGCCCGGCGTCGGCTGTGGGGCCGAACATCAGCGGGCAGCCCCCGTCGATCACGTGAATGCCTTGTTGCCGGCCGTATTCGGTGGCGGCCTCGGAGACACTGCCGCCCCCGAAGGCACGGTGCATCCACACGTGCTTGATCCCCAGCTCGCCGCACTCGCGCATCGTGGTCTCGGCGGTCGCCGGCTGGGTCCCGATCACGACCGCGTCGACGCCGCCGGGGATCGACTTCAGGTCGTGATAGCAGAGATCGCCTTCGACTTCGTCAGCGTTCGGGTTGACCGCGAACACCTCATAGCCTCGGTCCCGAAGTCGTTGGTACACAACGTTGCTCCCGTGGCCGGCGGGAGTTCTCGAGACGCCAGTCACCGCGACCCGCTTGTTGGAGAGGAACGTGGCAGCTGCGTCCTTGATGTTTTCCATGGCTCTTTTCTGTCGTAATGCGCAGAAAGCAAGTAGGGCCGAAGGTCCCGCTCGTGCTTGATCACCTGAGGATGGGGGTTGCGCGCGGGGTGTACATTCCGTGGCAAACCGGAATCTGCTCTCAGGAGGACCCATGTCAACGGTCACGTCTCCAGATCAAGTCGCGCCGAGGATGACGCCGAAGGCGATGGTGGGCTGGGGGGCCGTCGCCTTGGTTGGCGCGGCCTGCTGGGCGGTGTTGGCGCTGAAACGGGGCGAGAACGTCTCCGCCCTCTGGATCCTTTTTGCCGCGCTGTCGTCGTACGCGATCGCCTACCGGTTCTACGCGCGCTTCATCGCCTACCGGGTGCTCGGTGTCGACAACAATCGGGCCACCCCGGCCGAACGCCTCCAGAACGGCCGCGACTTCGACGTGACCGACCGGCGGGTGCTGTTCGGTCACCACTTTGCGGCCATCGCCGGCGCTGGTCCGCTGGTCGGTCCGGTGCTGGCCGCGCAGATGGGCTACCTGCCGAGCACCATCTGGATCATCGTCGGCGTCATCTTCGCCGGCGCCGTCCAGGACATGGTGGTGCTGTTCTTCTCGATGCGTCGCAACGGCAAGAGCCTCGGCCAGATGATCCGCGAGGAGATCGGCACGGTCGGCGGGATCGCCGCGCTGATCGCGGTCTTCTCGATCATGATCATCCTGCTCGCGGTGCTCGCCCTCGTCGTGGTCAACGCCCTCGCCGCGTCGCCCTGGGGTGTCTTCTCGATCGGGCTCACGATCCCGATCGCGCTCTTCATGGGGTTCTATCTGCGCTTCCTGCGGCCCGGTCGCGTCATGGAGGTCACCGCCATTGGTGTCACTCTGCTGGTTGCCGCGATCATGGGTGGCAACTGGGTCGGCGAGATGGGTCTGGCCGACGTGCTGACCCTCACCCCGAACAATCTGGTCTTCGCTCTTGTCATCTACGGTTTCATTGCCTCAATCCTGCCGGTGTGGATGCTGCTGGCCCCGCGGGACTACCTGTCCACGTTCATGAAGGTCGGCGTGATCGTGCTCCTCGCGGGCGCCCTGGTCATCGCCAGGCCGATGCTCGAGAGTCCGGCGGTCTCGCACTTCGCGCTCGACGGCACCGGGCCCGTGTTCGCCGGGAAGCTGTTCCCGTTCGTCTTCATCACGATCGCCTGTGGTGCTCTGTCCGGGTTCCATGCGCTGATCGCCTCGGGCACCACCCCCAAGATGATCGGCAAGGAGAGCCAGGTCCGCATGATCGGCTACGGCGGCATGCTGATGGAGTCGTTCGTCGCCATCAGCGCACTGATCGCGGCCTCCGTGATCGACCAAGGTCTCTACTTCTCGATCAACAGCCCCGGTGGCGCCACGGGTGGCACCCCGGGTGCCGCCGCGGAGTTCGTCCGCACCCTCGGCTTCACGATCACCCCCGATCAGCTGGTCGCCGCGGCCAAGTCCGTCCACGAGACCACCCTGATCTCCAGGACCGGTGGCGCGCCCACCCTCGCCTTCGGGATCTCGCTGGTCTTCACGAAGGCATTCGGCGGAGGTCTCGCCGCGTTCTGGTACCACTTCGCGATCATGTTCGAGGCGCTCTTCATCCTCACCGCCGTGGACGCCGGCACCCGTGTCGGCCGCTTCATGCTGCAGGACACGATCGGCAACGTCTGGCCCAAGTACGCCGACATCTCCTGGAAGCCAGCCTCCTGGTCCGCAAGCGCCATAGTGGTCGGGGCGTGGGGCTACTTCCTGTATGTCGGAGTGAACGACCCGCTCGGCGGCATTTACCAGCTGTTCCCGCTGTTCGGCATCTCCAACCAGCTTCTCGCGGCAATCGCGCTCGCCTTGTGTGTGACGCTGCTGTTCAAGCATGGCAAGGCCAAGTACGTCTGGGTTCCCGGCATCGCCCTTGCCTGGGACCTGGTCATCACGATGACTGCCAGCTGGCAGAAGATCTTCTCCGGCGACCCGAAGATCGGCTTCTTCCAGCAGCGATCCGTCTACTCGGCGGCATTCGACAACGGCAAGCTGCTCAAGCCGGCGAAGACGATGGACGACATGCAGCAGGTCATCACGAACGCCACGGTGGACGGGGTCCTGGCGGTCCTCTTCGCGGTACTCACCCTCACCGTGATCGCCGCCGCGATCCCCATCTGGATCAAGGCGGCCAAGCTTGGCGGGCTTCCGACGACTGAGGTCCCGGCCGAGCCCTCGCACCTCGTTGTGGCGGCAGAGATCTTCACCACCGCGCTGGAGAAGCAGGCCATCCGTGACTATGAGGACTATGAGCGCAAGCTGGCGGCTTCGCACAGCGTCCCGCTGTAGGGAGCGGGTCATGATGAAGAGCTCCGCCCTCAGGGTCGGTCGCGGGATTCGCTGGTACCTCAGGGCGGTGACCGGTGAAGCCAAGTGGGACGAGTACCTCGAGCGCGCTGGCAGCGAGGACTTCGAGCCGATGTCGCGTCGGGACTTCGAGCGGCACCGGGCCGATCACAACGAGAAGAGTCCGCGCGCCCGCTGCTGCTGACCGCGGCAAAGTGGTTGCTACTGAACAAGATTCCTCGCTGTATCCGCCGGCTCCGGGCCCGGTGCCGGGTCCGGCGGACTCCGGTTGAGGGGGGACACCGGTTGCGGGGGGACGCAGGTTCGGGCCGAACCTTGGTGCCCCCCAGATGCCGGAAGACAAGGCTGGTCTCGGCGTGCTGGATGGCGGGGCTCGCGGCGAAGTACTCGAGGATGAAGTCGTGCAACGCGGTCGTGTCGGCCGTCGCGACGTGCAGCAGGTAGTCCGTTCCCCCGGCGACGTGGAACACCTCGACCAAGCCCGGCAGGTGTGGGGCCAGGGTGACGAAGGCCTCGATCTGGTCGCGGCGATGAGCCTGCATGCGGACGGCAATGATGGCCTGGATCGGTAGGCCGACAGCGGTCAGGTCGACGTCGGCGTGATAGCCGCGGATGACCCCACTCTCGCGAAGGGCACGGACCCGCCCAAGACAGGTTGACGGCGCGATCCCCACCGCGGACGCGAGTGCGAGGTTGGGCATCCGGCCATCGGCGGCGAGCAGTCTCAGAATCGCGTGGTCGATCTCATCGAGCACCGGGCGTCGAACGTTGTTCATCGGTACTGCCTCCTGGCCTTCGGACGCCGAATAGATGACAGCAAGTGGCGCTATGAGCGAATGTAGTACGGATTCCTTGTCTATGGACTCGTGAAGTGTCGACAATTGGACAAACAGTTGAACTTTCAGGAGGCACCATGAACGCCCTCGAAACTCGTGCAGTCCATGCCGGCCGTCGAGACCTTGCCGGTCTCGGCGTCCATGTGCCTTCGATCGACCTGTCCACCACCAATCCGCTGGCCGACGTCGAGTCCGGCGGTGACGACTACGAGGCGATGGCGACCGGTGGTCGGCCGATCCCCGGCGGCAGCTTCGTCTACGGCCGGCTGTGGAACCCGACGGTGGCCCGGTTCGAGGACGCCCTCGCCGAGCTCGAAGGCAGCGCCGAGGCCGTTGCCTTTGCCTCCGGTATGGCCGCGGTGACCGCTTCTCTGCTCGCCATGACGGCCTCGGGCAAACGGCATGTTGTGGCGGTGCGTCCGCTGTACGGCGGCACCGACCACCTGCTGGACAACGGGCTGCTCGGCGTGGAGGTCACGTTCGCGGGCCCGAAAGAGATCGCGCAAGCACTGCGGCCCGACACCGGTCTGGTCATTGTCGAGACTCCGGCGAACCCCACTCTGGAGCTGCTGGATCTCGACGATGTCTGCGCACAGGCCGGCGATGTCCCGGTCCTGGTCGACAACACGTTTGCGACGCCTGTTCTGCAGCAGCCAATACGTCACGGCGCAGTCCTTGTCATGCACAGCGCCACGAAGTTCATCGGTGGTCACGGAGATGTGATCGCCGGCGTCATCGCCACCAATGCTGAATGGGCGGCGGCGCTCCGACGGGTGCGGGCCGTCACCGGTGGCATCCTTCATCCACTTGCGGGCTACCTGCTGCATCGCGGGCTGCAGACACTGCCGGTGCGCGTGCGGGCTCAGCAGGCCAGCGCCCAGCTGATCGCAGAGTGGCTCGATGCGCATCCAGCCGTGGAAGTGGTGCACTTTCCGGGCTTGCCCGGATGCGACCCCGACGGCGTCGTGGGTCGCCAGATGGCAGGCCCCGGATCAGTGCTCGCCTTCGAGGTCGTCGGTGGCTACCCAGCTGCGGCCGCGGTGGCCAATGCGTGCAAGCTCATCTGCCATGCGGTGTCGCTGGGTGGCACCGAGACCTTGATCGAGCATCCCGCGTCCCTGACCCACCGGCCCGTAGCGGCGGAGGCCCGTCCGAACCCAGGCCTCCTGCGCATCTCGATCGGGCTCGAGGCTGTCGAAGACCTCTGCGTGGACCTCGATAGCGCACTCAGAGCTGGTTAACCAGCAAGGTCGCGATGGCGGAACGCGGCGGACCCAGCGGCCAGAAACGCTCCGGCGACCACCGTCAGCCAGAGCATTCCCCACAGCTGGGCTTCGGGCCCGGGCAGCATCGGGGAGTGGGTGAATGGGCTGAAGTCCATCACCCATGGGGGAACTCCCCACAGCCGACCGAACTCTCCGACGACGATGAACGCCGCGTATGCGCCCCACACGACACCGGTCGCATGCGGCCACAAGCCCCACACGGCCACGACAAGGCTGACCATGACCCAGGCAGCCGGGATCCTGGCGAGGGCCGCAACCGTGATGACCAGGACCTGGCTGGGGTCACCGATCGCGATGGCATGGCCCGCTCCGGTGGCGACTCCGGCGACCAGCATCAACCACGCGACGCCGGTCAGAGCGAACAGCCAATGGCTGGCGGCCCACCCCATGCGCGGTATGGCAGTGGCCAGGACGGACTCGGCATGTCCGCCGGCTTCTTCCGTATGCAGCCGCGTCGTCGCCGAGATCCCGTAGGCGGCGATGATCGTGCTGACCAACCCGAGCACCGCGGCCAGGAACGCATCGGTCAGGCGCTGTTCGCCGCCGAGCTGTTGGATGATGTCTTTCATCGCAGGGGAGTCCAGCAGCCCAGAGATGCTGTTTGCGATGGAACCCATCATGAAGGCCATGAGGGCCGAGCCCACAGTCCATGCGACCAGTAGTGGGCGTTGCAGCCGCCAGGCCAGGCCGATCGGAGAGCTCAGCGCGCCGGCCGCAGGGCCGGGCCGGTCACGCAGCAGCCCTGAGCCGAGATCGCGCCGACGCCGCAAGATGAATGCGACCGGCATCAGGAGAGCGGTTGCGGCAAGGGGCAGCATCAGCACCGACCACCGGTCACCAGCGAAGGCACGGATCTGCTGGTTCCACCCGATGGGGGAGAGCCACGAGAGCCACCCCGGCCCGGCTTCGGCCAGGTCCCCGATCGCTCTGGCCGCATACGCCGCCGCGATGACCGTGAAACCCAGGCCGTTGGCAGCCCGGCTGCCGGCGGTCACCTGAGCCGCCACGGCCGCGACTGCTGAGAAGCAGAGGCCGGTCGCGGCCCAGCCGGCACCGAACAACAGGGACCCGGCGACCGGCAGCCCGGCAGCCAACAGACCGGCGGCTGCCAACAGGCCCAGCACCGCGCTGGCGCCGCCAACCACCAGGAGCGCGGCTGTCATGGGAGCCGCCCTGCCCACCACGCCGGAGCCGACCAGCTCAAGCCTGCCAGCCTCTTCCTCGGCCCGGGTGTGGCGAACCACCAGCGTCACCATGAGGATGGACACCAGTGCGGCATACACCGCGGTCATCTTGGTCATGGACAGGGCGCCCAGAGACGTCGGGTCGTAGATCGGCCCATAGAGGGCAACCAACGATGCCGTGGAGTTGATCATGTTCGCGGCTTGGATGCGTGCGGCCTCGTTGGGATACAGGTCGACGGTTGCGGAGGCGGAGAACCAGACCATCGATGCCGAGAGGCCGACCCACGCGGGTATCAGCAAGCGGTCGCGGCGCAGCGCCAGTCGTATCAGGGCTGCGGTCCCCGTCAGCTCGCTGCTCACGGCTGGGCTTCGCGGTAGTGGCGCAGGAACAGCTCCTCGAGCGTTGGCGGCGCGCTGGTCAGGGTTGCGACCCCGCCAGCGCTCAGCGCGGCCATCAGTGCCGGCATACCCTCGGCCTCCACGCTGGCCGAGATCCGTTGGCCCTGCACCACGACGTCGTGCACGCCCGGAAGGTCGGCCAGGCCCGCGGGCACGGTGGTCAGAGTCGCCGACACCGCAGTGCGGGCAAGGTGGCGGAGCTGGGCCATCGTGCCGGTTTCGACCACCACCCCCTCGCGGATGATGGTCACCCGGTCGCACAGAGCCTCCACCTCGCTGAGCGTGTGGCTGCTCAACAGCACGGTGCGGCCGTCGCCACGCACCTCGTTGATGTAGTCGCGGAACTGCGCCTCCATCAGGGGGTCCAGGCCCAGGGTGGGCTCGTCCAGGAGCAGCAGCTCGACGTCGCTGGCCAGCGCGGCCACCAGTGCGACCTTCTGCCGGTTGCCCTTGGAGTAGGCCCGGCCCTTCTTCGTCGGATCCAGCTCGAAACGTTCGAGGAGGTTGTCCCGCCGCTGCGGGTCCAGTCCGCCGCGAAGCCGGCCCAGGAGGTCGATCACCTCACCGCCACTGAGGTTGGGCCACAGCGCCACGTCACCGGGCACGTAGGCCAGTCTCCGGTGCAGGTCCACAGCGTCGGTCCACGGATCACCGCCAAGGAGTCGCATCTCGCCTGCATCGGCCCGCAGCAGACCGAGCAGCAGCCGCAAGGTGGTGGTCTTGCCTGCGCCGTTGGGTCCCAGGAATCCATGCACCTCGCCCTGGGCCACACTCAGATTCAGTCCGTTGAGCGCCTTCGTCCGACCGAAGGACTTGACCAGACCAACCACGTCGATGACTGCTGGGCTCTTGCTCGAAGGTGCGTCCACAGTGTCAACATAGCCTCGGCTTCAGAGGCCTGTCCGACGTTTGGGACTGCCCTCGGCGGCCCGTGCGATGTTGCGCTGCATGCCACCGAAGACGACACCATGGAAGGGACGGATGATGGCCCAGTAGACATGCCCCGCCAGGCCTCGAGGGTGGAAGAGCGCCCGCTGCCGGAACAGGGTCCGCCCTTGGTCATCGGTGTCGATGATGAGCTCGAGCCAGGCCAGCCCGGGGAGTCTCATCTCGGCGCGCAGACGCAGGAGGTGAAGGTGGTCGATGTCCTCGACCCGCCACCAGTCGAGGGCATCTCCGACGGTCAGCTCCATGGGGTCTCGGCGACCGCGACGCAGCCCCGGCCCGCCGAATACCCGGTCGAGAAGGCCACGGGCCCACCACCCGAGTCGCCATGAGTACCAGCCGTGTTCGCCACCGATACCCTCGATGACGGACCACAGCTGATCCGGCGTGGCGTCGACCACGCTTTCTCGTTCGTCGACGTAGAGCGAGCCCCCGGCCCATTTGGGGTCGCTCGGCAACGGGTCACTGGGCGCGCCGGCGGTCGCGGCGGAGGACCACGATGTGGTGACCCGGCGGTCCTGGATGCGTTGAAGGGCCAGTTCGACGGCCGGCTGGAATCCCAGGAGTCCCCCCTCGGGGTCCGGAACGTGCGTTGCGATGTCATGTTCTTTGCAGACGACCTCGTTGATGAGGCTCTCCACCAAAGGCCGGGCGATGCTGTTGGGAACGGGCGTCACCAGGCCGACCCAGTGGCTCGACAACGAGGGGGTGAACAGCGGAAGGGCTGCGACGCGTCGCGGTTTCAGACCGGCGATCCCGGCATACGCGGCCATCATCTGCCGGTAGGTCAGGACGTCCGGGCCGCCCATGTGGAAAACGCGGTTCACCTCTGGTGGCATGCTGGCCGATCCCACCAGGTAGCGCAGGACGTCTTTGACCGCGATGGGCTGGATCCGGGTGTCGACCCAGCGGGGCGTGATCATGACCGGCAGACGCTCGGTGAGATAGCGCAACATCTCGAACGACGCAGATCCCGAACCGATGATGACGGCCGCGCGAAGGACTGCCGTGGGAACTCCGCTGGCCAGCAGGATCTCGCCGACCTCCTTGCGGGACTCCAGATGCGGACTCAACTTCTCCGCCTCGGGGTACAACCCGCCGAGATAGACGATCCGGCTGATCTCGCAAGCCCGGGCGGCCAAGGCGAAGTTGCGAGCATGCGCCCGGTCGAGGGCCTCGAAATCCGCACCCGTTCCCAGGGAGTGGATGAGGTAGTAGGCGACGTCCACCCCGCTCATGGCGTCTGTGAGGCTGTCGGCGTCCGCGGCGTCGCCCTGGACTATCTCCACCTGGTCGTGCCACTCACGGTCGGCCAGGTTCCGTGGCCGGCGGGCCATGACCCGAACCCGGAAGCCGGCAGCGAGCAGCTCCGGGACCAGACGACCGCCGATGTATCCGGTGGCGCCCGTCACCAGCACGAGCGGGCGGGTGGGAGAGGCGGGCTCTGTTGTCATGGGCGAGAACTCATGTCGGGAGTCATGATCGGGACGAGCCTCACAGCCGGGCGAGGGCTGCGGCCATGCCGGTCTTGGCCTCGTCCTCCAGCCGTTTGAAAGCCGGTTTCAGGAACGGCGCGAAGATCCGGGTCAGACCCTTGAAGGTGAAGTCCGCGGTGTACGTCACCTCGGTGCTGGTGGCCGATGCGCCGTTTGCCGCCTCCCGGAAGGTCATGGTGTCGTGGGCGATGACCGTCTTGTTCTCACCGCGAAGGGCGATGCGCTGGTTCGGGACCAGCTCCTGCACGACGTAGGTCAGCTGTGTCTCGCGCCCGGCGAAGGTCGAGGTGTTCGCGTACTCGCTCCCGAAGCCTCCGTCGCCGCTGGTCCGAATGGTCTTGACCGTGCCCGGGTCCCACTCGGTGGTCGTGGTGAAGTCCGACAGGTAGGAGAAGACCTTGTCCACGGGTTTGTCGACGGTGACGGTCACTTGCAGTCTCATATGTGTCCTTCAAGGTTGAGTCGAGCACCGTCGGGCGGAGAGCTGCGGCTCCACAGCCTTGACCACATGCTGACGGGCACGAGGCGGGCGGCCTTCATCAGGATGGCCATCGGCAGCGGAAACACGATCTCGGTGCGCTCGCGCTCGAGCCCGTCACAGATCGAGCGGGCGGCGGTGTCGGCCTCGATGATGAAGGGCATCGGGAAGGTGTTGCCGGCGGTCGCGTCCGTGCGGACGAAGCCGGGGCAGATGGTGGTGACACGCACTCCGCTGCGGGCGACGTGGATGCGCAAGGACTCGAGCATGTTGATCTGCGCTGCCTTGGTCGCGCCGTAGGCCTCCGATCCGGCAAGTCCCCGGTATCCGGCGACGGAGGCGATGCCGGCGATGACCCCGGAGCGCCGAGCCAGCATCGGTGGAAGCACCGCCGCGATGGCGTTGCTCATACCGATGAGGTTGACCTCGACGTGCCGGTTGAAGATCCCCGTGTCCCAGTCGTAGGGCGACATCTGCTCCCAGTAGGCGGCGGACAGAACCACCAGGTCGATCGGTCCGAGCTCGTCGCGGATGTGGGACGCGACGGAAGTCAGGGACGCGGCGTCGGTGACGTCGGCGGCCAAGGCGAGCATCGTGCCGGCTGACACCTCGTCGAGCTCATCCTGACGCCTGGCCGAAATGGCGACCGTGGCTCCGCGGGACACCAGCTCGCGGGCGACAGCCGCGCCGATCCCGCTCGACCCGCCGACGACCCAGGCGACTTTGCCATTCAGGTTCATGCGCTCTCCCGTGTCATCTGCAGCTGGCTCACGCCGAGGTAGCCGGTCCGGAAGCCGGCCTCGCAGTACGCGAGGTAGAACTCCCACATCCGGCGGAAGGTCTCGTCGAACCCCAGCTGGTTGATCCGGGGCCACTGATCGTTGAAGCGTTCACGCCAGAGGTGCAGGGTGCGCGCATAGTGCTGGCCGAGCTCGCGCCGCTGGGTGACGCGCAGCGTGGTGTGGGCGGCCAGCGTCTCGTCGATGGACTGAAGTGACGGGATGATGCCTCCCGGGAAGATGTACTTCTGGATCCAGCTGAACGAGCGTTTGGTCGCGAGGACCCGCTCGTGCGCCATCGTGATGGCCTGGATGCTGACCTTTCCACCAGGGGCGAGCAGCCGGTCGATCGTGGCGAAATACGTCGGCCAGTACTCCTCTCCCACCGCCTCGATCATCTCCACGCTGACGATCGCGTCGTACTCACCCTCGACCTCGCGGTAGTCCTGCAGGCGAAGGTCCACCCGATCGGAGAGCCCGGCCTCGGCAACCCGTGCGGCAGCGAAGGCCAGCTGTTCAGCCGAGATGGTCACCGTGGTGACCTGTGCGCCGCGCTGTGCCGCCCGTATGGCGAGTGCTCCCCATCCGGTGCCGATCTCCAGCAGGCGTGTCCCCGCCCCGACTCCCGCATAGTCAAGAACCCCGTCGATCTTGCGAAGCTGCGCCTCTTCGAGCCCCTTTGCTTTGACTGCTTCCGCTGTGACTGCTTCCCGGGTGGCTGCTTCCCCGGTGGCCGATTCCGTGGTGAGCCCACTCTCGTCGAACCACGCTGCCGAGTAGCTCATCGTGGGATCCAGGAAGGCTTCGAACAGGTCGTTGCTGAGGTCGTAGTGCGCGCTGATGTTGTCGCGAGACCCGTGCAGCGTGTTCTTGTGGCTGGGCGGGATCCGCTTGTCGACGACGGTCCTCAGTCGTTGTAACGGTTGGGGGACAAGCCCTGTGAGGCGGGCGGCGAAAGGCGTGAGCAGGTCGGCAAGGTCCGTGCCGGAGCCGGCTCGCCAGTCCCCAGCCATGTAGGCCTCACCCAAACCGATCTTGGAGTCGCGGCCGAGTCGGGCGAACAAAGTGCTCGGGCGGATGAGCTCGAACACGGGGGAGGCGGGGGAACCGGCGCCGATGCTCGCTCCGTTGGGATACGTGACCCTGACGGGCATCCGGCGGACGGTGCGCTCCAGAAGGAACCGGGCGATGGTCGCGGCCAACGGAGCCTTCGGCGGATGAGTGATGGAGGTCCACCTGACGGCAGTTGAGGCGCTCATCTCAGACCCCTTCCTGGGGTTCGTGTATCGGGCGGCGCACAATCGGAAGGCGGCGCAGCCAGAGCCAGATGCCATGCATTCGGATCATGGCGGAGATCTGTTGCGGCATCAAGGGTTTGCGGATGACCTGAACCATCACCGCCCTGTCGGTCGCTGGCCTCGGGCGGCCGCGAAAGGTCGCGGTGAAGGCCACAGAGCCTTCCCTGCGAAGGATGACGGTGCTGGACACGACCTCGGGCGAGAGCTCGAACCGCATTTTGTATCCGCCGCTCACGTCGAAGAAGGGCGACACGTACAGCGACTTGTCCGCGGTGGCAACCCCGGAGGCGTCGGGGCGCAGTAGGTAGACGTGCCGCTGGCCATAGGTGTTGTGGACCTCGGCCACGATGCACGCCAGGGCGTTGTGCTCGTCGAAGCACCAGAAGACCGACAACGGGTCGAACACGTGCCCCAGAACCCTCGCGTTGGCGAGCATGACGATCCGGCTCGACCGGCCGAGGCTGGCGCCGTTCCGGGACAGGAAGTTCTCGACATTCGTCTTGATCGACAGGTCGGGGTCGCCGAGATGGTCACCCGCGCTGAAGCTGGCGAATGGTGTGAGGTACCAAGGCATTTTGGGCAGAGCATCCAGGTCGACCAGCCACTGATACACGCTCGGGCGGAACGCGTGGCGCACCGGGCCGCCGCGGTGGTGCGCGACGTGTCCGGTCACGAGCGCAGGAAGCACCGGCAGCGTCGGCGCCGCGCGGCTGGTGGTCAACGGGGCGGTGGTGGTTGTGGCCGCAGTGAGTGGGTCGGTGCTGAGCTCGGCGGTGTTCACCAGGTCACCCCGAAGTGCCGGGCCGCGTCGACGCCCGAGCGGCACCCGTCCTCGTGGAACCCCCAGCCGTGGTACGCGCCGGCGTACACGGTCTGGTCCGTGGCGAGGGCAGCGAGGTGAGACTGTGCGGCGACCGACTCTGGCGTGAAGATCGGGTGCTCGTAGTCCATGACGGCGAGAACGCTCTCGGGATCGATGTGTTCCCGCGCGTTCAGTGTGACGAGGTATTCCTGCGGGGAGGTGTGTCCCTGCAGGCGATTCATCCAGTACGTCACGACGGTTGGCTCGTCCCGGAGCGCGCATGAGGACATGCGGTAGTTCCAGCTGGCTCGTGCCTCCGTGGCGTCCGGCAGAACTGAGGCGTCGGTGTGCAGGACGGTCTCGTTGCGCGAGTAGCCGAACGCCTTGAGGGTCTGCACCTCCTGGTCGCTGGGATCGGTCAGCAGCCCAAGGGCCTGGTCCGCGTGCGTCGCGATGACGACCCGGTCGAATCGGGTGACCGCCCCGGTGACGGTGCGAATCTCGACACCGTCGGGCCGGCGGGTGACGTCGGTGACGGCCGCCGACCTGCGCACGTCCGGCAGCCTGGCGGCGAGGCGCTCGACATAGGTGCGTGAGCCGCCGGCGACGGTGTACCACTGCGGCGACCCGGTGAGGCGGAGCATCCCGTGGTGGTCGAGGAACCGGAAGAGGTACCTCGCCGGGTACAGCAGGGCGACCTCTCGACCCGAGGACCACACGCAGGACACGACCGGCACCGCATAGTGGGCCACGAAGTGCTCGGAGAAGCCCTCTCGCTCGAGGAACTCGCCGTATGTCGTGAGGTCATCCGAGTCATTCGTGTCTCCGTTCTGCGCACCCTCAGCAGACTTCAGAAAAGCCGTCGCCCGACGATGAAAACGCTTGACCTGCAACAGCATTCGCAGGAACTGGGGGTCGAGCAGGCGGCGCGGCTGGGCCAGCATCCCCTTGAGACCCCGCCCACCGGCATACTCCAGGCCGCAGTCCTCACACCGAACGCTCATGCTCATCTCGGTGGGTCGCACCTCGACGTCGAGCTCGGCGAAGAGCTTGCGCAGCCACGGGTACGTCCGGTCGTTGTGGACGATGAACCCGCTGTCCACCGCGTGCTCGCTGCCGTCGGAGGCGGTCAGATCGTGGGTGTGGGCGTGACCTCCGAGACGGCTGTCAGCCTCGAACAGGGTCACGTCGTGCGTGCGGTTCAGCAGGTAGGCAGCGGTGAGGCCCGAGACGCCGGAGCCGATGACGGCCACGGAGGGTCGGGCGGGCGTTATGGGGGTGGGCGCCTCGTTCACAGCCTTCATCACGTCTCCTCTGTCTAAGGTCTGTCTAGGAAAATATTAGAGTGACCTGAAAAGGTTGTCAAGGGTACGTCTAGTGTTGGTAGAATCTACAGCATGAACCACGAGAACGAAGTGGCCGTGCTGAGGATCGGTGAGCTGAGCCGTCGGGTCGGCGTCAGCGAGCATGTGCTGAGGGCCTGGGAGACCCGCTACGGGCTGCTCAGCCCGGCCCGATCCGCCGGTGGTTTCCGGCTGTACTCCGAGGACGACGAGAACCGGGTGCGTCGTATGCAGGCCCACCTCGCCAACGGCCTTGCCGCGGCACAGGCGGCGACCGCGGCCATCGCCGAGGATCAATCGGGCACCATCTCGCGTCACCCCCAGGCCGTCATCGACGCGGCTCCCCAAGCAGACCTGGCTGAATGCGCCGATGGCCTGAGACAGGCGCTGGACGAGATGGACGAGCCCGCGGCCCAGGCAATGCTCGATCGGTTGTTCACGGACTTCACCGTGGAGACGGTGCTTCGGGACGCGCTGATGCCCTACCTGCACGACCTGGGTGCTCGGTGGGCGGAGGGCGCGGTCAGCGTGGGTCAGGAGCACTTCGCCAGCCACGTGGTCCGGAGCCGCCTGACGGGCCTGGCTCGCGGATGGGGGAACGGCCGTGGACCGCGGGCCCTACTGGCTTGCCCGCCCGATGAGGTGCACGACCTGGCCCTGCTGGTGTTCGGGATCGTCCTCAATCGACGAGGGTGGCGGGTCCAGTATCTCGGGGCGAGCACGCCGTTGCCGGACATGATCCAGGTGACCGCGCAGACCCGTCCGAGCCTTGTTGTCCTGGCCGCGACGACGCCGGAGCGCTTTGAGGCAGTGCTGCCAGAGCTCTCGACGCTGGCCGAGATGGCGCCTCTGGTCCTGGCCGGTGCGGGTGCCACCGCGGAGCTCGCCCAAAGAATCGGTGCGCGCGTGCTGAGCGGGGACCCCGTGTCCGCAGCCGCGAACTTCGTGGGCTCCCTGAGTTGACGAGCGTCATGTGGTTCAGGCGCGACCTCCGCCTGGCCGACAATCCCGCGCTGCTCGCGGCGGTCT
Source organism: Phycicoccus sp. (assembly GCA_012927555.1). Taxonomy (GTDB): domain Bacteria; phylum Actinomycetota; class Actinomycetes; order Actinomycetales; family Dermatophilaceae; genus UBA4719. The sequence continues at coordinate 24,531 of JABBOX010000273.1, forward strand.
CGGAGGCCGCCGACTCCCAGGTGGTTCCGCTCTTCGTGCTCGACCCTGCGTTGACCCAGCCGTCCGGCCCGGCCCGGAGCGCGTACCTGGCGGCGAGCCTGACCGATCTGGGGGCACGGGTCGGCGGGCTCCAGCTGCGTCGCGGCGATCCGGTCGAGGAGGTCGTCGCCGTCGCCCGTGCCGCATCCGCGACCACGGTGCACATTGCTGAGGACTTCGGCCCCCGCGGGCGCCGACGCGACCTGGACGTGGAGCTGGCGCTCGCGCAGCACGGCATCAGGCTGGTCCGGACGGGGTCGCCGTATGCCGTGTCGCCGGGTCGGGTTCTCAACAAGGCGGGTGACCCCTATCGGGTGTTCACTCCGTACGCACGAGCCTGGCGGGACCACGGCTGGTCACGGCCACCGATGTCGCCCAGCGCGGTCCGGTGGGTGCGTCCTCTGCAGAGCCATGACCTCGTCGACGTCCCTGCCCCGGCGGGCCTTCGGCTGCCTGCTGCGGGCGAGCTGGCCGCGCTCCGACGCTGGCACGAGTTCCTCGAACAGCAGCTGCACGACTACGCGGACGCCCGTGACCGCCCGGATCTTGACGGGACGTCCAGGATGTCGGCGCACCTGAAATGGGGCGAGATCCACCCCCGCACGATGCTGGCCGACCTGGCCCGGCATCCCAGTGCAAGCGGTGCGCTGTACAGCACCCAGCTGGCCTGGCGCGAGTTCTACGCGGATGTGCTGTGGCGGAGCCCGGGCTCCGCTCGTGAGTACCTCAGGACAGAGTTCGCCGCGATGGAGTACGACGAGCCGGAGTACGACGAACCGGGTAGCCGCTTCGTGGCGTGGCGCGACGGGCACACCGGCTATCCGATCGTGGATGCCGGCATGCGCCAGCTACGGTCCGAGGGCTGGATGCACAACCGGGTGCGGATGATTGCGGCCAGCTTCCTGGTCAAGGATCTGCACATCGAGTGGCGCCACGGTGCCCGGCACTTCATGACCTGGCTGGTCGACGCCGACCTCGCCTCCAACCAGCACGGATGGCAGTGGACGGCCGGCTGCGGCACGGACGCGGCGCCATACTTCCGGATCTTCAACCCCACCGTCCAGGGCAAGCGGTTCGACCCTCACGGCGACTACGTCCGCAGGTACGTGCCCGAGCTTCGCCAGGTGGACGCGACGTCGATCCACGAGCCCTGGACCCTCGCCGGTGGACCACCACCTGGATACCCCACACCGATCGTCGACCATGCCCAGGAGCGTCGGGAGTCGTTGCGACGTTTCGAGATGTTGACCTCTCGCGATGCTGCGGAAGGCGTGACACCGCGGAAGGTGTGACACAACAGTGAACCCCGGCATCGAAGTGAACCGACGCGTTGCCCGGCTCGTATAGGGAGAAAGACAACGGATCGGAGGTCCCCGATGGACACTTTCTCGCACGACCACACCTCGCACGACCACACCTCGCACGACCACACCTCGCGCACCTTTGGAACACGCCTCGTGGCCGCGGTCACCCTGGTGCTTCTGCTGGGCGCCTGCAGCAGTACGACCGCGAAAAGCACCACGAACCCCCCGGCCGCCTACGGTGCCGGCGCCGCGGCATCCCCCTCGGTCGCGCCGGTGGGCACGAGCGTCGGCGTGGTCGAGAAGGAGTTCTCGATCGCCCTCGACAAGAAGAGCTTCACCGCGGGGGACTACACCTTCGCGATCCAGAACCAGGGCTCGTTCCCGCACAACCTGACCATCGAGGGTCCCGGCGTCGACTCCAAGACATCGCCGACCTTTGGGACCGGGGAGTCCGGCTCGCTCACCGTCACCCTGCAGAAGGGGTCCTACGACCTGTCGTGCTCCGTGCCCGGTCACAAGGACAAGGGCATGGACATCAAGATCACGGTCGGGTGACCCGCTTCCCACCTGCAGCCGGCCGGTTGTGGTGGGATCAACCTCATGACTGAGAGTGCCGCGGAGCTGTCGCTGCAGGGTTTGCTCGACGCTGTGGCGGCCAGGTCGACAGCGCCCGGTGGGGGCGTCGTGGCAGGGATAGTGGCCGCGCTCGCCGGGGCCCTCTGCGGTATGTGTTCGCGGTTCTCGGCAGGTGACCAAGCCGGGTATGCCGAACGCGCCGACGAGCTTCGGGCCAGGGCGGCTTCCTTGTCGCAGTCTGATCCGGCCGTCTACGCGGAATACGTTCGGATACGAAGGTCTGGACGTGACGACGACGTCGCTGCCGCGCTCGACGAGGCGATCAGGATCCCGCTCGAGATGGCTGAGGTTGCCGACGAGCTCGCTGCGCTCGCCCTTGGCCTGGCCCGCTCGGGCAACCCCAGCCTCCGTGGTGACGCGACCGTGGCTGTGCTCATGGGCGCTGCGGCAGCGAGAGCCGGTGCAGCACTCGTCTGCGAGAACCTGGCCGGCGCCGGCAGCGATCCCAGGCTCGCGCGTGCTGCAGCTATCGTCGCCTCAGTCGGTGCGCTCGAGCGCGACGTTCTCATGCTCTATCCGGCTCTGGCTGAGCGCGCGAACGACGGCAGGCATTGACCCTGCGACCTGTTGTGCCATGGTCACAAACACCTCGTCCTCGCGCCGGTACGGGTCGGCGATGTCGGCCTGCCCGAGCTCCAGCGGCGGGTTGAGCCCACGTCTCGCAGCTGCCTGTTCGGCGATCTGGCGGACCCATGCCCGCGAGTCACCTTGCACGGCTGAGTCACCTTGCGAGACAGGGGTATTGAGCCCGTTGACCCCACCGACGAGGTCGGCGAAGTCGCAGAAGGTGAACACCTTGCGCAGGGCTTTGGGGTACATCACTGCGACTTTTCCGCGGTGATCACGGGTAGCGGTCAGTATCAGATCGGACTCGGCGATGAGGTCTGGAGTGAGATCTCTCGCCCTGAATCCGGTGGGGTCGCCGCCATGCGCCAGCAGCTGTGCGGCTGCACGCTCGTCCATGGCCGACCCGGTGACGGCACTGGTGCCGGCGCTGTGCACGAGGATGCGCTGCGCGAAGCGCGCTCGATGCTCGTCCAGCTGGCGCTGCAGAAGTTGCTCGATGAACGGTGAACGGCAGATGTTGCCAGTGCACACGATCAGGATCCGCGCTTCGTCGCCCACGATCACAACCACGTCAGCCGTTCGCGATGAGCAGGGTGGTGACGCGCTGTTTCACGGGCCGGATTCTATCTGCTGGCGTGCTAAGGCTTTGTACCTGAAGGCGTTGTGCCCGACAAGTCAGCGGACGCCACCTGCGACGAACTACCCGTTCAGTGCCTAGGCCGCCCGCGGCGTTGATGCGGGGGCCACCTTGGGTGCCGCCGGAGCAACAGGGACAGGGTCGGACAGCTCGTCTTCGTGGAGTGCCCCTTCACCGCAGGTGGTGCACTTCCACCCGGTGTGGTGGGCCCGATAGTGGTGGCCGTGGATACCGCACGGTGTGACGACATGAACGGGTTCGGTGCGCGGCTTGCCGCCAGCGAGGAACTTGCCGATGCCGATGCCGATGATGATCACGATGCCGGTGGCCGCCGTGACGATCAGGAGGAAGGACAAGAACGTCGATGCGACCGAGCCGGTCTGGTCCCCCAACAAGCCAAGAACGTTCATGCTGCTGAACCCCTTCTATCGGGAGGCTGCTCCTGGGTCTTATACGTGAATCAACGTACACGAGAAGGTAAAGAATTGGTCTCCATTTGGTCATTTTCACGGCATTTCTACAACAATCCGGACATCGGGCCTATAAGGGCATGGCCTGGTTGCCGTCACCTTCGGTCCGCTACGCTGGCTAAGTTACCGGCGGGTAGAAGGAGGCGCCGTGGCGAGGGATTACCAACGCATGGCGATGGCCAACGGGCACGACCTCTCGTACCTCGACAGCGGTGAAGGCCCGGCCGTCCTCTTCATTCATGGACTGGCCAGCTCGAGCCGGAGCTGGGGCCACCTGGTCGACACGCTGAACACGGATCACCGCATCCTGGCTCCCGACCTGCACGGCCACGGCTTGTCCGCAAAGCCGATGGGTGACTACTCCCTGAGCGCACACGCCGCCACCATGCGAGATCTGCTCGATCGGCTCGGCGTCAATCGCGTGACGCTGGTGGGACATTCGCTCGGCGGCGGCATCGCGATGCAGTTCTGCTACCTGTTTCCGGAGCGGGTCGAGCGGCTGGTCCTGGTCGCCAGCGGGGGCTTCGGACGGTCGGTGAGCCCACTGCTCCGATCGGCCACCCTGCCCGGCGCCGAATGGGTCCTGCCGTTGATCGCTTCCCGATGGGTGCTCGAGCAGGTTGAAGCCGTGGGCGGGGGCCTTGCCCGGTTTGGCTGGAAGCCGAGCAGGGATGTGACCGAGGCCTGGCGAGGGTTCACCTCCCTTGCCGACGCCGAGACTCGACGTGCATTTCTCGCCACAACGCGCTCGGTCATCGACCCTGGCGGACAGAGCGTGAGCGTGCACGATCACCTACCGCTGCACGTTCAGATCCCCACCCTCGTCGTATGGGGAACGCGGGACCGGATGATCCCCGCCGGCCACGCGGCCGCCGCTGAACAGGCACTGCCCGGCAGCAGGGTGGAGCTGTTCGAGGGCGCGGGACACTATCCGCACCTCGACCAGCCGGAGCGGTTCGCCAAGGTCTTGGGCGACTTCATGGCGGCGTGACCGGGCCCAACAGGAATTAGCCAACAATGATTAACCTACGGTAACGTAAGTTACGTTCTCGTAAGTTGGTTCCGTTGGAGGTTTCGAGTATGCCCTTGTCGACCAGCGATCGCCCTGCCCGGCCATCCCGGGCCACGGACGGCCCATGGCCGGTTGTCATCCAGGGCGGCATGGGTGTCGCCGTTTCGTCCTGGCAGATGGCTCGGGCCGTGTCGCAGGCAGGCCAGCTCGGCGTCGTCTCGGGGACCGCGTTGGACGTGGTCATCGCAAGGCGGCTCCAGGATGGCGACGCGGGTGGCGACGTCAGACGCGCCCTCGACCACTTCCCGGTGCCCGCCATGGCCACAAGAGTGTTGGACCGGCACTTCCTCGAGGGCGGCAGGACATCGGGTGAGCCGTACGCGCCTGTCAAGAAGCTCCACATGAATCCGACCGGCACCGACCTGGATCTGTCCATCGTCGCCAACTTCGCCGAGGTGTGGCTGGCCAAGGAGGGTCACGACGGCGTCGTGGGGATCAACTTCCTCGAGAAGGTCCAGATGGCCACGCCGAGTGCCGCCTATGGCGCGATGCTCGCGGGGGTTGACTACGTTCTGATGGGTGCTGGGATTCCCAGCGAGATTCCTCGCCTCCTCAACCACCTGGCTCGTCATGAGAAGTGCTCGCTGGACCTGCACGTCGACGGGGCGACGACGGCATACAGCGTCGGCATCGACCCGGAGGCTCTCACCGGAGGTGGCTTGGCGCCCTTGCAGCGCCCGCTCTTCCTGGCGATCGTCTCCGCGCACGTTCTTGCCGCCTATCTGGCGCGTGAGGACTCGACCCGACCCGACGGTTTCGTCGTCGAGGGGCCGCGAGCGGGCGGGCACAACGCACCTCCGCGCGGTCGCCTTGTCCTGGATGACGACGGGCAGCCGGTCTTCGGTCCACGTGACGACGCGGATCTGGCCAAGGTCGCCGCGGTCGGGCTGCCCTTCTGGCTGGCCGGCGGCTACTCCACTGCCGCGCAGGTCAAGCAGGCTCTCGCGGAGGGTGCGGCCGGGGTGCAGGTGGGCACGCTGTTCGCGCTCTGTGAGGAGTCCGGGATCGAGACCTCTGTGCGCAAGGAGATGCTGAGCGAGCTGGCTGCAGGACGGCTCGAGGTGCGCACGGATGCGCTCGCCTCGCCGACCGGGTTCCCGTTCAAGGTCGCGACTCTGCCCGGATCCCTTTCGGAGCCGGAGACGTATGACGCCCGGCCGCGTCTGTGCGACCTGAGCTACCTTCGCGTGCCCTACGAAAAGGAGCCCGGAACGGTGGGCTACCGGTGCCCGGCCGAGCCCGTCCACATGTACGTCCGCAAGGGCGGTGACCTCGCCGACACGGTGGGACGCAAGTGTCTGTGCAACGGCCTCACGGCCAACGTGGGGCTGGGGCAGACCCGCCGCGACGGCTATCAGGAGGCCGCCATCGCCACCCTGGGCGCGGACCTTGACGGCGTGACCCAGATGCTGTCGGAGCGTCCCGGAGGCTGGACCGCCGCGCAGGCGGTCGACTTCCTCCTGCAATAGTGGGCTGATGCTGAAACGCCGATTTGGACCTGCCCTTGTTGTTCCCGTACTGATTCTGAGCGTCGCCGGCCTGACCGGCTGCAGCACGACCGGGGATGCTGCCGGAGGCGGCCTGTCGCTTGTCGACAAAGCCAAGACGGCCAAGGTCTGTGTCGATGTCGCCGGCTCCGCGCAGGGTGCCGCAGATGTGGGCACGAAGGTTGCCCAGGGCACCATGACGCAGACAGAGGCCGCGGCGCAGCTGGAGCCGATCGCCACTGAGGTGGCGGCTCTCGCCGGGCAGAACGCAGGGCTGCCGATCGGCAAGAACCTGCAGAAGCTGTCGGACAGTGTCGGCTCGCTCCAGAAGGTCAGTGCTGACGCCCCTACCGACTTCCGGGCAGCGGCGGAGTCGCTGGGATCCCAGGCCAAGCTGGTCGTCGCCGACTGCGCTGCCATCAGTCAGTGAACGACGGCTGATCCCTGACGGCGGCCGGTTGGGTGCGTGTGCCGCGTTTGGCCGGAAGACGTGCCCGGTGAGGCGGGCGGTGGGGTGCGTGTGCCGCGTTTGGCCGGAAGACGTGCCCGGTGAGGCGGGCTCAGAGGTCGTTGCCGGCGTACGACAGGTTGAAGCTCTTGTTGGTGAGCGGGAAGTCGGGCACGATCGTGTCCGCCAGTGCGACGGGTATCGCGGGCCAGTTGAACCAGGACGGGTCCACGATCTTGGCGCGTGTCAGGCGTCCGTCCGGGTCGACCTCGACGCGATGGACGATGGTGCCACGCCACCCCTCGACGATGCCGACCCCGCTTCGCACGGCAGGTGACTGGGCCACGGTGCCTGGGGCTGCCTCGGTGCCTGGGGCTGCCTCGGTCCCCTCCGATGGGGAAACCCGGAAGGAGAGCTGGTCGGCAGTGCTGATGAGGTGAGCGGCGAGGCGGGTGGAGGCGGCGTACTCCTCGAGGCGGACCGTGAATCGGGCGAGGACATCTCCATGGGGGTTCGTGATGGGGCTGACGGGGAGCTCCACGGTGGGGTGATCCAGTCGTGCGTCGGTGGCGAGGCCGCTGGCGCGGGCGACGTAGCCGAGGCATCCCAGGTCCCGGGCCTGGTCGCGGGTGAGGACCGAGGTGCCGGTGAAGCGATCGCGGACGACGGTGTTTCCGAGGGTGAGCTGGGCGACCTCGGCGAGGTCGGCGGCAAGTCCGGCGAGCTGCAACGGGTCCGGAAGGCTGAGCAGCTCGACGGCGCCGGGACTGATGGCACCGCGGAGCAGTCGGTGTCCGGTCGTGGCGTTGTTGATCCGGAGCAGCTGTTCGCGGATCCGTTGCGCGTGGGCGTTGGCGAGGGAGAAGCCGGCGTCGTTGGCCAGCGCGCCTATGTCGGCGGCGTGGTTGTAGAGGCGCTCGAGCTCGAGGACCAGGGCCCGCAACCGATGGGCCGGTTCGGGCATCACGATGCCCAGGGCGTCTTCCACGGCCAGACTGTGGGCCAGACCGTGAGCCGCGGAGGTGTCACCGCTGATCCGCTCGGCCAGATGGATCGCGCCGGTCGCATCCAGTCCCTCGAACAGCTTCTCGACGCCGCGGTGGGTGAACCAGAGTCGGGCCTTGAGCTTGAGGATGCTCTCTCCGACGACGGACAGACGGAAGTGCCCGGGCTCGATGATGCCGGCGTGGACGGGCCCGACCGGGATCTCATAGACGCCATCGCCGGTCACCTCAAGGAAGGGATAGGCCTCGGTGTCGGTGAACGGCGGCGGAGGTCCTGCCTCGTTGCGCATCGGATACCAGCCGGCCGGCCAGTGTGCGTGTCGGACCAGTCGGCGGGGTAGCGGGTGGTTGATGGGCACGATCCCGTAGAGGTCGTGCATCTCGCGTTCGAAGCGTGAGGCCGGGAAGGACAGCGATGCCAGCGTGTGCAGCTGCGGGTCGTCGGCGGGAAGCGTGATCTCCAGCTCGACGCGGCGGTCGGGAGCGCCGGCGAGAAACAGGTAGACCACGCGCAGGGTGTCGCCGTCGTCGTGCGCTGCGACCAGAGCAAGGCGGTAGCCCTCCTCGAACAAGGACGCGGCCTGTGCCGGAAGCCTGACCGGTGCCAGGGATCGGGCCACCCGGTGTGCTCCGACGGGTGTGCCGTTCATCGGCGGGTCGACAGTCATGGGGTGGCTCCGAGCATGGTGGCGGCAGTGCGGAACAGCTCGGTGAGCGGTCCGGCGGTCAGACCCAGGGCAACGCTGAGGGTGACGCCGGTGACGAGTGCTCCGGCGACGGAACGCGGTACGGCGATCGTCGGTGCGCCCGGGTCTGGTGGACCCAGCAACATGCGGCTGCCGTTGCGGACCAGAGCGGCGAACGAGATGACGACGAGCAGCAACGCGGCGCCGAGCGCCCACTCGAGATGGGCGCCCGCCAGCGCTCGAGAGATGGACAGCTCACTGGCGAACATGGCGAACGGTGGCAGACCGAGCAGGACCGCCAGCCCCACAACGAAGGCGCCGCCTATCAGCCGCGATCGGGCGAGGACGCCGGTGATGTCGCGGATCGCGGTGGAGTCGTGAGCGGCCTGCAGCTGTCCGGCCGCGAGGAACACCAACGTCTTTCCCATCCCGTGAGCAAGAACATGCAGCAGCAGCGCGGCGATTGCCAGTTTGGTGCCGGCGGCTGCCGCAACAGCGACCAGGCCCATGTTCTCCATGGAGGAGTAGGCCAGCATCCGTTTGAAGTCGGTCTGGACAACGAGGAGTGACGCGGCGATCAGCAGGGTCAGGAGACCGACGATGAGCAGTCCGGCGCGCAGGAATCCCGTGCCGAGGGCCAGGTCGACAACGGACTTGACCCGGAGGAGCGCCGAGAACGCCACGGACAGCAAGACCCCACTCATCAACGCGGACACCGGCGCCGGGGACTGGCTGTGTGCGTCGGCCAGCCAGGTGTGGAACGGGACGAGCCCGGCCTTGGCGCCATAGCCGAGCAGCAACAGCCCCGCGGCGAGGTGAGTCACGCTGGGGTCGAGCTGGCTGGCATGCGCGAGCAGGACGTCGATGTTCAGGGCGGTGCCGCTCGAGGCGCCGGCGTGCAGGCTGGCGAAGTAGAGCAGGACGGTGCCCAGGAACGCCAAGGCGATGCCGACCGAGCAGATCACGACGTATTTCCAGGTCGCTTCCAGAGCCGCACGGGTCCGGCGATGGCCGACGAGGAACGCTGTGGCCACAGTCGTGGCTTCGATGGCCACCCACATCAGGCCGATGTTGTTGGCCAGGACGGCCAGCGACATCGCGGCCAAGAAGATGGGGACCAGAACGCCGTAGAGGTTCGCGCCTCTTTGGTTGGTGTGTCCGTGGGCGAGCTCCGCGTTGATGTAGCCGACGCTGGCCCAGGTGGCCAGGGTGCCGACCGTGCCGATGACGATGAGCATGGTGACGGTGAGGGCATCAGCGCGCAGCAGATGCCCGACCCCGTATCGCGCGCCGGACCCGATCTGGGAGCCGAGAGCGGCCGCGGTCATCAATACCGATCCCGCCGCGAGGACCGTGACGAAGGCGCTCAGCCGACGCCAGCCGACGGTGGCGGCGAACGCGGCCGCGGCGAGCGGGGCGAGGATCGGCAGGAGAAGCAAGGTGTTCATCAGTCGCGAAGCTCCCGTAGCTGATCGAGGTCGGTGCCGCCGAAGGTGCGGCGCATCTGCCCGGTGAGCAGGCCAAGCACCAGCACGGCGAACAGCACGTCGAGCGACGCGCCGAGCTCGACGATGAGGGGGACACCGGAGGTGATGAGGAACGCTGTGGCCGCGATCCCGTTGTCCAGCATCATGAAACCCACGGCCTGGGACAGGGCGCGGCGTCTGCTGACCATGACGAAGACGGCAATCAGGATCACGGCGAAGGCGGCCGGCACTGCGCGGGTTGCGGGGGAGGGGTCAAGGGCGATGATCGGTCGGGTCACCGCGTAGGCCAGGACGGTCAGACCCGCCGTGATCAGCAGAGACGTCGTCGTATTGACGAGGGGTGTGCTCTCGCGGCGTTCGTGATCCTCGGTGCCGACGGCCCGCGCAAGAAGGAGCGGCAGGACGACGGCCCGCAGGAGCAGGACGACGACTCCGACAACGATGAGAGCCGCGTCGGCCTGGTAGATGCCCACAGTGAGGGGGATGGTGGCCAGGGCTGCGCCTTGCCAGGCCAGCATCCGGACCAGGGCGCGCAGCTCGCGGCGCCACACGACGAGGACGGCGGCGAGCAAGAACGCTCCCGCGGCAAGATCGAGCACGCCGGTATAGGTGGCTTGGGTCATCGGCGCTCTATCTGTGCACGTCGTGGCGTTGGGGTCATGGTGATCAGCTCGTGGGGGTGCCGAGGAAGTAGGACGCGGTCACCGCGAGCAGCGCGAGCAAGAACGATCCGGCGAGCAGCTCGGGCACCCGGAACAGCCGAAGCTTGGCGATGAAGACCTCACCGGCGGCGAGCAGACCGGCCAGGACAACGACCTTGGCGGTGATCGATGCGAGCCCTATCAGCACTGCGAGCAATGACGGGTCAGCGCCGGCGATGCCCCACGGCATGAACAGGTTCGCCACCAGACCCAGCAGGACCGTGAGCCGCATACCGCTGGCCCACTCGACAAGTGCCAGCTTGGGGCCGGCGTACTCCAGGATCATCGCCTCGTGAATCATGGTCAGCTCGAGGTGGGTCGAGGGGTTGTCCACCGGCAGCCGCCCGGTCTCGGCGATGATCACGATGCCCAGGGCGACGAAGGCCAGCAGGCTGCCCGGTGACACGAGCTGCTCAGGGTGGTTCTCCGTCGCGGAGACGATGGCCGCCAGGTTGGCGGATTCTCCTGGGACGGACAGGGCGAACACGGCGAGCAGGATGGTGGGCTCGACGAGGGCAGCGATGGTGATCTCCCGGCTGGACCCCATGCCGCCGAACGCGGTGCCGGTGTCGATGCCGGCCAAAGTCAGGGCGACCGTTCCCAGGAACAGCAGGCCGACGACCCCAAAGAGGTCCGCGACCGATTCCAACGGTGAACCGAGGGCGATCAGCGGCACGATCGCGGCGATCAACAGCGTGCTGCCAGCCACGACCGCTGGTGCGAGAGCGAACACCACCGTGGTTCCACGCGGGGTGATCTGCTGTTTGCGCAACTGCTTTCGCAGGTCTCGCCACGGCTGGCCGATGCCGCCTCCGGCCCTGCCCTCAAGACGTGCCCGGACCTGCCGCATCCCGCCGACGACCAACGGCGCGCCAGCCAGGACGCCCACAACCTGCAGGGCCGCGGCCGCGACTGCGAGGGCGCTCATCGGGCGACCAGCAGAACGATGAGAAGACCCGCGGCGCCGTAGGCCAGGTAGAGGTGCACGCTGCCGGTATGAGCGCGGCGCACCAGGTGGGCCCAGACCGTCACAGCGCGGACCACCGGGGTGTAGAAGCGTTGTTCCACCGGGTCGGCCATCAGAGTCTGGTAGGTGACCTTCTCGACCAAGTACTGCGACTCGGCGAAGTGGGTGACCTCCACGTTCGTGTCGGGTCGCAGGATGTCGTCAAAGACGCGCTGCAGCGGTTCGGCGAAAGACGTTGCGGTGTATTGCATCCGCGGGCTGAGCGAATCTGCGCCGCAGGCCCACAGCGGGGTCACCATCGCGGGGGGACGATGCCGCCCACCCCATCGTGCGAGAACAAGCGCGAGCAGAACCGCGATGGCCAGGGCGGCCGCGAGCAGGGCTGGCGAGATCGATCCGGCGACACCGGGAAGGCGCAGGATCGTGTCGATCTGTGGACCGGCTGAGTCGCCACCGACTGTGGGCAGCACAGCCAGGACCCGCTGCAGGGCGGGGCTGAGCAGGGCTGGGGCGACCGCGAATACGACGCAGGCAGCCGCAGCCAGCGTCATTCCGGCGAGCATGCTCATGGGCGCTTCCCGGGCGGCCTCGGCGGCCGCAGAACGGGGGCGAGCCAGGAACCCGACCCCGAACGCCTTGACCATGGCGGCGATACCGAGCCCGGTGGTGAGCGCGACCGCGCCCACAGACAAGGGCATCGCCAGCGCCACGAGGGTGATGCTGTCGTGGGGGGCGTGGATGAGGCTTTGTAGAAGGAGCCATTCGCTCACGAAGCCGGCGCCCAGCGGCAGGCCGGAAGCGCCGAGCGCGGCGATGCCGAACATCACCGTGGTCACCGGCATTCGGCGGGCCAGGCCGCCAAGCTTGTCCAGGTCGCGCAGCCCGGTCGCGGCAAGCACCGACCCAGCTGCCAGAAAGCCGAGCGTCTTGAAGGCAGCGTGGCTGAGCAGGTGCAGGAGCGCGGCGGTCAACGCGATGGCGGCCACGGTCGGCGCACCCGAAGACGCGAGGAGCATGGCGGCACCCAGAGCCAGCGTGATCAGTCCCATGTTCTCGGTGGTCGAGTAGGCCAACAACTGCTTCAGATCGGTGGACACAGAGGCCTGGAGGACCCCAAAGACTGCGGAGACGGCCCCGAAGATCATGAGCGTCAGGCCCCACCAGTGCGGGCCGGGGCCGAGCAGCTGGAGGTCGATCCGGATGATGCCGTAGATGCCCATGTTGACCATTGCCGCGCTCATCAACGCCGACACCGGGCTCGGCGCTTCGGGATGCGCCTTGGGCAGCCATGCATGCAGCGGGAGCAGGCCGGCCTTCGAGCCGAATCCCAGAACCGTAAGGAGGAAGATTGCGTTGCGGATGCCGGGTGTCAGGCTGTCCGCGTTGGCCGCAATGGTCGTGAACGCGTCGCCGCCGCCGGAAGCGGACAACACCACCAGGGCGACCAGGATGGCCACGAAGCCCAGCTGGGTCATGATCGCGTAGAAGACTCCCGCCGTCCTGACCGCGGCGCGTCGGTGCTCGGAAAGCACCAAGATGAGCGACGTCGCCGCCATGAGCTCCCAGGCCAGCAGGAACGTCGTGACAGATCCGGCTGCCGGGACGAGGAGCATGCCCGCAACGAACAGCGGAAGCGTGATGAGGGGGAAGCGTGCCCAGTGCTCCCGCTTCGCGTAACCGACGGCGTAGATGCCGACCGCTATCGCGACCGCGCCGGTCGCTGCGACGAAGATGCCGCCCAGCGGGTCGAGATCGAGGCGAACGCCGACGAGCGGCAGCAGCCAACCGATCCACAGCTGTCGTGGCTCGCCGAAGATCACGCTCAGCCCGAGTGCCAGGCCGATCGCTCCGAGCATCGCGGTGAGCCCTCCGGACAACGCGGGTCCATCAATCGACCGTCGTGCGGCGCGGGGGCCCTCACCAAGCGCCGGAACGGCAGGGGAGGCGTCGATAGTGGTAGTCACCGGCCGGTCACGCTGCGCAGCGCGGTGATGATCTGCTGGGGGGTGGGCGGGCAGCCAGGGATCTCTACATCCACCGGTACCACATCGCCGACGGTGCCCACGACCCCGTAGCCCTTGGTGAACATGTTGCCGTTGACCGCGCAGTCGCCCACAGCGATGACAATCCGCGGCTCCGGAATGGCTTTCAGGGTGTTGAGCAACGGCTGGCGCATGTTATGGGTCACGACACCGGTCGCGAGCAATGCATCGGCGTGGCGGGGTGAGGCGACCAATCGCGCACCGAAACGCTCCGCGTCATACATGGGAGCGAAGGCGCTGGTGATCTCGAGCTCGCAACCATTGCAGGAACCGCAGTCCACGTGCCGCAGCTGGAGCGAGCCAGTCACTCCGGTGGGAGGGGCAATGGCCGCTTCGGGCGCATCGTGTGCGGGCTCGACCATGCGGCCGACCCGACCGATCTTGCCGATCCAGCTCATTGGTCTCTCTCCCGGCGCGTCGGGTCGGTCGCCGTCATCTGGTTGGTGGCATTCATCAGTGGCCTGCTCGTGCCGCGGCACGAGCGCTGGCTTGCAGGTCCTTCAACAGACCCATCTGGTCGGTGAGCAGCCCAGTCAGTACTTTGCGGGCCAGCGCCAACAGCTCGGCCATGTCCTTCGAGGCGATGGAGTAGATCACGTTGTTGCCGTGTTTGCGGGCCACCACCATGCCGGCCTTGCGCAGCACAGCGAGCTGTTGGGAAAGGTGTGACGACTCCAGACCGAGCTCGGGCAGCAGCTCGGTCACGGAGTGCTCACGCTCGGCCAGCAGCTCCAGGATCCGGATCCGCGCAGGGTGCCCGAGGGCCTTGAAGAACTCGGCCTTCAGTGTGTAGATCGGTTCTGACGTCACAGGTGACCTTCCTGGGGACTGATGCGAGTTTCATCATTCGCCGGAATAAGCACTTGATAAACTTATCATATAGATGGTTTTACGCGTTTCCGCCCTCGTCGGGTGAGCGGCTTCGGCCGGGGCAGGCTCAGATTCGGCAACTCGGACACCGCACGCCCAGCCACCGCGTAAAGTCGATATTGCCGGCATAGATCGTCGGCCGACGTCGGTCCGCGACCGACAGAGACCGAGTAATCGCATGCATGCCAACACAGCGGCGGACCCGTCGTTCGGCTGCGATCCCCTGTCGGCACTCTTCCAAGAGGTCGCCAGCGCGCGGGCCGAGATGACGGTCGCGCGTCGGGCGCCGCTCGGCACGTCAAGCGTGGTTGACGTGGCACGAGCTCGACTTCTCGTCGCCCTTGAGGCGTTCACCGCTGAGCTGGACGCGCGCAATCTGCCGGTGCCCTACGGCATCCGGGACGACCTTCGGATCCAGCGCCGAACCCTTGGCAAGTTCTCCGGCTCAAACAGCTGACTTCCGGTCGGGCCAGCTCTTCCCGCAGTCCTGACGAATCACCTCATACGCTGGGGCGATGGCGGTCAACCGAAGTCGCAAGGCCAGGGGCGCCCGCCGACGCAAACGCCGGATGGATCGCGTCGAGCACGACCTCAGTGCCGAGCAGTGGACCGCGCTCAAACTGGCGTGGGGTGGCTGCGCGTACTGCGGCTCGACCGCCAAACCGCTGCAACGCGACTGCGTGCTGGCGCTCTCGCGCGGTGGGCGCTACACGTTGGACAACATCGCGCCGACCTGCGGCTCCTGCAACGCCAGCAAGTGCAACGACGAAGTCACCGGCTGGCTGCGGCGCAAGCGACTCGACGAGCGCGCTTTCCTGTTGCGTCACCTCGAGATCAAGGCGGCCCTCGCGCTGCGGTTCCCCTCCGCACCGGACGCCGGACCCGAGGCGCCGGAGGCGACCATCCCCTGACCCGGTCACCATTCGCCGGCTGATGCTGGTTCGATGGGTCCATGGTTCAGGCTGAAGACAGGTCGGGGCGGCTGGCCGTGGGTCGTCCGCAACTGCGGCCATGGCACTTCGTCCTCCTCTTCGGGTTGGTCAGCCTGTTCGCGGACATGGTCTACGAGGGCGCGCGGAGCATCATCGGGCCCTACCTCGCGACGCTAGGGGCATCGGCGACAGTTGTCGGGGTCGTTGCCGGCGCAGGGGAGTTCATCGGTTACGGCCTGCGAGTGGTCTCGGGATACCTGGTCCAGCGCCGGGGGCACTACTGGGCATGGACGATTACCGGCTACGCGCTGACGGTGCTCAGTGTTCCGTTGATCGGCTCGACCAACGTGATCGCCCCGGCGTTGGTTCTGTACGGCACCGAGCGGCTTGGCAAGGCGGTGCGTTCACCGGCCAAGGACACGCTGTTGTCCTGTGCATCCACGCAGACCGGCCGAGGGACCGCGTTCGGGGTCCACCAGGCGATGGACCAGGCCGGCGCCATGGCTGGGCCGCTCCTTCTGGCGGCCGTCCTGTCGCAGCATGAGGGCAACTACCGCTTGGCCTTCGGCGTCCTCATCGTGCCCGGGCTTGTGGTCCTTGGGCTGTTGTTCTGGCTGCGCCATCGCGTCCCCGACCCACTGGTATACGAGCTTGGGGGCTCGGCGCGGCACGATCAGGCACCGCAGGATCAGGCACTGCAGGATCAGGAACCGCACGATCCGACGCCGAGTGGTGAGGCACCGCACGATCCTGGCGATGGTTCAGAGGGGCACGCGGACGGGAGCACTCGGGTCCGCCTGCCACCACTGCTCTGGCAGTACATCGGCACGATTGGCTTGCTGTCGTTGGGGATTGCCTCGTTCCCATTGTTGGCCTTCCATGCCCAGACACAGCATCTGCTCACGTCCGCGCAGGTGCCGTTGTTGTTCGCTCTGGCGATGATGGTCGACGGCTTGAGCGGGTTGCTCATGGGCCGGTTCTATGACCGACTCGGACCCCAGGTCCTGCTTGTCGTGCCGGTTGCCGCCGGTGTGGCAGCCATCGCCTTCACCCAGAACGCAACGTTGATCTGGGTGGGCGTCGCGGTCTGGGGGCTTGTCCACGGCGTGATGGACTCAACCGTCAAGGCCGTGGTCACCGAGCTCGTCGTCCCCACTTCACGCTCCATCGCATTCGGCTGGTTGGCGTTGGTTCGTGGCTTCGGGCTGCTGGCGGCGGGCGTCTCGCTCGGGTTCGCGTACGACCAGAGCATCACCGTGGCGGTCTGGCTGATCCTTGGCGTCAATGCCGCTGCCATGGCCATGCTGACATGGGTACTGGCGCGTCTCCGCGCGGGTCTGCGGGTGCGGCTGTGAGGACGTCGATGAGTACGCTCGATCCGTGAGTCAGCCTGCCGCACCAAGCGCCATGGCTGGCCGCCGACCTCAGGTGGTGGTGATCGGCTCCGGGTTCGGTGGGTTGTTCGCCACGAAGGCTCTCAACCGCGCCGACGTTGACATCACGCTGATCGCCAAGACCACCCACCACCTGTTCCAGCCCCTGCTGTATCAGGTCGCGACCGGCATCCTTTCCGAGGGTGAGATCGCACCATCGACCCGCGAGATCCTTGGACGCCAACGGAATGCGCGCGTTCTGCTCGGCGAGGTCAACGCCATCGACCTCGCCAACCGCACCGTCACGTCGATGGTTCTGGACCAGGTTCGCGTCACGCCATACGACGCGCTCATCGTCGCCGCGGGTGCTGGCCAGTCGTACTTCGGCAACGACCACTTCGCGAGGTTCGCGCCGGGGATGAAAAGCATCGACGACGCACTCGAGCTGCGGGGGCGCATCTTCGGCAGCTTCGAGCTGGCCGAGCTGGCTGAGGACGAAGAACAGCGCGCCCGGCTGATGACCTTCGTGGTCGTGGGCGCAGGGGCGACGGGGGTTGAGATGGCCGGCCAGATTGCCGAGCTCGCGCACCGCACGCTGCGCCACGAGTTCCGGCGCATCGACCCTCGCCAGGCCCGCGTCATCCTGCTCGACGCGGCGGCGTCGGTCCTGGGTTCGTTCGGCGACCGCCTCGGCGCCAGGGCGAAGACCAGGCTGGGCGAGATCGGGGTCGAGGTGCAGCTCGGCGCCAAGGTGGTCCGAGTCGACGGCACCGGTATCGAGGTTGAGGATGCCCAAGGACAAAGGCGTCGGATCGAGTCCGTCTGCAAGGTGTGGGCGGCCGGCGTCTCGGCGAGTCCGCTCGGGGCGCTTCTCGCTGAGCAGTCGGGCGCCGGCCTGGACCGTGCGGGACGCATAGAGGTCCAGCCGGACCTCACGCTGCCGGGGCACCCGGAGGTGTTCGTGGTGGGCGACATGATCGCGCTGCGCGGGCTGCCCGGGGTGGCTCAGGTCGCCATCCAGGGTGGCCGTTTTGCGGCTGGTCAGATCAAGGCCCGGCTGGCCGGAAAGCCTGGCGGGCAGCCTTTCCAGTACAAGGACAAGGGCAGTATGGCGACGATCTCGCGGTTCAGCGCGGTCGCCAGCATCGGGCGGTTCCGGTTCGCCGGGTTCACGGCCTGGCTGATGTGGCTCGGCCTTCACCTCGTCTACATGGTGGGGTTCAAGAACCGGTTGACGACACTGCTGCACTGGCTGGTCAGCTTCATCGGCCGCGGCCGTGCCGAGAGGACGGTCACCGAGCAGCAGATCTTTGCCCGCCAGGCGTTCCAACAGCTCGGCGGGGACTTCGCTCCGACGCTTTCTCCGCGCCCTGGACCGGAGCCGGAACCGGAACCAGCGCCAGAAAAACGGGCTGGGCAAGAACCTCCGGACTGAGCCGTCGGTCGCCTAATGTGGGTTCATGGCGCAACCACCCGAGTCTGCACAGGAGGTCTCGACGAGGTTGCGGTCGACCGGCTACCTGCCTGACGAGGGCCTGTCCACGATCACCTATCTCGCCCTGGCCATGCAACGCCCGCTGTTGCTCGAGGGAGAGCCGGGCACCGGCAAGACCGCCCTCGCCGAGGCGCTCGCCCTGCTGTTGGACGTCCCCCTGATCCGACTCCAGTGCTACGAGGGGATCGACGCCAGCCAGGCCCTCTATGACTGGGACTTCCCGCGCCAGATCCTGCATCTGCGGGCGGTCGAGGCGACCAGCGAGGGCGTGGACACGGAGGCGCTGGAAGCCTCACTGTTCGCCGACCGGTTCCTGCTCGACCGTCCCATCCTGAGGGCGCTTCGAGAGCAGAACGCGGTGCTGCTCATTGACGAGATCGACCGCGCGGACGACGAGTTCGAGGCGTTTCTGCTCGAGGTGCTGTCGACCAACCAGGTGACCATCCCTGAGTACGGCGTGGTTCGCGCGGACAAGCCACCCGTGGTTGTCCTGACCTCGAACCGCACCCGTGAGCTGCACGACGCGCTCAAACGGCGCTGCCTGTATCACTGGATCGATCACCCGGGTCTGGCGCGCGAGGTCGAGATCGTGCGCAGCCGGCTGCCTGAGGTGTCCGCGAAGCTTGCCCAACAGGTGGCCCGCGCTGTGCAACGCATGAGGGCATCTGGTGACCTGCTCAAGCCTCCGGGTGTGTCCGAGACGCTGGACTGGGCCAGGGCGCTGCATCAGCTCGGGCGCGATGACCTCGACCTCGAGACGGCGAGCGCCACTCTGGGTGCGGTGCTGAAGTACCGCGAGGACTCTGACCGCGTGCGAAAGACGCTGGACCTGATCCTGGCCGGATGAGAACGATGGCAAAGACCCACTTGGCGCCGGACGAGATGCTGGTGGCATTCACCCGCACGGTGCGTCACGCCGGTGTGCTGGTCACAGCCGATCGGACCCAGTCGTTCCTTCGCGCGGCCTCCTTGGCGAATGCGGGCGACCGCCAGGGCGTGTTCTGGGCCGGCCGCTCAACTCTTTGCTCGTCACCAGAAGACCTAGAACGTTATGACGCGGCGTTCCGAGCCTGGTTCTCTGCCGAGGGCGCGCCTCGCTGGCTCGGAGAGCCCGCGACGAGGACCGTCCAGCGGGCGTCGTTGGTGCCCGAGGCCACAGGTGGCGATGAGGGTGAGGAGCAGGCAGTGCGCGCCCTCGCGAGTGCGAGCGAGGTGTTGCGGCATCGCGATATCGCTCAGCTCTCCGAAGTCGAACGCCGTTCACTGGCAACGTTGTTCGAGGGACTGCGGGTCGATCCTCCGCGACGTCGCAGCCCCAGGCGGGGCCCGTCCAACAGGGGCGAGATCGATCCTCGGCGCACCCTGCGGGAACAGCTGCAGCGGGCGGGAGAACCCGGACCGCTGCGTTATCGCCGCCCGCGGACCAAGGCTCGGCGGATCGTCATGCTGGTGGACGTCTCCGGGTCGATGGAGCCGTATGCCGACTCGCTGCTCCGGCTGGGTCACCGCATCTCCCACGCGGTTCCGGGTCGCGTCGAGGTCTTCACGATCGGGACCCGCCTCACCCGGGTGACAACGGCACTGCGGCTTCGCGATCCCGACGAGGCGCTCAAGGCAGCGGGGCAGAGCATCCCGGACTGGTCGGGTGGCACCCGTCTGGGTGAGTCGATCCGGGCATTCATCGTCCGATGGGGACAACGGGGGATGGCGCGTGGCTCGGTCGTCGTGATCGCCTCCGACGGTTGGGAGCGCGGCGACCCCCGGCTGCTCGGTGAGCAGGTGGCCCGGCTCCAGCGCCTCGCCCACGCCGTCGTGTGGATGAACCCGCACCGGGGAAAGGCTGGATACGAACCCGTCCAGGGCGGTATCGCCGCGGCGCTTCCGTACGTTGACCAGCTCGTGGCCGGGCACTCGCTGGCGTCGTTCGCGGAGCTGTTGAAGGTGGTGGCGCGTGCGTGAGGTACTGCCTGAGCTGATGGCCTGGTGGCGCGACGGCGAGACGATCGGTGTCGGGACCGTCGTGGGGACGTGGCGATCGGCGCCACGGCCGGCTGGTGCCTCGATGCTGGTCGGCCCGGACCAGAGCGTCGTCGGCTCGGTGTCAGGGGGTTGTGTCGAGGGCGCGGTCTACGAGCTGGCGCAGCAGGTCATGGCCGATGGCCACCCGGTCCTGCAGCGCTACGGCGTCAGCGACGACGACGCGTTCGCCGTCGGGCTGACGTGTGGGGGCATCCTCGACGTGTTCGTGGAGAAGGTGTCGAAAGAGACGTTCCCCCAGCTCGCCGCGGTGGCCGACGACATCGAAGCCGGTCGCCCGGTCGCCGTGGCCACGGTGGTCGAGCACCCGGATCCGGCGTGGGTCGGGCGGCGACTGGTCGTGCGTCCCGATGGGGACGGCATACCCGTTGAGGGTGCCCTGGGGTCCGAGCGGGCGCAGGCGGCGATCGCCGACGATGTGCGGGGGCTGCTGGCCAACGGGCGCACCGAGCTGCTCACCTATGGTCCCGACGGTCAGCGCAGGGGCGAAGGGATGCGCGTCTTCTGCGCTGCCTATGCACCCAAGCCGCGCATGCTCGTCTTCGGTGCGATCGACTTCGCCGCAGCCGTCGCACGGCTCGGGTCGTTTCTCGGATATCACGTGACGGTGTGCGATGCCCGACCCGTGTTCGCAACGGTTTCGCGGTTCCCGTTCGCCGACGAGGTGGTCGTGGACTGGCCGCATCGCTACCTGAACAACGAGGTGGCGGCTGGAGCCATCGACTCCCGCACCGTGATGTGTGTGTTGACCCACGATCCCAAGTTCGATGTGCCACTTCTCGAGGTCGCGCTGCGGCGCCCTGAGGTTGCCTACATCGGAGCGATGGGGTCGCGTCGTACCCACGCCGACCTGATGAAGCGACTGCGCGCGGCAGGACTGCGCGACGAGGAGCTTGCCCGGCTGTCCAGTCCGATCGGGCTCGATCTCGGTGCGCGCACCCCTGAGGAGACAGCAGTCTCCATCGCCGCCGAGATCATCGCAGTGCGTGGGGGTGGCGGTGGTGGACGACTGGTCGAGCTCAGCGGCCGAATCCATCACGAGCTCAAGACCTGACAGGGGTTCCCGATTCGGACCTGACCCCGGCGATGCCGCGTGCCCAGAGGTGGGACGCCGTCGCCTAGTGTGGGGCGCATGCCGCTCGACTACCAGATCGCCGAACACAACCTTGCCAACGGCCTGCGGGTCGTCGTCTCTGAGGACCACAGTGTTCCCAACGTCACGGTCAACCTCTGGGTCAACGTGGGCTCACGTCACGAGGTCGAGGGCCGCACCGGTTTTGCCCACCTCTTCGAGCATCTGATGTTCCAGGGGTCGCGAAATGTGGCGTCAGGAGAGCACTTCTCGGCGCTCATGGCGGCCGGCGGACGGCTCAATGCCACGACGTGGTTCGACCGCACGAACTACTTCGAGACGATGCCGCGGGGGGCCATGGATCTGGCCCTGTGGATGGAGGCCGACCGACACGGCCACCTCCTTGATGCCGTCAACCAGGAAAACCTCGACAACCAACGCGATGTGGTCAAGGAGGAGAAGCGCCAGCGCTACGACAATGTGCCCTATGGCAATGCTCTGATCGACACCTACGCGGCGGTCTTCCCCAAGGGCCACCCGTACCACCACGCGACCATCGGTTCGATGGAGGACCTTGATGCCGCGAGCGTCGAGGACGTGCACGAGTTCTTCCGCCGCTACTACGGTCCGAACAACACCGTTCTCACATTGGTGGGTGACCTCACCCCGGATGAGGGATTCGCTTCGGCAGAGCGGTATTTCGGCCCCTTGAAGGCCACTGCGGCCGCATCTCGAGAGCCCGTCGCGCCGCTGGCTCCCTTGTCTGAACCCCTTCGCGACGAGCACATCGAAGATGTCCCCGCCGACCGTCTTCATCTCGCCTTCCGGCTTCCCGTCGATGACACCCCGGAGTTCTTCGCGTCTTCGCTGGCGATCGACATCATCGGTGGCCTGGCGACCTCGCGGTTCTACCAGCGACTGGTCCGAAGGGAACAGATCGCCACCAGCGTCTCGTCCCACGCCATGGGCTTCGTGGACGGAGTCTCGTTGGGGTTCATGGCGATAGATGTCGCGGATGGCTGCAGCGCTGACGCGGTCGAGGCGGCTGCCTGCGAAGAGCTGCAGCGGTTCGCCGCCGAGGGACCAACCGAGATCGAGATGGAGTCATCGATGGCCCAGACCGAGCGGGCGTGGCTGTCGGCCCTCGCCAGCCAGGAGGAGCGCGCGGACCACATCTGCCATCACGCGATGCTGCAGGGCGATCCCGGCTACATCAACACCTTCCTCGACCGCCTCGGCGAGGTGACGGCTGATCAGGTGCAGCAGGCGGCCGCCCGGTGGCTCATGCCCGACTCGCGCGCCGTCGTGGCCTACCTCAAGCAAGACGGAGATGCCTCATGACCCATCAGGAGAGCGTGGCCGAGCAGGATGGCGCCCTAACCCAGGACAGCATGATCGAGCGGCCGGACGTGATCGCACCGGAGCCGTGGTCGTTCCCCGAGGCGCAGCGGTCCGAGCTCTCCAACGGACTGGACGTGGTCACCTATGACGTCCCCGGCCAGTACGTCATCTCGGTGCGTCTCGCTGTCCCGATGCCTCTTGAGCGCGAGCCGCGAGAGCGCGAAGGCATCGCCACGATCATGGCGCGAACCCTCGATGAGGGGACGGCCCGGCATACCGCTGAGGAGTTTGCCGAGCTGTTGGAGCGCAAGGGAATTGCACTCGGCGCCAGCGCCAGCGAGTCGGGTCTGATCGTCGATGTCGACGTGCCGAAGCGGAACCTGACGGAGGCGCTCGATCTGCTCAGCCAAGCGGTGCGAGAGGCCGCCTTCCCGGCCAATGAGGTCTCCCGCCACGTTAAGATCCGACTGGCCGAGATCGACCAAGAGCGTGCCGTGCCTGGTCACCGAGCGGCGATGGAGTTCATCTCGACGTACTTCGACCCCGCCGAGCGCGCTTCGCGTCCGACCGCTGGTGCCAAGGAGACGATCTCGGCGATCACGCCCGAGGATCTGGTCGCCTTCCATTCCGCCAACGTCCAGCCCTCCGGAGCCACGATCGTCGTCGCCGGGGACCTGAGTGATCTGGACGTCGTGGCGGAGGTCGAGCGCGCGCTGGGGTCCTGGCGCGAAGCACCGGCCGACGTTCTTGAGCCGCGTGCCGCTGCCCGGGCCACGGACGCCGAGCGCATCGTGTTCCTCGACCGCCCCGGCTCGGTGCAGACCGAGTTCTATGTCGGTTGTCCAGGACCGGACCGCCGGGTGGACGGCGGCTGGGCGGCATACCCGGTGCTGGGTTTCGTCGTCGGGGGCTCGCCCAACGCCAGGGTCGATGCGGTCCTGCGCGAGGAGAAGGGCTTCACCTACGGCATCCGTTCGGGCTTTCGTCCGCGTCGGTGCGGAGGCATGTTCCTGACCAGTGGTTCGGTTCGCGCGGACTCAACCGTCGAGGCGCTGGGGCTGTTGCTCGACATCCTGGATCGGGCCCGTGACGGCTTCACGGGGGAGGAGACCCAGGCTGGTGTCGACTTCATCGGAAAGACGGCGCCGGGGCGCTACGCCACCGCCGACACTTTGGCAGATGAGGCCGCGGCACTATCACTCGAAGGGTTGACCACAGAGTTCACGACGGCCAGCCTGCTTGCGCTTGCGGACATCGATGCCGACGCCCTGGCAACGGCCTACAAACGCTATGTCACCGGTGAGTGGACCGTGATCGTGGTGGGCGATGCGAGCCTGCATGCCGAGGGTGTTCGCGGTCTCGGGCGAGGCGAGGTCACCGTCATCCCTGCGTAAGTGCGGCAGCAAGATGAGGTGGGTGTGGGTAATTCGCTGACGTTTTAGCCGGGTTTGCTCAGGGTTCTCGCCCGGTCCGTTTTCATGGTTCCGGTCCTCGGATCACGGTGGCGGGAGGCGTGCCGTGACCTGCAAGGCTGTGTGCTCAGCCCGTTGGTGCGGTAAGCAAGATCCACTTGCGTGTGGGCAAATCGAGGGTGCTTCGCTACCGGAGATCCAGGCGAGCGGTGTGGATGCGCAAGGAAATGCCCCCACCACAGATACCTTGTTCGGCAGGAGACGCTGACATATCGCCCGGGTTGCCAGGCCCTTCGGTGGCTGTGGGCGGCCGAGGTCAGCCGGCCTTCACCGAGCGAGCGGCGAACAGCAAATGAGTGCCGCCATCGAGCGCCCCTGGTTCGGCACATGCACTGACCTCGTGCTCGAGGAACCGCCGCCACCGCTCAGGGTCCGACTCCAGTTGCTCCAACGCCGCGGGGTTGCCAAGCGATGCCCAGTTGCTTGCGCTGGCGGTGATGACCCGGCCGCCGCAGCGAACGACGAGCTGTTCAACCTCGCGTGCCCGGAACATCTGGCAGGCATGCTCGGCGCCAATGTGGCGTAGGTCGCCTGTGCGTATCACCGCGTCGTTCGCGTCTTCGCCCACCTGCGCCGCGAGGTCCACGACGCTGGCGAGATGGTGACGCCAGGTGCCCAGCATGGACATGACCGAAGCGACCACCCCCCCGTCCGTGGCGGTGATGCGCAGCAACCCCTTGAGTGCCTCGTCGGTCCGTTCGAACGCGTAGGACAGCGGGCCACCGTAAACCACGACGAGGTCGAACTCGCCGTCTGCATACCGAGACGTGTCGCGCACGTCGAGCAGCTCGCGAGACTCCACCGATTCTTCAGCGGGCGTGTTTCCCACGTAGTCGCGGTTGAGCTCGAGCTGGACCGGCGAGAAGTCGGTCACCACGATGCGTGCGCCCAACGCGGCCAGCTCGGTCGTGAACCGGCCCGGGCCTGCGCCCACTTCCAGGACTCGCTGTCCAGGTTGCACAAACCTGGACAGGAAGCGCCGGTGGACCTCGAAGCTGACCCGGCCGGGCAGGTCGCGCGTGAGCCGGTGCCACTCGGCGTCGCCGAGCTTGTCGTAGTAGGCACGAGTCGTTAGGTCGTCGTGTTGGGGCATCGCGGTCATGGCTGCCATGGTGCCATGAGCCCGGCCGCACACAATGACGTTCTCGTCTCACGCATCGCTCGTTGGGCCGCCACGCACTGCCCAGTACGGCGGCCCCTCAGGAATCGCCGCGGCACGCAAAGGACCTCAACGTCGGGACCTCCGACACGCCTCAAGCTCGCCTCCGCCAGAGCATTCAGCCTCCGCACCGCTCGATACGAGGCGACGCGCTGAGGAGTTGCAGACACGACAACGGCCCTCAGAGGTTCCCCTCTGAGGGCCGTTGCGTTGAGGC
>JABBOX010000130.1 GCA_012927555.1 Phycicoccus sp.
GGTCGTCGGACACGCTCGGGTACGTCGACCAGTGCTACAACAACCAGCCGACGTCAGGCACGGCGACCCCGGTGGTCGTGGCCGCGGGTGTGGCCAAGACCGGGATCAACGCCGCGCTGCCCAAGGCGGGCGGTATCTCGGGCATGGTGACTGATGCGGGAGGCACCCATCACGGGCTGGCGGACGTTCAGGTTCAGGTGAGCTCCAGTTCCACCGGGGTTTGGAGGTACGCCACCACGGCTGCCGATGGCAGCTACACCGTGACGGGGCTGCCGGCTGGCACCGACTACTCGGTGTGGTTCGATGGCTCCGGTGCCTCGGGTGGGTCGTCGGACGCCTTCGGGTATGCCTACCAGGGCTTCGACAACCAGACGAGCTTGGGCACACCGACTCTGGTGGCCGTGGCCGCGGGTGTGGTCAGGACCGGGGTCAACGCCGCGATGCTCAAGGCGGGGGCTATCTCGGGCCTGGTGACCGACGCCGGAGGCACCCATCACGGGCTGGCCGACGTCTGGGTGAACGTGTTCTCCCCGTCCACCGGGGGGGCCGGGTCCGCCACCACGGCCGCCGATGGCAGCTACACGGTCACCGGGCTCTATGCGGGCAACGACTACCAGGTGTGCTTCTACGGCTCCGGTGCCTCGGGCGGGTCCTCAGACGCGACCGGGTACATCGACCAGTGCTACCTCAACCAGCCGACCTCGGACACGGCAACCCCGGTGGCCGTCACTTTGGGTGTGGCCAAGACCGGGATCAATGCCCTGCTAGTTGGCAACCCGTGATGGTCTGATCGCGCGAGAGTCATGGGCATGCTGGACCGCAGTTGTCATTGGGAAACCGGGTCATGAAGGACGCTGATGCCTCTTCTTCCGTCCGGTTGTTCCGATGCCCTCAGTGGTTGATTCACCTGTGAGAAACATGGGCCAAGGTTCGGGCTTCACCGGCTCGGGCTACCCTCGGCCGTTGTGGTCGCGAAGCCGTCATCTGCGCTGTGGGTCGGATCTGCGTCATCACTCCGAAGGATTTCGAGGATGCGATCGTGGCGTGGGGCAGGTACACATGAGCATGTTGTCAACGCTGGCGGCGGTGGGTTCGTGACCGAGCGTCGAGTCCGTTGCTGGGTTGCTGTGGGTCTGGTGTCGGTCCTGTCGGCGTGTTCACCCCAGGTCTCGTCGTTGCCGAAGCTGGCTCCCTCTGCGGGGTGGGGTGCGGCGGTTCTGTGGGGCGATGGGTCTCTGCTGGGCCGCCTGCCCGCCCAGAACGTTGCGACGCCTTCGGGGACAGACCCCCCCAGCGGTGGTGTGACCGGTGCGTTGCTGGCTGAGGTGGCGGCCGAGGCGACGTCACGAGGCCTGCCAGCCACCGCGTTGACCCTGCCGGGGACGGTCATCAGGACCACCCTCGACCGTACTGCTGAACAGATGGCTGAGCGGGCGACGGTGCGCACCGAGTTGCTCGACGGGCGGAAGCGACTGCGGGCGGGTCTCATCGTGGTCAAACCGTCCACCGGGGAGATCGTTGCCGCGGCGGGAACCGCTGATGACGGAAGGCTGTTGGCCTCCACCCCTGAGCAGACCGGTTCGGTGTTCAAGGTGTTCACCTTGCTGGCCGCGGCCCAGGCGGGGATACCGCTGACGGCGCGGTTCGACGCGAGATCGCCAACGACTCTTCGTGGTGGGGCGGTGATCAGCAACTTCTCGGCTGATCCGTCGCCGGCTCCGGTGGTGACCCTCGAGACGGCCACGGCTCACTCCCTCAACGTTGTCTTTGCCAGGCTTGCCGTTGATCAGTTGGGGTTGCCGTCCGTGATCGCGGCGGCGCATGCCGCTGGGATCCCCTCGACGGTGACCCTCTCAGCTCAGGACCCGTTCACCAGTTTGGGGAACACGCCGATGGCGGCCAGGGACGTCGCCGGCGCGTACGCCACGGTGGCGTCGGGCGGGCTGCACTGCCCGGTCCACCTGATCGCCAGCTCAACGGCGGCCGGTCTCGTACCGCTTGGCCCGTGCAAGCGTGTATTCAAAGCTGCTGTGGTCGCGCAGACAACCCAGGCGTTGCGCAGCGTGGTCGAGGGGGGTACGGGTCGGCGGGCCAAACTGCCGGGTCGGATCGTGGTCGGCAAGACCGGCACCGCCCAGGGGAACCTGTCGGCCTTATTCGCCGGGTCGACCGGTGACCTGACCGCGGTTGCCGTGGTGGTCGGGAGCAGGCAGCGCCCGCTGCGTGACATTGCCGGACTCAGCGAGGTGACCGGGTCCAGCCTGCCTACCGACTTGTGGCGCACGTTCGTGAACGCGTACCTGAACACGCCTCAACCGGGAAGGTCGCCGTGAGCGGGAGCGGAAGACAGGCTGGTGTCCGGCCCAAGTCTGTCCGGCGTGGGCAGCCTGGGCGGTCGTCGTACCCGCCGGTCAGCGGGTGGCATGTGGTCGCGCTCTGGCTTTTGGGTCTGGCTCCGGCCGTGTTCTTGCCCGGGGCGTTGAACCGGTTCGTGTTCATCAAGCTGGCCCTGGGGGCGGTAGCGATTGCGTGCGCGTTGATGGCCACGCTGCCTGGCAGGGTTCAGCGGAGCAGTCGAGTCGTGTTGATCCTGGCTGGGATCACGCTGGCATTGTCGGCGTTGTTGGGGCAGGCCCCGCTGGCCCAGCTGATCGGGCGGGCTCCGCGTTACGAGGGGTTTGTTGCGCTCTCGGTCTATGTGGGGGCGTTCTTGATGGGGGCGTGGCTGCTGGGGCCGGGGGCGAACCCGGTGCTGCGTTCCCACCTGGTCAGGGCCACTGCTGTGGCGGCGTCGCTGATCGCGCTGGTCGCGGTGTTGGAGGCGTTTGGGCTGCACCCGTTGGTGACGTCGACGAGTCGCCCGGGATCGCTGCTGGGCAACGCGACCGAGCAGGGGGCCTACGGCGTCGGGGTGGTGGGACTGTGCCTGCACGCGTTGGTGCGGCGCGATCGCTGGGCGTTGGGCGCGGTGGTCGCCGGCGGTGTCCTCGTGGTCACTTCGGCTTCCAGGGGCGCGTTGTTGGGTTTGGTCGCCGCGGTCATCGTCACCGTCCTCCTGGGCGCGCCCCAGGTTCGGCGAGTTGCCGTGTCTTTCCTGGGTGTTGGCGTCTTGGCCGTGTTGGCTGTGCCGTTGACACGGCAGCGTCTGTTGATGCAAAGCCCGCTGTCCCACCAGACGGTGTCCGGGCGTGGGTTGGAGTGGACCGAGACGCTGCGCCTGCTCGGTCAGCATCCACTGTTGGGCGTGGGGCCCTCGGGTTTCCTGGACGCGTCTCCGGCGGTGCAGTCGGCCCAGTACGTGCGACTTGCCGGCGCCGGGCGGCTCGACAGCCCACACTCCCTGCCACTGCAGATCGCCGACGGTGGAGGAGTCGTGCTGCTGCTCATCGCCGCGGTCCTGGGATGGTTCCTGGTCCGCACCGTCCTCACGCTCCGACGCGACGTCACCGACGCGCCGTGGGCCATCGCCGCAGCGGCGGCAATCGCGGGGTGGGCCACCGTGATGCTGACCCACTTCACCGCACCGGGCAGCACACCACTGTTCTGCCTGCTGGCCGGCAGCCTGCTGGGTGAACCCAGGCCACGCCCGGTCCGTCTGGTTGTACGCCGCGTCGCCGCGGCTACGGCAACCGTCCTGGGGGTCGTGCTTCTGCTCGCCGCCATTGCCGAGATCCCGCTGCGCGACGGGCTGCGCGCCCTGGCGGCCGGGGACGGACCCGCGGCCGTGCGCAGTTTCGGCACAGCCCACACCCTGCGCCCCTGGGACGCCGGCCTCGACGCCCAGATCGCGCACGCCCTGATCGCTGAACCCTCACCAGAACAATTCGGGTCGGTCGTGGACAAATACCTGAACCGGGCCCGGGCAGCCTTCCCAGAAGATCCCTGGACACTGACCGACGCCGGCCTCTACGCCGGTCAAACCGGGAGACTGACCGACGCGCTGCACAACCTCGACCACGCACACCGGGTGGCGCCCAACGATGCCGAGATCTACCTGATCCGAGGCCAGGTACGGGCCAAGGTGAACAACACCGCAGGCGCCATCGCCGACCTGCGCGCCAGCGCGAGCCTGGCACCGAACAACCCCATGCCCCTGCAAGTCCTCGCGGACGTCTACCGACAGGTCGGACAAACCACACTGGCCGACGCCGCCCTCGCCCAAGCCAGCGCACTAGAGCCGTGAGACGCGAGCAGCCGTAGTCGGTGACGACGTCGATGGTGGGATATCGGTGGTGGCGTGAAGTTCAGGCTCGCCCCGTGGCTCCGGCCACGACGGGATGGACCTGCAGGGGTGAGCATCCCGGCATGGTCGCGGCGAGGACTTGAGAGTTGGTCTGTTCGGGAGCGGTGACCACGAGGCGGGGGTAGACCGGGCAGGTGGTGGCACTGCCTGTGGGGATGTCCGTTCCCTCGACCAGAGCGGAGGCTCTGCCGCCGGGGGCCATTCGGACTGCCGCAATGGTGTAGTTGCCGCCCAGGTAGCCGCTGAGGGTCTGCAGCGCCTGGGTCACCTGACGGCCGGTCGTGTCCACGCCGGCGACGCTCGGGTAGCCGGTCAACGTGCACGGGCGGTCCGAGCCGTTGGTGAACGCGATGGTCGAGCCGACGTGTCCCATTGCAACACCGCTCGAGCTCACCGAGACAATCAGGTCGGTATCTGCGCAGGCCGGCACCTCATCTGGCGCGGGTGAGGTAGTCCGTGACGAGGGCTCGTCGGCCGCAGTGGTGGCCTGGCTCGCCCTTGGCGTCGGGAGGACCCCAGATGTCTCTGTTGCGGTGGCGGTAGTGCCGGCCGCAGACGTTGCCAGGGGATTGCCACAGGCGGTCAAAGTGACGCATGCAGTCAGCAGCAGGCCAACGATCACTGGTAACGCCGAGTTGGCCATCGCAAGCCCCTTCCTCCCTCGCGAGGCCGGTTCACGGCCGATGCGTGTTCGGCAGTGGGACGCTCGGCCCGGCAATGACCTGTGCCGCTATTGTGCTCAGTGTGGCAGATGAGGCGTATTTCATGTCATGCTCTGGGATGGCTGATTCCGGCTGAGCCCCCCCGGCGCAGACTCATCCGCTCGCTGGAAGGACGTCGCGTGATCAGAACGAGACGGGTTGCCCACACGGGCCTTATCTGCACGGTAACGATGTTCGCCTTGTTGATGCCCCACCCTAGGCATGCCGTCACCGGTTCGCAGGGTGAGCCCATCAGGGCGCAGGATAAGGCGACTGCCGCGTCGGCCCAGTTTAGGGACGGCCCATCCACTCCTGCACGGATCGTCACCTACGGCGGCGTGCGGGTCACAGTGCCGGAGACATGGCCGGTGATCGACCTTCGGTTGCACCCCGAGACCTGCGTTCGGTTTGACAGGCAGGTGGTCTATCTCGGGTCGCTCGGCTCGCAGTCGGACTGTCCTGCGCACGCCGTGGGGCGGGTCGACACTGTCTGGTTGAGGACGCTTTCGGCCGGGCGAAAAGACCCTCTGCCGACCCACTCAGCGAAGGTCGGTGCGTTGGCGGCGCGCGTCGGCGCCAACCCGATCAGCCATGACAAACACACACAATTTGTGCTTCAGGGCGTCGAGCTGGAAGCGACGTGGGGGACGGACAGCTCGTTGATCGACCAGGTGCTTGCGTCAGCGGTCGCGTCGGCAGGCTCCTCCACACCCGCACCCGCGCGGGCCGATTCATCCGTGGCCACGACCGCGACCAACGACACGATGGCTTCAGCGGTCGAACCGGTCTCGTTCACGGCGGCGGCATCAACCACCGAAGCGAGCTCCACATTCACCGGCATGGCTTTTGATACGTGCGCGGCGCCATCTGCATCGGCCATGAGTTCTTGGCTCTCTTCGCCCTATCGCTCAGCCGGGATCTATATCGGCGGTTCGATGAGGGCGTGCGGCGACGGGAACCTCTCTTCCGCCTGGGTGAGTCAGGTGCGATCGATGGGCTGGGGGGTGTTGCCGATCTATGTCGGGGTCCAAGCCCCTTGCGTGGGCCAGAGCGGCCTCGCCACCATCGTCGCTTCTCAGGCCGCATCGCAGGGCACCACCAGCGCGGACGATGCCGTTGCCCAGGCGCAGCGCTTCGGCCTGGGGTCGGGGACGCCGATCTACTACGACATGGAGGCGTACAGCTCGTCGGTCTCTGGGTGCACGGCAACGGTGATGACCTTCATCTCGGCGTGGACGGCTGAATTGCACCGCCGCGGGTACAAGTCAGGTGCCTATGGCAGTTCAGCGTCGCTCATGGTGGACATGTCGAGGTCGGTCGGATCGGCAGGGTTCGTGGCCCCCGACGATGTCTGGTTCGCGCACTGGAACCAGCTCCAGACCACCTCGGACTCGAGCAGCTATCCGAGCTTTCCGGATAGATACTGGAGCCGTCACCAGCGGTTGCACCAGTACTCCGGCGGTGCCGAACAGACTTGGGGCGGCGCGACCCTGAACATTGACGCCAACTGGGTCGACGCCAGCGTGGCCGGTACCGCCGTTCCGGTGGACTACGGCACCAACGTCGTGGGCCCCGGCTCCAGCGGCTTTGTCTTCACCGGTTCCATGACCTACTGGCGACCCCTCGCTACGTCCGGGCTGAAGGGACTTGCCTACTGGACTTACTCAAACGGATCGACCGAGGCCAATGGCGCCACCTGGTCGCCACAGCTCTCGCCTGGCCTATACGACGTCGAAGCGAACATCACGTCAACAAACGCGACCGCGAAGGCTCTTTACACCATCAGGGACGCTTTGGGAACGACCACCAAAGTGGTCGATCAAGCGCCCATCTCGGGGTACACGAGCCTGGGCACCCACAAGGCCGTGGCAGGCAGCTCCATCTCGGTCCATGTTGGTGACAACGACCCCAGTTCTACGACCGCGAAGATCGGTGTGGATGCGATGGCCTTTCGGTTGATCGCCACGGCGCCAAGTCCCCCAGGGGTGGTCTCGGCCGCGGGCGGCAACGCACGGGCGACCATCAGCTGGAGTGCAGCATCAGCCAATGGCAGCCTAGTTACTGGTTACAGAGTGACGGCCACCCCGGGAGGCGCGTCTGCTACCACGACCGGGACCACAACCACCACAACCATTACGGGGTTGACCAACGGCACGAGCTACGTGTTCACGGTGAGGGCCACCAACGCGGCGGGCACCTCACCCGCCTCGGCACCAAGCGCGCCGGTGACACCCAGATCGGGGAGTTCGTTCATAGCTCTCTCTCCGAAGCGGGTGTTGGACACCCGCACCGGGCTGGGCGCGGCGAAGGCGAAGGTAGGTCCGGGCGGACAGGTCACCTTGACCGTTACCGGCCTGCCCTCTGGGACCGCCGCGGTGGCGTTGAATGTCACCGCGACCAACCCGACCGCAACCAGCTACCTGACCGTCTACCCGGACGGTGCGACCCGGCCGACCGCGTCGAACCTGAACTTCGCCAGGGCCCAGACCATCGCCAACCTGGTCATCGCCCGGGTCGGGACCGGGAACAAGGTCACCTTCTACAACGCCGCCGGGACCGTCGACATCATCGCGGACCTCGCCGGCTACTACGCCCCGGGCGCGGGCGCCGGGTATACCGCGGCCACCCCGAAG
>JABBOX010000168.1 GCA_012927555.1 Phycicoccus sp.
CCCAGCCAGGCATATGGCGACCCTTCGGTGGGCCCACGCCGGCTCTGTCGACGGACCCGGACATCCCTGAGCCCGTCGGCCTCTCCAGCGATGTGCCCAAGCGACGTTTCACCATGGCTTTCGCTCGCAACCTGCTCAACGATCCCAACCTGGCCGTGCCATATCCGCTGATCGACGCCGACCTGCGTGGCATCGCATGGGGAGCGGACAACCAGACCCAGAACGTGAGGGTGGCTGAGAGCCCCGACTCCTACACCGCGTCGTACTGGCGTCTGGAGCCCACCGCCGCGATGTTGCGGAACACCCCGCCATTGAGCGAAGCCAGCCAGGCCCTCTTCGCCACGGACCTGACGCTGGACGGACCGTCCGCGGACAAGGTCACCGCTCTGTCCGAGCAGCTCACCGCCGGCAAGGCCTCGAACTACGACAAGGCGATGGCCATCCAGGAGTACCTCCGCGCCGATGGTGGGTTCACCTACTCCCTGACCCTGGCACCCCCAGCCAAGGACGCGTCAGGCAACGACGCCGGTTTTGATCCCCTTACCAACTTCTTGGTGACCAAGAAGGGCTACTGCGTCCAGTTCGCCACCGCCATGGTGATGATGTCGCGTGCCGCCGGCATACCTGCACACATGGCCCTCGGCTTCCTGCCGGGGACCCGCAGCAACGGCGTCTGGACCGTCGTCGCCGCCGATGCCCACGCCTGGCCGGAGCTGTATCTCGACGGCTTGGGCTGGACCAGGTTCGAGCCCACGCCTTCGAGGGCGGCGCCACCCGCGTATGCCACGCCCTCCGCCGCTGGCGAGACCCCTGGCGGTAGCCCCTCGGGCGGCGCGACGGCACCGGCACCCGACAGGAGAACACGCCCGGACATCGGCGATCTCCCAACCTCAGGTGGCGGCAGCCAAGGGACCGACCTGAGCCCAGCTGCTGTGCTCCAGTGGCTGACCCACGGATGGGGCGCGGTTCTGTTCGGGTGTCTGGTGGGCTTGTTCGGATCCTTGGTCGTGCCCCTGGCAGCACGTTGGCGTCGTCGCCGTGACCTCATCACGGCGCGGACAGTCGCACAGCGCGTGGAGGTTCAGTGGAGTTTCCTTACGTCGTCACTGAGCGACCTCGGGATTCCGCCGTCCCCGAGTCGCACCCCGCGGCAGGCGCGCGCCTACTACCAACAGGAGGCGTTCCTTGATGCTGAGGCGTCCGCGGCCCTTGGCAGGGCCGTGCAGACGCTCGAACGCTCGCGGTATGCCGGATCTGCCCCCGACCCTGGCGGGCTCGCCGATGACGTCCGACAGGTGCTCAGAGGCGCTGCGTCAACCAGACGCGCCAGTGACCGGTTGCGGGCAGGTTTGTGGCCCAGCCGCGGGCTGGCCCAGCTCCGATCAGTGAGAAACAACCTCGCCTGGAGCGGTCGGGCGACCCTGCGCGACGTGGGCGCCGTTCTGCGCCAACGGTTTTCCCGCCGACCTTGACGAGGCCACCGCGTCACACATGAGGCGCTACACAAGAGACTGGCGCGGATCAGCACTTGTGGACGTCCCTAACCTCCCCTGGTTCAATCGGAGGGGTGCCAACACCGCCGCAGCGGAGTACCGTCGTCACGATCATGCCGGTTCGCGAACTCCCCCCGCTGCTCGGAACGAGTCACTTCCGAGTCTTCATCGGCGCGCGCGAGCTGGGCTTTTCAGAGGTCGGCCCGCTCAGCTCCGAGACCGACGTCACTCTCCCACCGCTGGAGCGGGCGCACAGATTCGAGACGGTCGTCCTCCGTCGGGCATTGACGGGTTCGACCGAGCTCTACGACTGGCGCCGAAAGATCATGAGCGGCAAAGGCGATCGACGCCCGGTGACGATCCACCAGCTCGATTCGGCAGGGGGCACGATCGTCAACTCGTGGCGGCTCGATGGTGCCTGGCCGTGTCGTTGGTCGGGGCCATCTTTCAATGCCGCAGGAAATGACGTCGCGATCGAGGAGCTCGAGCTCGCCTACGACGACCTTGTCTGGCTTGCGGCGCCCGGAAAACCGGCGCCCGACAAACCTCAGTCGGAAGGGCTTCCGTCCAGCCCCGCCCGTGCCCGCAAGAAGACCAAAGGAGCCTGAGATGGCAGTCATGCGTGAGCGCCCCTACGCACAGTTCAACTTCCTCATCGATCTTGGTGCGGGGGCGACAGACGGTCCCCAGGCCGGCTTCCAGGAGTGCAGTGAGATCGGCATGTCGGTGGACGTGGTCAAGTACCGGAACGGCAACGAGAGAGGAAACGAGGTGCGCAAGCTCACCGGTCTTGCGCGCTACCCCGACGTCGTACTCAAGCGCGGGATCATCGGCTCACTCGACCTGTATCAGTGGCTCAACGACATTCGCAACGGCAACCAGACGGCCTATCGCACGGTGACAGTGCAGTTGATGACAGAAGACCACACCGCGGTGGTCCAGGAGTGGAAGCTCCTGCGTGCTCGCATCATCAAACACGTGAGCGGACCGTTCAACGCGCGCGGCAGCGACGTTGCGATGGAGGAGCTCACCCTCGCCTACGAGCGACTCGAGCTGGAGTAACGGTCGCCACAGGTACTGACCCGCTAGATCCAGCCGCGCCGACGGAACGCGACGTACAACGTGCCCGCGAGCGCGGTGATGACGATGGTGCTGGCGATCAGGCCCGAGCGCTCGCCAAACCCCGGGTAGGCAATGTTCTGGCCGAACCACCCCGTCACCGCGGTGGGCACGGCGATGATCGCGGCCCAGCCGGTGAGCTTCTTCATGACGGTGTTCAGGCGCGCGTCCTGCAGCGACAGGTTGGTCTCGAAGACCGTGGTCACCATGTCTCGCAGCGACTCGGTCCACTCGGATGCGCGCAGCACGTGGTCGTACAGGTCGGCATACCAGCCGTCGAGCTCACTGCTGCGCCCGTTGTCGTCGGCGTGATGGCGCTGAACCGCGTTGATGACCTCACGCATGGGCAGGATGACGCGGCGTAGCTCAACGAGCTCCTTGCGCACGCGATAGGTCCGCTGCTGGATCTCGCGGGTCACGGCCTTGTCGTCGAACAAGCCGTCCTCGAGGGACTCGATCGCATCGTCCATGAGCTGGATGGTCTCGAAGTGGCCGTCAACGATGACGTCGAGCAGGCCGTGGAGCAGAGCGCCG
Organism: Phycicoccus sp.; assembly: GCA_012927555.1. Taxonomy (GTDB): domain Bacteria; phylum Actinomycetota; class Actinomycetes; order Actinomycetales; family Dermatophilaceae; genus UBA4719. The sequence continues at coordinate 3,147 of JABBOX010000168.1, forward strand.
GAACCGAGCTTGAGCAGGTCTGCGCCGTCCTCCCAGCGTTGCACCACGGGATTCATGTCGAAGCCGGTGTCGGGACGCACCGTCACGATGCCCCGGGGCAGGACGAAGGCAGAGACGCGGCTGACCTGGAGGCGGGACTCGAGCGCGCCGAGTGGAGAGTCCCCATCAATCTCGAGGCGCGTCGCATAGACGGTCACAAAGGTGTGGGTCGCGTGACGGGTGGCCTTCGGTCGCTCACCACTGCTGATCGCGTCCTCCACCGCGTGAGGGTCCAGGGCCAGCTCGCCGGCCAGCTGTTGGAGAAGGTCGTCGTCGGGCTCACACAGGTCGAGCCAGACGAGGGCGCCTTCCTCCTGGAGGTGGTCAGAGATCTGCTCAAGTGGGAAGTCCTCGAGCTCGAGCCGGCCCTCGCGCCACAGCCGGGTGCGAACGACATCGCTGCTGCCACTGGTCACGGGCCCAGTCTGCACCGCGAACAGCTCCGACGGGCGTTATAGCCCGCAAGTCCAATCCGCAGTCGGCTGCTTGGTCCAGTCCCACTAGTCCGTTCGGCCATATCTCCAGAATTTGTGGGACTTTTCCCCCTGGGCGGACATATCTTTGGGCGCTGAGCATGTCCGACCTGAGGAGGTACAGATGGGCGCTGAGGAGCCCCGTTGGTACTACGTCGGCAACGGGGAGTTGCGGCTCAAGGACGGCGACAACTGGACCGACGAGTTCAAGACGATCGAGAACCGTCGCGCCGCAGTTCCGAGTCAGGTCGTTGGTGCGGAGGCTGTCCCTCAGGAGTCACCGACCCGGGCCGGGTCGGGAGGTCGCGGCTTGTTGTGGCTCGTGGCCTGCTCGGCGTTGGTCCTCGTCGTCGGAACCGGTGCGGCAGCGGCCAACGGGTCGCTGAATCTGGGCGGGCTGAAGCCGGCCGTGTCCGCGTCCTCCCCCAAAGCAGTGACCGCTTCGGCCAAGAACCTCGCCAGCGCGTCATGGAACGGGGGCGGCTTTACGAAAGCCGACTATGCCAAGCAGGTCGGAAAGATCCCGGTCCTGGTGAGCGATGTTCGCAAGGACTCCGGACAGGAGCTTGCGATGCACATTGACTTGATGAGCCTCGGCTTCCAGTTCGATGCGATCAAAGGACTGCCCGCGCCCCCAAAGGTTGACCCTGCATGGTGGGCTGCCACCAACACGAAGATGTCGCAGCTCAGTCAGCAGGCCGCTGAAAAGTGGGCAGGCGGAGACCGAAAGGCTGCCCTGGCGCGTCTTGAGATCGTGGTCAAGAGCAGCAACACGATGATCGCCAAGGTGAACACCGCGTTCGGGATTCACATCCCGCGGAGCAAGACCGCCTGAACCGGGTTATTCGCCCACGACCGTGACGCGTTGGATCCTGAGACTCGGCAGCTGGGCCAGGCTCTGCGCGACAACGCAATAGCGCTCCGTCAGCTCAGCCAGACGTGCCAGTGTCTCGTCGTCGGCGTCGGTGTCCACCTCGGCGACGAGCTGGATGGCGCGCACACCAACGGGAGTATCGCGGGAGACCCCCAAGGTGCCACGTGCGTCAAACTCGCCGTTCGCGCGGAGCCTGGCGCCGCGGATATCGATGCCGAGCGCGGTGGCCACGCTCCGCATGGTGACGCCAGCGCAGGCCAGCAGGGCCTGCAGGAGCATGTCACCGGAGCATGCGTCGCCTCCGTCGCCACCGGTGGCTGGATGGAGTCCGGCTCGGACGGGGCCGGCCCACGATTCGACGGTGCAGGTGATGCCAGGGTCGACGAACGATCCGGACGCATGCAACGGCGTGAGCGCGCTGGCTGGCTCGTCGCGGTATCGCTGCTTGAGTGGAGCCTGCATCTCGCGCAGTGTGCTGCGATCCATGTCCGACCTTTCAGAGAGTCCTGACCCTGCCGAGCCTGAGTATTGCCAAAGAGCAGCTTCTCGCGGTAGTCCTTTCGGCCAGTTCCTCCAGATCCGATGGACGGAACGGCGAGACGGCCTTTACCGTTCATAGGGTCGGTGCCGATCACAGGAGGTGGCACATGGCCCAAGACCCCCCCGGGTGGTACTACGTCGGCAACGGTCAGCTGCGGTACAAGTTCGGCGACTTCTGGACCGACCAGTACAAGACGATCGGCCACTCCGAACAAGCGGTCCCGGCGGAGAACCTCGAATCGTCGGATCCGGTCCCGGCGCACACGTCACCCAACGCAGGCATGCCCCGCCTGAGAACGACACGCCTGATCGCTGTGGCCTGCGCCTGCCTGCTCGGACTCGGTGTGGGCGGTGGGCTTCTCCAACCGGATATCCGGCATGAGCTGGTCTCGTGGGCGGAGGCGCAGGCGAGCAACCTTTCAGCCCTGATCTCTCGGCCGGCGTCCCCAACGCCGTCAACGACACGTGATGCAACGGCGAAAGCCGAGGCCAACGCCAGAGCGAACGCCGAGGCCAACGCCAGAGCGAACGCCGAGGCCAGAGCCAGAGCGAACGCCGAGGCCAGAGCCAGGGCCAACGCCAGAGCTGCGGCGAAGGTGAAGCCGACGCCAGCCCACCCGGTGGCACCGCACCCGCCGGCGACCAAACCGAAGACCAAGGTTGCCGAGCCACCCGCGACGCCAGCCCATACCGCGACGAAGCCCCCGGTCACCCCACCGTCCAGTCCCCCAAAGTCAATACCGCGTTCGGTGGCCAACCCCCGCTGAGCATGTCAGCGCGCTGAAGCGCTTGAGGACTGGTTTGCGGCGAGGTCAGGACGTTCAGTCACACCAGGTTTGAAGGCTTCCTTTTCGTCTTTCTGCGACGCTAACCTTGCTGCAGTGGTGATTGGAGGGAACACATGACCATCAAGATCATTCCCGGCGCAAAGTGGGGTCGACGCGCTTGGGCGCAGCCCATCCACGCCGTGCCGACGACCGAGCGTCAGCACTTTCTGGTCCACTACGACGGGGGCACCCCTATCACTCGTACTGGCAACGCCGTCCCGCAAGCCGTCGACAAAGAGCATCACGGCAACGGCTGGGCTGGCATCGGCTACAACTTCCTGGTCGACCAAGCAGGCAACGTCTACGAGGGGCGCGGCTGGAACCTGGTCGGAGCGCACTGCCCCAACTTCAACCGCAACGGCATCGGCGTGCAGGTGGCGATTGGTGGATCTCAAGAGCCGTCTGAGGCTGCGAAGGCTGCCGTCGTCGCGCTCTACGCTGAGGCGTCCCGGCTAGCGGGGAAGAACCTCGCCAAGTCCTTCCATGGGGAACACTTCTCCACTTCTTGTGCGGGCTCGCATCTCATCCCGTGGGTGAAGGCGGGGATGCCCCTGAGCGGTGCTCAACAACCGGCGCAGCAGGCTCCCCCTGTGGCATCGGTCCCTGCACCAAGAGCAGTCAAGACCGCGACGAACGCATCGCAGCTCGCCATAGATGGCGTGTGGGGAAAGGCCACAACCAGCCTGTGGCAGAAGCTCATGGGCACGCCCGTTGATGGCATCGTGTCCAAGCCCTCCGCACTGATCCGCGCCGTGCAGCACACGGTTGGCTCCCCCGCTGACGGTCTGCTCGGACCCGTTACCTGGCGAGCCATACAGCGCTATATCGGTGTGACCGCTGACGGCGTCCCCGGTCCCGTCACCATCAAGGCCCTTCAGCGTCGGCTGAATACGGGAAAGTTCTGAAGAGAGGGCGCGACTCGGCTGGTAGCTCAGCTGGCGCGGCGGACGCGGGCATTGCGTCGTTTCAGCGCACGCCGCTCGTCCTCGGACAGCCCGCCCCACACTCCAGCATCCTGTCGGGACTCCATGGCCCAGCTGAGGCAGGTTTCAAGGACTTCGCAGCGACGGCAGACGACCTTTGCTCTCTCGATCTGGAGAAACGCCGGACCGGTGTTCCCGATGGGGAAGAACATCTCGGGGTCCTCGTCCAGGCAGGCAGCACGATTGCGCCATGTCATGAGGGTCAAGCTCCTTGATTCGAGGACCTGGGATGAGGGCGTCGTGTGAGTCGGTCCAAGCGGCGCCTCTATCGTGTCGCTTGGTCGTGGACGACCAACATTCAAGTCAACGCCAAGGCCACCCCCAAAGTCAACGCCCACGTCATGCGAACCGCCGCATCCCGGCCTGTCAAAGCCCGATGAACTTCGAGGGTGAGGCTGCCGGCCGCTGGTACCGCCCGCTCATGCTCGCTCGGAGGCGTCCGGTCGGGCATGAGTCGAAGGTCCTGATGACAGTTGACAGCGGACACGAGAAACTGCCCGGAGACGGCCATGAAGCTGCCCGGTGGCGGACATGAAAACTGCCCGCTGACGGTCATGAGATCTGCCCGACACGATTCCGTCTGCCTCGCCGCGTCCCGCGGCTGAGGCCCCTCCTGGAGTGCGGTTAGCGGTGCTGAAGCGCCCAACCGCCCCCAGGAG
>JABBOX010000091.1 GCA_012927555.1 Phycicoccus sp.
GACGACCAGGCGGTCCGGTTCGTGGAGGTCGTGGTCAACGGTCCGAAGACCTGGTCACTGGCGGCCGCACTGCACCCAGACATCGCCGAGGCCTACGACGGCGCGCAGGACCGGGCAGCGGTGCAGATCATCGGGTGGCTGGCCGAGCACTCGACCACCCGGGTCGGTCCACGTGGGCGCCAGGTCCAGGTCCCAGTGCAGCAGATTGAGGCGGCTGTGGTGCGGCACTACACCTCCCGTGCTGGTGATCCACATCGGCACCTGCACCTCCAGGTCAACGCCCGGGTTTTCGCTGAAGGCACGTGGCGGGGTCTGCACACCGTCGGGGCGCGCGACAGCCTCGATGCGATCAATGGCATCGGTCACGCGGCGGTGATGTGCGACCCCGACTTTCGGGCAGCTCTCGCCGCCCACGGGTTCCATGTTGATCCGCAGTCCGGTGAGATCGTCGAACTCGCGTCGTTCACCGGCCCTTTCAGTGCCCGGGCCGCGCAGATCGGACGGAACATGGACCGCTATGAAGCCGACTGGCGGGCCGGCAACCCTGGGGCCGAGCCGGGTCCGAAGTTGCGCCAATCCTGGGATGCCCGAGCCTGGGCAGAAGCCCGCCCGGACAAGGTGATCCCCAAAGACGGAGCCGATCTGACGGCGGCCTGGGTCGAGGAGCTGTACGGACTCGGCTACCGCGATCCTGAGATGGGCTCGACAGCGTCGAGGGTCGTTGCGGATGCTGGGCCGAGGGTGGGTCAGCTGGATCGCAGCGGAGCCGTGCAGACGATCCTGTCCCGGTTGGGTGCGCGCCGGTCGGCCTGGAACGGCGCCGATGTTCGCGGTGAGGTCGAACAGCTGCTCGCTCGCACCGGGCTGGTCGCGACCGCGGCCGTGCGGATTGAGCTGGCCGAGGACCTCACCGCCCGGACGCTGGTGGCCTGTGTCCCGCTTGTGGTCGACCGCGACGGATCTGCTCGCAGCGTGCCCGAACACCTCCGAGCGCTTACCTCGCCTGAGGTCTTGGCCGTTGAGGGCGAGCTCACGACCCGGCTCATCGCCCGCACCGCCCACACACCGGCGGGTCCCGCCAGTTCTGCCCAACACATGGCCGGTGGGATCGAAACAGGCCAGGAGCTGGATGCCGCACAGCGGGCGGTGGTAGCCGTGTTGGCGGGGACCGGCCCGCTGACGCTCGTCGAGGGTGCCGCGGGGGCGGGGAAGACCACCACGTTGGCCGCGACCCGGCAGTTGCTGGAACGACAAGGGCATCGGCTGGTGGTGGTGACCCCGACGTTGAAGGCCGCCCGGGTCGCCGCAGGCGAAACCGGCGCCGCGGCGTACTCGGCGGCTTGGCTGGCGCACCAGCACGGCTACCGGTGGGACAGCCACGGCACCTGGACACGGCTGCGCGCGGGCCAGAGCGACCCACGCACCGGCGCGACGTACCCGGGCCCGCACCCTGACGCGATCCTCCAGTCGGGTGACCTGCTGCTGGTCGATGAAGCCGGGATGCTCGACCAGGACACCGCCCGAGCCCTGCTCGTCATCGCCGACGAACACCACACCCGGCTCGCGCTGGTCGGTGACCGACACCAGCTCCCCGCAGTCGGCCGCGGAGGCGTCCTGGATCTCGCCGCCCGCTGGGCCAACCCCGAATCCTGCCTGGCCCTGGAGACCGTGCACCGGTTCGCCGACCCCGACTACGCCGAACTCAGCCTGGCCATGCGCACCGGCCAACACCCCGACGGCGTCTTCGACATCCTCCTCGCCGGAGGACAAATCCGCCTGCACCCCAGTGAGAGAGAACGCACCCGCGCCCTCGCCCAGATCGGCGCCCAACCATGGGCTGAGGGCTCTGCCGAGCCGGTATTGGTGATCGCCGAGACCCGGGAACAGGTCGCCGCCCTGAACGCGACCATCCGCGACCAACTCATCGCCACCGGGCGGGTCGACGACACCCGTGCGGTCACGACAGCGGCCGGAGAACGGATCGGGGTCGGTGACCGGGTCGCCACCCGCCGCAACGACCGCACCTTGGACGTCGCCAACCGCGACACCTTCACCGTCACCGGGATCGATCCTGACGGCACCCTGGCCCTCGATGGTGGCCGTGGTGAACGCCGCTTACCCGCCGGCTATGTCCAAGACCATCTGGAGTTGGCCTATGTGACCACCGTCTACGGCGCCCAAGGCCACACCGTCGACCAGGCGCACCTGCTCGTGGGCGAGCACACCGGAGCCGCCGCCGCGTACGTCGGGATGACCCGCGGCCGCGAGACCAACATCGCTCACCTGGTCGCCGGCAGCGTCGAGGACGCCCGCGCCCAGTGGATCAGCACCTTCTCCCGCGACCGGGCCGACCTCGGACCCGCCCACGCCGCCCGTCTGGCCGCTTCGGAGGCCGCGACGTACGCGACGTACGCGACCGGGCGGCCGCTGAAGGCTGTCCTGATCGACCTGCGGAGGGCGTGGACCTTGCAGGCCGACCTCACCGGACACATCGCTCAAGCGACGTCGACTCGCGACGAACTGGCCCGGATCGTCCCGCTCCGGGCCGAGACCGACCCACAGATCGCGCAACTGCGGGGCGCCGAACAGCAGGCATGGGTGGACTCCGAGGACGCTCGTGGCCGGCTCAGGCAGACCGAGGCCGCCATCACCACCCAGACCAGCGACCTGGCCCGCGACCTGAACGACCGCTGGGACCGGGCCTATCCGAGCGCGGCCCGGGCTGCCGAAACCATCCGAGCCGGCACCGGACACTTCGGACGCGGTCGGGCGCAGGTCAACGCGGCCCGCGAGAACCTCACCAGCTGGGCCCGAGGCTGGCAGCCCATCCTCACCGACGTCACAGGACGGTCCGTCGACGCGCTGCTCGACCCCGACCAGCTGGCCACTCGGATGCCGTTCAACGGCAGCAGTGCGCTCTATGCGGCGATCAGTCGGTACGCCGAGCGCGCCGCCGGCCAAGCGCACCCAGAACTTGCGGCGACCCGTCACGCCGTCGAGGTCGCAGATCAGCATGCACGCAATGCCAGGGACACGCGCACCGCAGCCGAGAACGCCCGCGCACACCAGTTCGACGACCTTGGCCTGGGCTCGCTCGCTTATACCGACCGACCTGCCCGCCAGCTCGCGGCTGCCGGCAACAACCTCAGCACCCTCACCCAGCAGCTCAACCAGACCCAAGACCGCATCAGCGCACTCGGTCGCGAACCCGCCATCCGAACCCTCCCGGTCGGACGCCTCCAGACCGAACACGCCACCTGCGTCCACGACCACGAACACGAGAAGGACGCACGGGCCCGAGCGGGCTGGGCAGCCCGAAACGCGCCAAGACCAAGCCACGAGCACCACCACGACCTCTACCGCAGCGGCGCCGACCACGGGATCTCCCGCTGATGCGTCTACGCGGGCGTCAGGACTTCGTCCGCGCAAGTCCGCGAGTCAAGGCGTCCAGGAGGTTGCGACGCCGTTGGGAATCGTGCGGCCAAGCCGGACCGCCACGCAGTTCGAGCTCGCGGACCAGCAGATCGCTGTCGCCCGGCCAGCGCGGCAGGAGCTCGGCCAATCGAGCGTCGCCGATCGTGGTCGCGATGTCGGTACCGAGCAGATGTGCGCCCGCCAGAGGAACGTCGACGCTTTCGGCGATAAGGATCTCGTTGCCCGCGGGTGTTTCGTAGAGGCGACGGTTGGCGTCAGCAGACTCGGCGTACCAGTACAGGATGAGTGCAAGGTCGGCGCCGTCCTTGGTCTCGAGCCACGCTGAGCGGTCGAGCCAGGCGCCCAGTTTTGCGGCCGCATAGCCGGCGACGGTGGGGATGCGGACGGTCAGTGTGGGTGAGAGTACGAGGGGCAGCGAGGCGGCAAAGATCTCTTCGAAAGCCCACACGCTCAGCGTCTCGCGACGCGCGGGTGGTTCGACAACCCCTGGCGGATCTTCTATCTCGCCGAACGGCAGCAGGTCGACGCTGACATCAGCGATCCGGAACCGGATTCCGGTGTCACCGATCCGGGGGAACGCTCCAGCCAGAGTTCGGTAGGCATCCCAAGACGTCAGCGCGAGCGCAAGGTCGAGGTCGCGGGTGGCCGCGGTCGCGAACGAGTGACCCAAGGCGCTGTGCAGGATGTCGCGGCAGCCCGCACCGACGACCATCACCTCGCGTGCTGATAGCCCCTCGGTAACGGCGAGCGCGGCTTCGACAACCCGTGCGACCGGATCAAGCAAGCCCTCAGGAGCTTTGGTCAGGTCCAGCAAAACGGTCCCTCCATTCCCTTGCGACGGTTCGCACACGCGGGTCGTCACTGGTTACCAGGTCGGCGTACACCAACGGCCAAGGCGCCGGGCACACCCCCGCCAGCCCGCCATCGCCGTCATGCGGGACCTGCCAAAACTTGCGACGCACCACGATGTTGGCCGGCCCGTCCGAGCGCCACTTGTTCACCACAGGCAGTCGCGGGTCGAGCTCCTGCACGTACAGCGTCAGCGTTGCGGGTCGCAGCAGGTCCTCGGCCGCGCTCTCACCCGAGACGAACACCGGATCCTCGGAGTGGACGTCGCCCGCGGGGCCGATCTCACCGCGATACCGCGCCAGCGTCAGCTTCGTGGCCAGGCCGGTGGGGAACGCGGCTGCCCACAGGTCGAGCAGCTCGGTCTGTCCCGGCCTTGCGGGATCACGCCGGTACCCCGCTTCGGTCAGCAAGGCCAGCGCATTGTGCGCCTGCCCGAGCGAGACGCCGGCGGCGTGGGCCAGGTCCCTCCTGGTCGCCTCCCAAAGCGGCGGCCAGGCCAGGAGCGCGAAGGCCACTTGTGCGCGCGCCGTGCTGAAGAGGTTGCCGGCCGGTTTATGTGCTGGCACGGCGAGATCATCAGGACGGGGGCGACCACGGACATCGAGCAGGACACCATCGAACTCGACCCAGGCGTTGCCGACCAGGTCGAGGTACTGGACCCCGGCTCGACGCAAGGCCTCAGCGGACCTGGGCGCTATGAAGCTCGTGAACACCAGCGCCGGCAGTTCGACGCCACGCGCCATGCCTGCATCGGCCAGCGACACAGTTGGCCCGTAAAGCAGCCGGTAAGCCCGAGTTGACGTGCCACGTGTCAGACGCACGGTCGTCGTCTGAAAGCCGGGCCCTGCAGCTACGGCGGAGCCGCCCCCGGCGGTCACGCCAAGATCGCTCAGGCGTGCCGCGAAGCGCGCGAGTAAGTCGTCCATCTCCACCTCCGTTCACAATCGACGTACGTTCATAATAACTGAACATGCACGAAAAATGAACACATGCGCGTTGAACATCGATCCGCCGAGTCCGGCCGAGCTGTACAAGCTCGTCCAAGCCAAGCGGCATCACGATTCGGCAACGAGACCCGGGTCGTTGTCCGCACAGGCCCGGTTCCAACGCTTGTAAGAGGTATCCGATCGCGATTCGACGCGGTCGCGAGGAACAACCAATGAAGAACGCGACCCGACGGTCGCCCGAGTGCCCATCGTTTCCTTAGGGAGACGACCTGGTGACGACGAACAACCAACCACAGGAGCATTGCCATGACCGACCACAACACCTCTGGCCGAAACAACCACGCGCGCGCCATCATCGACCACGCCACAGCGAACGAGGCGGCCGTCGAGGACGAGCTGCTCACCATCACCGAAGTCGCCGACATCGTCCGCGCCCCGGTCGCCACCCTGCGCTACTGGCGCCACCTCGGCACCGGACCGCACAGCTTCCGCATCGGACGCGGCGTCCGCTACTGGCACCACGACGTCACCACCTGGCTGCAACAGCAGAGCTCCGCCAGTGACCAGCCCCGACCCAGGACCGGGAGGTGAAGCCCGCCGCCGGCCGCGGCGGGGGCCGGGATCGGCAACGTTTTGGAACGTTACCTCGCGCGGGTCTGGTCACCCGAAAACGCTCAGAACGGGCCTTGGCAAGGGGTGTCCACAACTTTTGGGGAAACGTGGCCTGACCTGCGCAAAGACCAACGTTCCCCCTTGGGGGAACGTGCCTGGGGGAACGAAGTAGGTGACGTTCCCGGGCCAGGATGACGAGACGAAATCTGGGCGTTGCCCGCACCTGGCACCAGGCCGTGATGGTCCACCTCCTGGTTGGCCACTCGGCCCAATCATGTACCGCATTTGGAGTAGATAAGAGACCAACACCGCAGACAGTGAAACCCTGGTCGGCGCCGATGCAAGGAGAATCAGCATGAGCACCATCTCGCAACAGGTCACGCCGCCGCAGGACCCGCACGCCAACGACGAGCTGCTCACCATCGGTGAAGTCGCCGACATCGTCCGCGTCCCCGTCGCCACCCTTCGCTACTGGCGCCACCTCGGCACCGGTCCCCGCAGCTTCCGCGTCGGCCGCGGCGTGCGCTACTGGCACAACGAAGTCACCACCTGGCTGCAAAGCCAAAGCGACGGACCCACCGCCGCATGAGTCCCCGTCAAAGTCAGCAGCTCGGGAGAACTCGACACGTGGCAACGTCACCACCGCGACGTAGCCTGCCTTGGGAGCACAAAGACAAGGCGCGGGACGACGTCCTGAAGCTCCGGGCGATTCAGCAGACGTCGAAGGCTCTACTGGAGCCGATGGAGCAGCGCCAGACGGATACAGGAGCGGCACTGGAGGGTCAAGGTCATGGCAAGCATTGAACGGCTCGGCCAAGGGCGCTGGCGTGCTCGCTGGCGAGACCCATCCGGCCGGCAGAAGGCCAAAACCTTCACCCACAAGAACCTTGCCGACAAGTACCTCCAAGGCGTCGGCATGGCCATGCAAGCGAGCACCTACATTGACCCCGGCGCCGGGAACATGAGCGTCGAGGTCTTCGCTGCCAAGTGGATCTCAACCCAAGGGCACCTGAAACCGTCGACGCTAGCGACCTATGAGAGCATCCTGGGCAAGCATGTCATCCCCCGTTGGGGTTCGACTCCGCTCGCCAGGGTGGCTCACGAGGACGTCGCGGCCTGGGTCAGCGACCTGATCGCCTCGGACCTGTCAGCGGCCACAGTTCGCTACGTGTACCGGGTGTTTTCACTTTTGCTCGACCTCGCGGTGAGGTCGGCCAGGATCCCCCGGAATCCGGCCGCCGGGGTCCGGTTGCCGAAGGTCGCGACGGCAGAGAAACGCTTCCTGAGCCATCAGGAAGTGAACGAGCTCGCACAGGCAGCAGGCGACTACCGGACCGCGGTGCTGATGCTCTCGTACTGCGGTCTGCGCTGGGGCGAGCTGGCGGGGTTAAAGGTTGGTCGCGTTGACCTGATGCGTCGCAGGCTCAGTGTCGTCGAAGCTGTCAGCGAGGTCCGGGGAAAGCTGATCTGGGGCACACCGAAGTCTCATCAGATCAGGTCGGTTCCGATCCCGAGGTTTCTTGTCGACGACCTCGCGGTCGTGATGGCTGGGAAGGCTCCCGGCGACCTCGTCTTTACCACCCGGCGTGGTGCGGTCCTGCGGAACCTGAACTTCCGCAGGGACGTCTTCGATGCTGCGGCGACCGCTGCG
>JABBOX010000167.1 GCA_012927555.1 Phycicoccus sp.
CTCGTCCTCCAGGGCTGCCACAGTCGTCAGTGTTGCCACGGTCTCGTGCAGGACTGCCATGTCTGCTGTCCGGGTCAGAAGGTGTCGTTCGGGACGTAGGTGCCCCAGACGTCTCGCAACGCGTGGGCGACCTCGCCGCCGGTGGCGCGAGCGGCCAGAGCCTCCTTCATGGGCAGCAAGACGTTGTCCGTGCCTGACGCCGCGGCGCGCACGGAGTCGAGGCCTCGCGATACGGCGTCGTTGTCCCGTTCCCTGCGAAGCACCGCCAGACGTTCACACTGGTCGGCCTCGATCATGGGGTCGGCGCGCAGCGGCTCAAAGTGCTCTTCCTCGTCCACGGTGAACTTGTTCAGGCCGACGACGGTGCGCTCGCCCCCATCGATCTCCAGGGCGATGCGGTAGGCCGACTGCTCGATCTCGGCCTTCTGGAAGCCCTGCTCGATCGCGGACACCGCGCCGCCGCGGGTCTCGACCTGCTCCATGAGCTGCATCACGGCGATCTCAAGGTCATCGGTCATGGACTCCATGACGTAGGACCCGGCGAACGGGTCGACCGTCTTGCACACGTCGGTCTCGTAGGCGATGACCTGCTGGGTGCGCAGCGCGAGTCGGGCGGCCTTTTGGCTCGGCAGGGCGAGGGCCTCGTCGAAGGAGTTGGTGTGCAGTGACTGCGTGCCACCAAGGACGGCGCCCAGGCCCTGAAGCGCGACACGCACCATGTTGACCTCTGGCTGCTGCGCGGTCAGCTGCACCCCGGCGGTCTGGGTGTGGAAGCGCAGCATCTGGGACTTGGGGTTCTTGGCGCCGAACTCGTCCTTCATGATGTGCGCCCAGATGCGACGGGCCGCCCGGAACTTTGCGATCTCTTCCAGCAGGGTGGTGCGGGCCACGAAGAAGAAGGAAAGCCGCGGCGCGAAGTCGTCGACGTCGAGGCCGGCCGCCAATGCCGTGCGGACGTACTCCTTGGCGTTGGCCAGGGTGAACGCGATCTCCTGCGCAGGCGTGGCACCGGCTTCTGCCATGTGGTAGCCGGAGATGGAGATCGTGTTCCAGCGCGGCATCTCCTTGTGGCAGTAGGAGAAGATGTCGCTGATCAGACGCAGGGACTGCTTGGGCGGGTAGATGTAGGTGCCCCGGGCGATGTACTCCTTGAGCACGTCGTTCTGGATCGTGCCGGTCAGCTGGTTGCCGGCGATGCCCTGGTCGGCCGCCGCAAGCTGGTACATCAGCAGCAGCGTCGCGGCGGGCGCGTTGATCGTCATCGACGTGCTGACCTTGTCCAGCGGCAGCCCGCTGAACAGCGTGCGCATGTCGTCCAGGGAGTCGATCGCGACGCCGACCTTGCCGACCTCACCGCTGGCGATGGCCTCGTCGGAGTCATAGCCCATCTGGGTGGGTAGGTCGAAAGCCACGGAGAGGCCACCGGTGCCGGCCTTGACCAGCTGGTGGTAGCGCTCGTTGGACTCCTTGGCGTTGCCGAACCCTGCGTACTGGCGCATGGTCCAGGGCCGGCCGGTGTACATCGTGGGATAGACGCCACGGGTGAACGGGAACTTCCCCGGCGCCCCCAGACGCTCGGGTGCATCGAACCCGTCCAGCGTCAGCTGGTCGTAGACGGGGGCGATGGGGAGGTCGGACTCACTGCGGGCGACGGGTGTCTCAGCCATGGCTACGAGCCTACCGAGCGAGGTCGCTCACCGACGAAGTGGGCAGGTGGCCAGTGGACGGGTGGCCAGGCGTACAGGCGGGTCAGGTGAGGTCGGCCCGCCCTGTTGCCTTGAGCAGGTCGACCAGGGTCTTGACGTCCTGGGCGAGGGCGCGCGTCGTGACGAGCAGGGCGTCCGGAGTGTCGACCACCACGATGTCGTCCAGACCGAGCACGGCGACGGTCCGGCCGGAGCCGGGGATGACCAGACCCGTTGTCTCCCTGGCCAGGACCAGATCGACATCGCCCAGGACCTTCAGCCCTGGAGCGGCCGGGCTGTCGGGCAGCAACGAATCCAGCGAAGCAAAGTCGCCCACGTCGTCCCAGGTGAAACCGCCAGGCACCACGGCCACCCTGCCCCTGGCTGCTGCGGGCTCGGCCACGGCATGGTCGATGGCCACCTTGGTCAGCCCCGGCCAGAGCTCCGCCAGACGGGCCGGCTCCGCCGCGATCTCGCGCAGACCAGCAGCCATCGCGGGGTGGAGCGCGGCCAGCTCGTCAAGCAGGACAGACGCCCGGACGACAAACATCCCGGCGTTCCAACGATATTCTTCGGTGTCCAGATACGCCTGCGCTGTCACCACGTCGGGCTTCTCCACGAAGGAACTGACCTTGCGGGCGCTCGGAGCGCCCGGGACAACCAGGTGCTCACCCACGTGGATGTAGCCAAAACCTGTTGCGGGATGGGTCGGTTCGATGCCGATGGTGACCACGTATCCCGTCCTCGCGACCTCGACCGCCTCACGAACCACGTCGGCAAAGATCTCGGGCTCGCCGATGACATGGTCCGCGGCGAACGAACCGATCACCGCACCCGGGTCACGACGTTCGAGCATCGCGGCCGCCAGCCCGATCGCTGCCATCGAGTCACGCGGGGAGGGCTCGGCGACGAGGTTGGCCCGGCCCAGCCCGGGGAGCTGAGCGCGAACGGCCACCTCGTGCAGAACGCCGGTCACCACCATGATGTGGTCGCCACACAGCGGCTCGAGCCGGTCCCACGTCGCCTGCAGCATCGTGCGCCCGGCGCCGTTCAGATCGTGCAGGAACTTCGGCGAGGACGACCGCGACACCGGCCACAGTCGCGTGCCCGCGCCCCCCGCCGGAATCACCGCCCAGAACCCGTCGATCGCCGTCACCGGCCAACTGCCTTCGTCAGTCATGAGCCAGACGGTAGCGGAGAGGCTATGCCGGGCAGTGTCTGACCTGTGTTCGGATCCTCAGCCGTTACGCTTCTGGCCAGATGATTGCTCTGCGGTATGCCGTCAGCGCCCTCGCGCTGAGCCTCTCGCTCACCGCCGCGGGCGCGTTCGGCATGGTCGGCGCAACAATGTCGGCGCACGCGGTGGGCAGTGTCCCAATGACTGTTGTGCGCGACGCAGGTGACCCTGTCGGGACCGATCCCACCGGCGGTGCCCAGCTCGCGGAGCCCGGCGTCATCGTCAACCTTGGGCCAGGGGTTCCACCTCCTCCCGCCATGCCGGGCGCCTCATTCGTGATCGCGGACATGGACACCGGACAGATCCTGGTCGCCAGGGCTCCGCACACACCGCGGCTTCCGGCCAGCACGCTCAAGGCGCTCACCGCTCTGACGCTGATCCCCCGCCTCGATGCGAGCGCCACGATCATAGTGAAACCCGAAGACGTTCGGGTTGAAGGGAGTCGGATCGGCATCCTTGCCGGGACGGCATACAGCGTCCCAACGCTCTTCCGCGGACTGCTGATGGCCTCGGGAAACGATGCGGCGTATGCCTTGGCGCGTGCCAACCAGAGCGCCGCGGTCACCTTGACCGAGATGAACGCAACCGCAGAGAACCTCGGCGCTTTCGACACCGTGGCCAAGGATCCCAGCGGGTTGGATCAGCCCGGCCAGGCCACCAGCGCCTACGATCTGGCACTGATCGGTCGCGCCGCCATGAAGCTCCCCGACTTTCGCGGCTACGTCAGCACCAAGACGGCTGCCATCCCCGGGGGCAGGTCGAGAGACGGCACGATGATGCCAGGCTTCAAGATCAACAACCACAACACGCTGCTCTACAACTACGAGGGTTCGATCGGCGTCAAGAACGGCTACACGATCGCCGCCAGACAGACCTTCATCGCCGCGGCGACCCGCGCGGGCAAGACCTACATCGTGACCGAGATGGGCAGCGCCAACGGCAGCTGGCGTCCCACCGCGGCCTTGCTGGACTGGGCATTCGAGCACGGCACCCAGGTCACTCCGATCGGCCAGCTGGTCGAGCCCGGCAGCGTGACGAGGCCAGGGCTGACCGCGGCATCAGGCGCGGGGCCAAGCGAAGGAGCCACACGGCAAGGGTCTGGCTCCGGAGTCCTCGACAGGCCAACCGTGCTTCGGCTGCCAGCGCTGCAGCCGTGGATGGGTGCGGCTGGACTCCTCAGCGGGATGGTTTTGGTAAGCGCTTTTGCGGCGCGCAGCATCGCCCGCAGACGGAGCTGAACCGGACTGGTTCGCGCTGAGGTCTGGTGTCACACGGCCGGGGCATGCAGCCTCCGTGGCCGGACGCCTCACCCTTTTGTGGGATGACGCCGCGATCCACGGCGAGCAGACTTTTGTTGTGCACCCAACCTCCACATGCGCGCAGCTGCGGACAGTGGGAGCTGGCGGTGAAGACCGCTGATGCTCCGGGGGCATGGACGGTGGCGGCTCGGTCAGACCCCCTGCTTTCCGGGCCGTCACCCCCGTCACAGTGATCGGACTCCGCGCTTGGTGAGACTCCGCGCTTGGTGAGGCTCAGCCCTGGGCGAGACCGCACGTAAAGGCATCCAGCCCTCAACCGCGGATCTCATCGATGTCATTGGCTGCCCACGCTGCCGAGACCAAGGTGAGTCGTGCGATCAGGTTGAGCCAGATCAAGAGGCCGACCACGACGGCGAAGGAGGCGAACAACGGGTTGGCGGTCAGCCGCGGCAACAAGACGGCGGCCGAGAGCTTCAGGATGCTGAGCCCGACACCGCCCACCAATGCGCCCCCGAGCAGCTCGCGCCAAGAAACGGACACGCCTGAGAGCACCCGCAGCAGGAGCAAGATCAAACCCGTGTCCACCGGGATGCTCACGGCGAGCCCTGCCAGGGTGAGGACCCACCCCTGACCGGGCATGCCGATCCGCTCGGCGATCCAACCGGCAGCGGTACCGGCCACACCAGTCAGCACGGCGGACAGGGCGATGCCCAGCCCGAGTGCGGAGAGCACGCCCAAGTCTCTGAGCTTGTTCGTGACCAGGCTGCCCCCGGAGCCCTGAAGGCCGAAGACGGCGCGGATCGCGTCACGGACCGCCCCCATCCAGCCCAGCCCAGCCAGCACCAGGGTGACGAAGGAGATGACTCCGGCGAGCGTCAGGGCTGAGGCACCCGGAGCCTGCATCTCGATGACTCCGGCGGGGTGCTGTGCATCCTTGACGAAGCCAGGGAGGTATTGGTTCAGCTGCTCCGCGATCGAGCTCAGCAGCTCAGGGTGGCTTCGCAGGACGAACCCGAACACCGTGAATGCGAGGGCGACGGCGGGGAAGACCGAGAAGAAGGCGAAGAAGCTGACGCCAGCCGCCAGGATATTGCCGCGCGCGTCGCCGTATCGCTTCCATGCTCGCCACGGCCGGGTCCCCCGCAACCGAGCGAGCTGTGGCGTCACGACAGGCGAGCTGAGCCGGCTTGCGGCCCTCGGTCGAAGTCAAACGTGCGCACCTCGTGCGACACAAGATCGGCGCCATGCTCGTAGAGGCGGAAGGCTCCCACCTCGAAGGAACATGTGTACGAGGCCAGCTCGTCGAAAGCACGATCCATTGCCGCATCGTTGACGTGGTGGGCAACCGTGACGTGCGGGTGATAGTAGAACTGCGGAACCCGCTTCAACGGGCCAGTTCTGATGGCCTGCTCAAGCTGCTCACATTCGCTGATGCCACCCGCGACCTGGACAAAGACCACCGGTGAGACTGGGCGGAACGTTCCGGTGCTGCGCAACAGCATCATGAACGGCCTCTGCGAGGCCGCGATCCGTTCGAGGTGCTCGTCGATGTCGGGCATCAGGTCCTGATCGACTTCCGTCGGCGACAGCAGCGTGACGTGGGACGGGATCGCCTCGGCCAACGGATCTCCGAAAGACGCCCGCAGCCGTTGGAGCTCGTCGGCAAACGGCTCAGGGATGGCGATGGAGACGCTGATCATCGTCACGCCGTCGACTACCGCTTGCTCGGCAGGAAGCCGACGCGGTCATAGACCCGCGCCAGTGTGGCGCTGGCGACATCTCTGGCCCGCTCTGCGCCTTCGGCGAGGATCCGGTCGAGCTCGGCCGGGTCGGCCAACAGCTCGGTGGTGCGGTCGCGATACGGCGTGGCCAGATCGACGACGATGTCGGCGACGTCTTTCTTCAGGTCGCCGTAACCCTTGCCGTCGTAGTCCGCCTCGAGGGTCTCGATCGAGCGCCCGGAAAGTGCGCCAAGGATGCTCAGCAGGTTGGATACACCAGGCTTCTCTGCCTCGTCAAAGCGAATCTCGCGCCCACCGTCGGTCACTGCGGACTTGATCCTCTTGGCGATGATCCTGGGGTCCTCGAGCAGGTCGATCACACCACTCTGGCTCGGCGTCGACTTGCTCATCTTGGACGTCGGGTCCTGCAAGTCGTGAATCTTGGCGGTGGCCTTGACGATGTGCGGCTCGGGAACGGTGAAGGTCTGGCCGTAGCGGCTGTTGAACCGCCCAGCGAGAACGCGGGTCAGCTCAAGGTGCTGGCGCTGGTCCTCACCGACCGGGACCTGGTCCGCGTCATACAGCAGGATGTCCGCTGCCATGAGCACCGGATAGTTGAACAGGCCCACGGTCGTGCCATCGGCACCCTTCTTGCCGGACTTGTCCTTGAACTGTGTCATCCGGCTGGCTTCACCGAAGCCGGTCAGGCAGGACAGGACCCAGGCAAGCTCGGCGTGCTCACTGATGTGGCTCTGCACGAAGACGGTGGCCCGCTCGGGATCCACCCCACCGGCGAGGTACTGCGCCGCCGTACGCCGGGTGCGCTCGCGCAACGTTGCCGGCGCAACCTCGACCGTGATCGCGTGCAGGTCCACCACGGCGTAGAACGCGTCGTGCGTGTCCTGCATCGTGACCCAGTTGACCAACGCGCCGAGGTAGTTGCCAAGGTGCAAGGAATCGTGCGTCGGCTGCATGCCGGAGAGCAGACGGGGCTTGCGCTGGGTCTGCGTACTTTCGGGCGCGGGCATGCGCGTCATTCTGTCAGGTGATCGTGTGCTGCGTTCGCGCGGCAGTCGTGGACGGATTGCCCACGGACCGGGCCGATGGATAAGGGAAACGGCGTGCTGGCACGAGAACGACAAGAAGCCGCATGCGTGGAGGCGGAGCCGATCGCCCCCGGTTCATCGATCACCGTCCCGGCCGACGCGAGTCCTGACGCCGTCCAGCCTACGGCTGGGAGGACGTCGCGGCTGAGGCTAGCCGCCCGCCGCACGCCTCAGGGGCGGGTGAAGTTCGCGGCGACGGTCCACTGGCCGTTGGCATAGACCGCAGCCACGCCGATCCGCGTGAGGGCGCGGTCAAGGACGTTTGCACGGTGCCCGGGCGACGCCATCCAGGCCGCCACTGTGCGGTCAGCAGTCGTATAGCCACGCGCCAGGTTCTCACCCGCGCGCGCGGCGTGGCAGCCGCTAAGGATGACCGTCATGTCACGGTGGTAGAACCGCCCGGTGCGCGCCCGG
>JABBOX010000013.1 GCA_012927555.1 Phycicoccus sp.
TGCGTTCTTGTAGTCGGTGGCCCCGAAGTAGAGGTTGCCGATGTCCTGGAGCGAGGCAACGTCCTTGGGGTTCGCGGCGATCTTCTGCATCAGCGCGGCGAGCTTGGCCTGGTCGACCGGGATGACACCCGCGGCTGTTGCTGTCGCCGTCGTCTCCGTTCCCGTCGGAGCGCCGGAGATGCCAGGCACGTCGGAGCGCTTGCCGCCGAAGTAGACCCCAAGAACGACGGCGATGACGAGCGTGGGCACGATCGCCCACACCATCTGTTTCCGCCATGGCTTGCGTGCGGCACGTGCTGTCGGTGTCATCAGGGTGGCGGGTGCATCTCGCTGGTCCGCTGGTGTCTCGTCCAGCCTGCGTTGAGCCCTCGAGGCGCGCCGGCCTGCCGAGATCAGGCCATGCTCAGGCCCCGACAACAGGGCGAACGCTTCGTCCATGTCGGCGGTCCGAGCCGCGGCCCACGAGTTGGCCCTGCGCGGCGCCAGCTCGAGGAACTCCACCAGGACGTTGTGAGCTGTTTCGACGTCTGCCCTGCTGGCATCGGCTCGAAGGCCGAGACGACCGAGCAGCTCCTGCCTGAACTGGGCCGAGTCGGCGCGATCGCCCACGGAAACCTGATGACCACTCATGCTTCGCTTCCTGTCTCTTCGTTCAGCTGGTCAAGTGGTTGTGGACTTCTTTGAGCAGGTCGGTCGTGGACAGCCACATGGAGGGGTACTCGCCATACCAGCGCTGGTTCCCGGCCTTGTCGATCAGCACGAAGCTGTGTCCTGGCAGGTCGGCGTGCATGCCTTTGCCGATGGTTCCGTAGGCCGTGGACACGGTGCCGTCATCGAGCAGGAAGGGGGTGCGTACTCCGTTGGCTGCCATGTCGGCGGTGATCTGGTCCTTGCTGTTCATCACGATCGGCAGCACGGTCAGCCCCGCCGTGGCAAAGCCCGAGTCCTTCTCGATCTGGGACATCTGGACAAGGCAGGCCTCGCAGCCGGCGCCCTCGCTGAAGTACAGCAGCACGTTCTTGCCGCGCAGGGCGGCCAGGGACACCGTTGTCCCGGAGGTGTCGGTAAGGGTGAAGTCAGGGGCGACCCTGGTCGTGGCGGAGGACTCCTGGCGTGAGCTCAGCGCCATCGCCACGACAAGCCCGATCACGGCCGCGGTGGCGCCGATGGACGCGATACGGATCCACCACCGGCGGCGGCGATCCTGCTCGGCCTTGGCCGCTCGCAGCGCGTTGATGTGCTCGCGGCTTGTCTGACTTGTGTCGTGCCTGCTTGGTCCTGTCGTCATCTGAGTGTCCTTACTTGTGGGTCGAGGGGACGTCGGTGGCGTCCTCGTGGCAGGACGAGGCGTCGTCGTACTCTGCGTCGTCTGCTGGGGAGCGGGGCTGCCCCCGACGGGGGCGGTTGCGAAGTGTGGCGTAGACGAACACCGATGCCAGTGCCAGGACGACCAGGCCGAGGAATGCCTCCGGGATCGGGGCGGTGATCTTCTCTACCCAGCCGAAGGTCGAGGCCACACGTTTCCCGAAAGCCACCTGGAACCCGGGGCCGGAGGTCATCTTTCCGCTGCCGGCCAGGTACATCACGAAGATTCCCAGGAAGGTGAACGCCGCCGCGACAACGAGGTTGACCGTGTTGGTCGCCAGGATGTGGCTGCCCAGGTGTAGCCGGACCGGGCGCGCTTTGAGGAACTTGCGTTCGCCGAGGTGGAACCGGTCCCACAACAGCGCCATGACGAAAAGCGGGAACGCCATCCCGAAGACGTAGGCCAGGCCCAGGAGCAGGCCACCGGCAGGCGACCCGGACAGAGCGGACAGGGTCATCACCCCGACCAGGACTGGGGCGCAGCAGCTGCTGGCGAGCCCGGAGAACACGCCCAGAGCGAAGAAGCTGGCCGAGTCCCCACGGGTGGTGTCAGGCGCGCGCACGAACGAGGGCAGGCTGACCATCCGGCCGGACAAGGTGAACACAGCCAAAGCCAGCATCAGCGCCCCGCCGGCGTAGTACAGCGGCTCGTGGTAGTTGGCGATGGTTCCCGCGACCAGGCTGACCCCCAAGGTTATGGGGATCAGGACCAGTCCCAACCCAGCGGCGAAGATGAACGTCAGCGGAAGCAGCCGCCACCGGCGGTTCTTGACCGCCACCGCAAGGTAGGACGGCGCCAGGAAGACGATGCAGCAGGGCGCGAACAGCGCAACGCCGCCGGCGAAGAAGGCGGCCAGCACCGAGCCCGTGGTCAGCAGGTCACCCATTGGTCTCACCACGCATTGCCTTCGACAGCCGCCGTTCGAGCTTGCGCCGGGGGAGCCGGCCGGAGCTGAAGTACTCCCCATTCAGCAGGACCAGGGGACTCATCGGCGCGCGGTGCTGATCCATCAGTGCGCGGCCGGGCGGGTCGCCGATGGACAGCACCTGGACTGCCATTGGGAAGGACTTCGCCAGGACTGCCAGGGCGGACTTCGCGTCTTCACACAGGTGGCACGCCGGAGCCTCCACCACAGTGATCACAACCTGTAAGCCCGCCGCGTCGTTCGGCGGGCCGTCACGGTCCGGGTCTTGCCTCCCCGTTGCGGGGGTCGTGCCAGCTCGAGTCATGCCTTCACGGTCCGCCAGGCAGATGTGGATCTTGGGAATCTTCTGGTGAAGGTTTGCTGAAGGCCCATTCGAAGATGCCGAAATCGCTCAAAACGATCCGGACCAGGCACGTCGCTCAGGGCAAGGTGGGGGTCTCCGTGGACCGGGGGGGCGTGATGTTGGGCGAGTCCTGCCATGGTTCAGGTGCGTTGGGGTTGTAGCGGTCAGTGGCATCTTCGGGGGCGCGTCGGTCGGGAGCATCGTTGCCGTGATGCTGTTGGTTGCCGCCCCGCATCATGAACATCATTCCGACCATCATCAACGGGCAGGCCAACAAAAGAGCGAGCGGCAAAGCTTGCTGGAAGGAACGTCCGGCGCCGAGCAGGACGACCAGCACGAGCGCCCCGATGCCGAGCATCCCGAACAGATGGCTCTTCCCACCGTGGTTGTGACCTTGCATGTTGGGGTTCATGTCTTGGGCCCTTTCAGTTGTTTCTCCGGGTCGAATCGGGGTGTGACGGCCCGGGTGCGGGGGAAGACCTGGGACACCGCCCACATCGCGAAGGCGACGTAAAGCAGACAGAGCACGCCGAGGGCGAACCATGTGCTCATCGCCATTGGGTGCCTCCTTCCGGTTTCCTGTCACCTCAAACGTGCACGTCGAACACGCGCCAATTGGTATTCGGATGGTGAAGAAACGCTGAAGTTTCACACCAGTCTCAGGCGGATGAGCCTGCCGTTATTACCTCTTCGGCGTTTGCTGTTTGAGCCGCTGTTCGTCGTGGACGGTTGAGGAACTGGGTCCGAACAATCAGGACGACGCCGGTCAACAGACTGACGAGCGCCCACAGCTGGGGTTGGGTCAGCCCGAACAGGGCAGGTTCGTTGATGCGCAGGAATTCCACGAGGAACCGGGAGATCCCGCTGAGCGCGAGGTAGGCGCTGAACACCGCAGGCGGGTTCCAGCGCTTGCCCAGTGCCCACAGAATCGTGGCGATGACGATGGCGGCCAGCGCTTCGTACAACGGGGTGGGGTGGACTGGCACGTCGGTGGGCACCACCCCGTTGGGGAATGTCATCGCCCATGGCACCGAGGTTGGTTTGCCGTACGTGCCGTCGCCGGAGAGCAGACAGCCGAGGCGGCCGATGCCATAGGCGATGGTCAGGGGGACTGCGGCGGCCCCGGAGACCGCGCCGAGCGGGAGCTGGTGGCGTCGCACGATAACCAGCGAGGCCATGACGCCGCCGATCAGACCGCCATACCAGGTGAAGCCCATCCCGCCGAGGTGGTGCACGTCGAAGTTGGGAAGCTGCTCGAGCAGGTAGTAGACCTTGGCGCCGACGAAACCCCAGATCGTGCCCCACATCACCAGCGAGTACGCCGAGTCGCGGGTGAAGCCCCGTTGTTCGAAGGCGCGGGCAAGCATGAAGGCGGCCACAAGGGCAGCTAGCGCCTTGCTCGCCCCGTAGGACTGGATGTCGAGTCCAAAGACTGAAAACAGGATGGGCCGCACGCGTATTCTCCGCTCGTCGACGGGCGCAGCAGGGGTGTGGGGTGGCCCATCGAGTCTGCGTCCTCAAGAAAACCGTCGGTCATCGCGATGAAGGACAGAGCGATGAAACGGTCAACGTTTGGTGAAGTCGACGGGCGGATCCTCAGACGCGTACTCAGGAATGGTGGGCGGCGTGGTCGACCTGAGACACCCCGGGTGCGGTCGGGGCGTCGGGGGCGCTGATCAGCGGTCCGACCACGAACGATGAGAAGAGGAACATCGCAGTGAAGACGCCCAGTGCGATGGCAGGGGCCAACCAGTTGTTGAACTTGCGCCTCAACGTGATGAGCATCGGCAGGGATGCGACCAGTCCGAGAACACCGAAGAGCGCAGTACCACCGGCACCTGCCACCAGTGCCGTCCCCACCAGCGGCCCGACGTGGTGCAGCACGTGAGGTGCCACGCCGACGATGCCGCCAAGGCCGCCGCTGAGCACCGTCCAGACTGTTCGACGCTTCCGATCGACCGCGTGCTCGGACGCGGTTCCGGCAGTGACCTGGCTGGTGTCGACGCAGCCGCCCAAACCGGTCACAGGCGTTGTGGTTTTCATCCCCCAAGGCTGCGCTCCAATACCGCAGGCACGATGGAGAAACGGTGAAGGCTTGACCAAGAATTCGCCGGCCAACGAGGACTGCGGCGCGGCGCGGGGGTGGTGCCCGCGCCCGATGCCCCCGCATACCTCCTGATCCCCGACACTGGGACCATGAGCCAACCGGCAAGCAACCCCATCCCGAAGCCAATGTCACCAGGCGGTCTTCGCGTCTTGGTCGTGGACGACGAACGAGGCTTGGCTGAGTTCGTGGGGTCCTACCTGACGCGGGATGGTTTTGAGGTGTCGATGGCCTATGACGGGCAGCAGGCAATTGACCAGGCCCGACAAGTGGATCCGGACTTGATGGTGCTGGACCTGGGCCTGCCAGTGATCGACGGCGTCGAAGTGTGCCGGGTGGTGCGGACGTTCTCCGACTGCTACATCGTGATGCTCACCGCGCGCACCGAAGAGATCGACAAGCTCATCGGCCTCTCGGTCGGCGCGGACGACTATCTGACCAAGCCGTTCAGCCCCCGTGAGCTGCTGGCCCGGGTCCATGCGATGTTGCGCCGTCCCCGCGCCTCCACCTCCAGTGGGCAGCCCGTCCGAGAAGCGCCCCCGCGAGTTTTCGGGGCCTTGAGTATCGACGTGGTCGGGCGGGAAGTCCTCATTGACGGTCAGGTGGTGGCACTGACACGCACCGAGTTCGACCTGTTGGACGCCCTGTCGGCTCGACCCTCCATGGTCTTCACCCGCCGGGCGCTGATCGACGCGGTGTGGGACCAGACCTGGGTAGGGGACGAGCACCTCGTCAACGTCCACGTCGGGCACCTGCGCAGGAAACTTGGCGACGATCCCAGCTCACCGCGGTTTGTGCGCACAGTCCGGGGCATCGGCTACCGGATGGGCGAGGGAACGTGAAAGAGACAGCCGGCAAGCCGATACGTCGGCGGGGGGGCTTGGCCGGTCGACTGCTTGTGGCCCAGACCATGGTCCTGCTGACCAGCACGCTCACGGCATGGACGATTGCCGCTACGGTCGGCCCGCCGCTCTTCCACAAGCATCTGGCCAGGGCCAACGTGGGCGCCTCATCGGCCGAGAGCCTTCATACCGAGCGTGCCTACCAGAGTGCCAACGCCATTTCGCTGTCCTTGGCGCTGCTGGCCGCGCTGTTTGTGGCCATGGCCGTCAACGTGTACATAGCGCGCCGCATCGGGCGATCCGTCGCGACCATCGCCGACGCGGCCAGTCACGTTGCCGGCGGCCGTTACGACGTCAGAGTCTCCTCGCCGGGGCTCGGCGCGGAGTTCGACGCCCTGGTGTCGGGGTTCAACCAGATGGCCTCCCGGCTGGGGTCGGTCGAGGGGACCCGTCGCAGGCTGTTGGCCGACCTCGGACACGAGATGCGCACCCCGGTGGCGACCTTGGAGGCCGGCCTTGAGGCGCTCGAGGATGGCGTGGCTACGTTGGATGTCGGAACGGCCGAGCTGCTGCACTCCCAGACCAGACGCCTGACCCGGCTGTCCGAGGACATCACCGCCGTCTCCCGGGCGGAAGAGGGGCAAGTTCGGTTGGACCGGCGCCCGGTGCAACCGGAGTCGCTGGTCTCAGCCTGCGCCGTCTCGGTCGCCGAGGCCTATGAGACCAAAGGCGTCGCGCTGGTGACCAGCATCGCGCCCGGGCTGCCCAGGCTGCTTCTGGATCCGGAGCGGATGGGCCAGGTCCTCGGCAACCTGCTTGACAACGCGTTGCGGCATACTCCGGCAGGTGGGAGCGTCACGATCTCAGCCTCCCTGTCGCCGGGGACAGGTGATGCCAAGCTGTCTGTAACGGACACCGGCGAGGGCATCCCCGCCGAACACCTGCCCCATGTCTTCGAACGTTTCTACCGGGTTGACACCGCCCGCGATCGGACTCACGGAGGATCCGGCATCGGGCTGGCCATCGCCAAGGCCCTGGTCGACGCCCATGGTGGGCAGCTCACCGCAACCAGCCCCGGGACGGGACAGGGGTCCGCCTTCCAGATCCTCCTGCCCCGAGGCTGAGCAACCTGATTGGTCGTCTCCGCATTTCGGTCATGGCGCTGCCTGGTGATCGAGGTCAACCTTGCGGGGCGCCGACCCCACCTGTGCACTCGCCGCCGGGTTCAGGTGCCTGCGTGCCCGATTTGAACGTGTTGACGAAGGTCTTCAACCGGGGGTCACTCGCGGAGTCCAGCTTCAGCTGAACTCCCCATACGGACGCAACGATGGGGGACGGCAAACCCGGGTAGGGACTGACCAGTGCGTAAGGCTTCCCGGAGACATCTTTGAGCAGGGCTGCCAACTGTGGGGCGGGCAGGCCCGGACGGTACGTGAACCACATGGCGCCATGTTCCAGGGAGTGAACAGCGTTCTCGTTGGGCACCGGCGCCGAGTACACGCCGCAGTTCTGCCAGACGCCTGCATGAGCCCCGCCGACGGGGGGCGTCTGGGGGTAGGCCACTGGGCCAGTCACATGGTCGCGGGCCAACCCGGAGTACGTCTTCAAACCGGTCAGCGCGACCGTGTCGCGTGATGAGGACCCTGAGTCGCTGCCAGCCACCGCCGCCCAGGACCCGCCGCCCACCAGCCCGAGCGCCGTTACCGACGCGGCCACCATGACTGTCAAGGGCCATTGAGTTCTGCCCAGGGGCGGTCGTGAAACCTGCCCGGTGACGGTCACGAGTTCTGCCCGGTGATGGCCATGGGATCTGCCCAGTGCTGACCATCACCGCCTTGTTG
>JABBOX010000129.1 GCA_012927555.1 Phycicoccus sp.
GGTCTGCTGCTGGGCTGGGTGGGCTGGGGCCCTGCGATCGTCTCTGTCCTGGCTGCGTTCGTGATCGGTGGCTTCATCGCCCTGATCATGCTGCTTGCGCGGCGCGCGACCCGTTCGTCATCGATCGCCTTCGGCCCGTCGATGATCCTGGGCGCATGGGTCGCGTTGATGTTTCCGGTCCAGGTCTTGGCTCGCTGACGGGTTCTGCGCATGCGCTGTGACAGGATCTCGCCATGCTGCGTTGGTTGACTGCTGGTGAATCCCATGGCCCGGCTCTGGTCGCTGTGCTCGAAGGCCTGCCGGCAGGGGTTGAGGTCACCACCGCTGACGTGACCGTGTCCCTTGCTCGGCGCCGGCTCGGCTTCGGCCGCGGGGCTCGGATGACGTTCGAGCAGGACGCGGTGGAGTTCCTGGGCGGAGTTCGTCACGGCGTGACCATCGGGTCTCCGCTGGCGATCCGCATCGGCAACTCCGAGTGGTACAAGTGGGAGACGGTGATGAGCCCTGATCCGGTGTCGACTGATGCCCTGGCAGCTGCTGGGGACATCGGGTCACCGCAGGAGATCGCCCGCAACAAGCCGCTGACCCGGCCCCGTCCTGGTCACGCGGACCTGGTGGGTATGCAGAAGTACGGGTTCGACGACGCACGTCCTGTCCTCGAGCGTGCCTCGGCCCGCGAGACGGCGGCGAGGGTGGCCCTGGGCGCCGTTGCCTCAGCTTTCCTGCGGCAGGCCTACGGGATCACGTTGGTCTCCCACACCGTGGCCATCGGCACGGCTCACGTGGGGCCGGAGACCGTGCTGCCGCGACCGGATCAGGTCGAGCTGCTGGACGCCGACCCGGTACGTACCTTGGACACGTTGGCTTCGGCGGCAATGGTGGCCGAGGTGGAGGCGGCGAAGAAGGACGGCGACACGCTCGGCGGGGTCGTGGAGGTCCTCGCATACGGGCTGCCGCCGGGGCTGGGGTCCCACGTCCACTGGGATCGTCGCCTGGACTCTCAGCTGGCAGCAGCCCTGATGGGTATCCAGGCGATCAAGGGCGTCGAGGTCGGCGACGGCTTCCTGACCGCCACCCGCCGCGGGTCTGCGGCACATGACGAGATCGACCGCGATGACGAGGGTGTGATCCGGCGGCGCACCGGCCGGGCCGGCGGCACCGAAGGCGGTATGTCGACCGGCGACGTCCTGCGAGTTCGCGCGGCCATGAAACCCATCAGCACGGTGCCCAGGGCGCTGGCCACCGTTGACATCGCCACGGGGGAGTCGGCGACCGCGATCCATCAGCGCTCGGACGTCTGCGCGGTGCCGGCTGCCGGGGTCGTGGCCGAGGCCATGGTCGCCCTGGTGCTGGCTCAGGCATGTGTCGAGAAGTTCGGTGGCGACAGCGTCGCGGAGACCTCAAGGAACCACCGCGGATACCTGGACGCGATCCCCGAGAGTCTGCGCTCGTGGTGAGGGACGTCTCGCCTGAGATGAGCGATTCCGTGCGCACCGTGAGCAAGCGCGGTCCCGCTGGCGCCCGCGTGGTCCTCATTGGCCCGCCCGGATCCGGCAAGACGACGGTGGGGCGCGTCCTCGCGGAGCTCTTGGGCGTCGAGCTTCGCGACACCGATCATGCGATCGAAGTCCAACAGGGACAGTCGATCTCGGACATCTTCATGGACGCGGGCGAGCCGCGGTTCCGCGACCTGGAACGGGCAGAGGTCGCGTCGTCGCTCGCCTCACACACCGGTGTGCTGGCTCTGGGTGGAGGAGCGGTGATGGATCCGGTGACGTCGGCTGCCCTTGCCGGCCAAACGGTCGTGTTCCTCGAGGTCGGTATCGCTGACGCAGCCAAGAGGGTGGGGTTCGACCGGAGCCGACCGCTGTTGGCGCTGAACCCGCGGGCACAGTGGACCCGGATGATGGAGGCGCGACGCCCCACCTATGAGCGGTTGGCGACGTTCAGCGTTCAGACAGCCGGACGGACCCCGCAGGACATCGCCGCCGAGATCGTGCAGCGGCTGAACGACCAGAACGACGACGGCGACCGGAGTCCCTCACATGAGTGAGCCGACCCGCATCCATGTCGGCCGGGGCGGCGACGCGGCATACGACGTCGTGGTCGGGACCGGGCTGCTGGGGGAGCTGCGCGATCTGCTCGGGCCCGGAGTGGAGCGGGTGCTGGTCATCCACCCCCGCTCGCTGCGGGCCACGGGTGAGGTCCTGCGCGATGACCTGGCGGCTCAAGGGCTGAGGGCGTTCATCGCCGAGGTACCTGACGCCGAGGAGGCCAAGTCGGCCGAGGTTGCGGCCTTCCTGTGGGGAGTCCTGGGACGGTCCGGCTTCACCCGCTCGGACGCGATCGTGGGCGTGGGTGGCGGCACGGTGACGGACCTTGCCGGCTTCGTTGCGGCGACGTGGATGCGTGGCGTCAGGGTGGTCCACGTGCCGACGACGTTGCTCGCCATGGTGGACGCCGCGGTCGGCGGCAAGACAGGCATCAATACGCCTGAGGGCAAGAACCTTGTCGGGGTCTTTTATCCACCGGCGGGTGTTCTGTGCGACCTCGCGACGTTGGAAACGCTGCCCTCCGACGATTTCGTGTCGGGTATGGCCGAAGTCGTCAAGTGTGGATTCATTGCGGACCCGACAATCCTGGACCTCGTCGAGGCAGACCCGGAAGGCGC
The DNA here is from genome assembly GCA_012927555.1 of Phycicoccus sp. Lineage (GTDB taxonomy): Bacteria > Actinomycetota > Actinomycetes > Actinomycetales > Dermatophilaceae > UBA4719. The sequence goes on from JABBOX010000129.1 coordinate 2,672, forward strand.
CAGGCGGTGCGACGGACCGGCAGTGCGTGAGCTCATCGAGCGGTCGATCCTGGTGAAGGCGCACGTGGTGACCGAAGACCTCAAGGAGTCGTCGCTGCGCGAGATCCTCAACTACGGCCATACCTTCGCCCACGCGATCGAGCAGGTCGAGCGCTACACGTGGCGCCACGGCGCGGCGGTCAGTGTGGGCATGATCTACGTGGCGGAGCTGGCGCGTCTCGCGGGCAGGCTCGACGACGCGGTGGTGGATCGCCACCGGTCCATCCTCGCCAGTCTTGGGCTGCCGACGAGCTACCGGGGTGACCGATGGCCGATGCTGCACGACGCGATGAAGCGTGACAAGAAGACCCGCGGCTCGCAGCTGCGCTTCGTCGTGCTCGACGATCTGGCCCGGCCGAGTCGCATCGAGGGTCCCGATGAGTCCCTGTTGCGTGCGTCCTATGCCGAGGTCAGCTCCGAACCGGGCGCCAGAACCAGCTCGCAAGACTGATCTGCTGCCTAGACTCTCGGGCATGACGGCGTCGCTGGTGTATGTGCTCAATGGTCCGAACCTCAACCGGCTGGGCAGCCGCGAGCCCGAGATCTATGGCTCGCAGACCCTCGAGGATGTTGCCGCACTGGTCTCGAGCGAGGCGGATCGCTTTGGCCTCACGATCGACTTCAGACAGACGAACGACGAGGCGGAGCTCATCGGCTGGATCCACGAGGCCGTTGACCGTGGCGCAGACGTCGTGCTCAACCCGGCTGCCTTCACGCACTACTCGTATGCCGTCCGCGACGCCTGCGCATTGGTCACCGACGGAGGGGCGAGGCTGATCGAGGTCCACCTGTCCAACCCGGCGACGCGCGAGGAGTTCCGGCATACATCGGTCGTCGCGGGAGTGGCCACCGGCACGATCGCGGGTTTCGGTTCTGGCTCCTACCTGCTCGCCCTTCGCGCACTGACTCTCTGAGTACCAAGAAAATACCCGCGGTCTCTTGGTTTTTGACCTAATGTGGCGCCAGACTTGGAATAGAGCGTGTGATGCCTGAGGGAGGAAGCCGATGAAGCATGCCCCCCGCTTGGCTGTCGCGGTGGTGATGCTGGCGGTTGTGTACGCTCTGGCGGCCGTGGTCGTCCTGGGAGTGGCAGTGGCCTTGGTTCTGGCCGTGAACGCCGGTGGCGCGTGGTCAGTCCTCGCAGGCATCTTCGTCGTGGTACTGCTCGCGGCTCTCGGGGTGGCGTTGTTCAGCAGACGCCGCCGCCGCAAGAAGGGCGAGGCTGCGAGCGTTCGCATCACCACAGAAGAACAGCCCCTGTTCTGGGTGGAGATCTATCGCGTCGCTGAGGGCCTGGAGATCGACCCGCCTGATGAGCTGATGCTGTTCCCCGATGCGGAGGTCTCGGTCTCTCAGGGCAGGACCTGGATGGGCTTGCGTCCGGGAGTCCGTCGGATGCATCTCGGGTTACCTCTCCTGGCCGGGATGACCGAGCGGGAGCTTCGCGCGGTGATTGCCTCTGAGTCCTGTCGACGTTGGGGTCCAACCTCGCTCGCTCGGGTCGTCTATCGAGGCCGCGAGATGATTGGACGGGTCGCCGACCGGGTTGGTGAGAAGTCGATCGTCGGCAGGATCGTCGGGCGGTTCGGCCGCACGTACCTTGCAGTCTCGGCTCCCATCACCCGCGATCACGAGCTCGAGGCGGACAGGCTCAGCGCGGACATCTCCGGTAACAACGCGACGGCAGCCGCGCTGCGTGAGTATGCCGTACTGAGCAAGGCGTGGGCTGCCTTTGTGGACGGGTATGCCGGGCCGGCTGCCGCGGCCGGTCGTCGCCCTGAAGCTCTCTTCGCTGGTTTCACCTCCTTCCTCCAGGATCCGGATCGGCGGGCGCAGCTCGCGGAGTCCGCCGATGAGACTGGGTCGCAAGAGCCGTCTGCGTTCGCCAGCCAGGCGTCGATGGAGGACCGCCTGGCCGCCATCGAGTCGCTGCCGGAAGACGACATCCATGACAGGTCGGGGCCGGCACTGGGCTTGATGCGTAACCCCGACAAGCTGATCCGGCAGGTCGAGGAATGCATGTTCCGCGAGTCGGGCTCTGTGCCTGCCACGTGGGAAGACATCCTGCCTGAAGCCGGTGAGGCCGAGGCACACAAGGACGCCATGCATCTCCAGCGTCTGGGCCGGGAGGGCGGGCTGGGGCCTACCTTGTCGGTTGCCGCACTCCTGGAGCTCCTGAGTCTCGGGCTGGTTGACGAGATGGTGCGTCCGATGCTTCCCGCGGGCGCCTCGGAACAGGCTGAACGCAAGCTTGCGGGTCGGCTCGTGACCGGTTTCCTGGCCACCGCGGCGATCGAGTCGGGCACCGCGAGCTACCGGTTCAGCTGGGCTACGCCGCGGCAGCTGGTGGATGAGCATGGCGCGCCCGACGACCTGCCACTGCTCGTCGACGCCGCGCTGGCCGACGTGGGACAGGTCCCGGCGCTCGAGCTGTGGCTGCAGGCGCACCGCGTGAGTCACGAGCTCGTGGTTGGAACCGACGCCGTGCAAGCCGTTCGGCGGAGCCAGCCGGGCGTGCCGAAAGAGGCGGCCGACGAGGAGCACCGCGACACTGCGAGCGAGGCTGTGAGCGAGGACGCCGACGAGGATGCAGGCCCGTCGATGATCCCAGGGGGGAGGACCGCCTCGGTCCAGTAGACCGCTGCGTTGCGGCAGCTGATTCCGGGAGTTCGGGTCGAAGCCGTCGCTGCGGCTAGAATGGGTGGCGATCCCTTGATACCTCCCACGGGCAGAACCACGGTCCAGGCGCGCCAGCGCGCCCAAGCCGGTCGTCCGTCATACGAAAGTGACTCAGCTCTTGGCTTCGACCAACGACCTCAAGAACGGCATGGTCCTCAACATCGGCAACCAGCTCTGGTCCGTTGTCGAGTTCCAGCACGTCAAGCCCGGCAAGGGTCCGGCGTTCGTGCGGACCAAGCTCAAAGCGGTCCTCTCCGGCAAGGTCGTTGACAAGACCTTCAACGCGGGCACCAAGGTCGACACCGCCAACGTCGACAAGCGGACGATGCAGTACCTGTACAAGGACGGCGACGACTTCGTCTTCATGGACGGCGACACCTACGACCAGCTCCACGTGTCCGCCGATGTCGTGGGAGATGCCGCCCAGTACATGCTCGAGAACCAGGACGTGATGGTGGCCACTCACGATGGCGCCCCTCTCTACGTCGAGCTGCCCGCCTCCGTGACTCTGGAGATCACCTATACCGAGCCTGGCCTGCAGGGCGACCGTTCGACCGGCGGCACCAAGCCGGCAACCCTCGAGACCGGTGCGGAGATCGCCGTCCCGCTGTTCATCGAGCAGGGCACCAAGATCAAGGTCGACACCCGCGACGGGTCCTACCTGGGCCGAGTCAACTGAGGTGTCTGCACGCTCCAAGGCGCGCAAGCGCGCGCTCGACATTCTCTTCGAGGCTGATCAGCGTGGGCTGAACGCCGACACGCTGTTGGCGCAACGGGTTTCGACGCCGGCAACCCAGCACCCTCTCAACGACTACACGGTCGAGATCGTCCAGGGTGTCGTCTCCAAGTGGGTCGAGATCAACGAGCTGCTGGCGACCTACAGCCAGGGCTGGACGATCGACCGCATGCCGGCCGTCGACCGGGCCATCTTGCGCATCGGCGCCTGGGAGGTCGTCTACAGCGAGCAGGTCCCCGACGTCGTCGCCATCTCCGAGGCTGTGACGTTGGCGACCACGTTGTCGACCGACGACTCGCCCACCTTCGTCAACGGGCTCCTGGCCAGGCTCGCCGAGATCAAGCCGACCCTGGTCTGAAGCCCGCCCGCTGACCACTCGAGCGTCGGCGCGGACGTGTCGGCGGTCCTGCGCATCGCTGCGCAGTGCTACTATCGCCGCGTTCGATCGACATCCTTTAACGACCCGTCCAGTGAGGCGGGGAAGGAGGTCCGGCGCTGTGACGCGACCAGACTTTGTTCCACCATCCGACGGCCGTTCGGCCGACCAGTCCACCGAGACCGCGCGGGTCGTGATGAGCTCCGGCGACGTGTCCCGGGCCTTGCGCCGTGTGGCCCACGAGATCCTCGAACGCAACAAGGGCTCACAAGACCTGGTTCTCCTTGGTATCCCGACCCGTGGCGTATCGCTCGCACGTCGCCTCGTGGCGGTGATGGCCGAGGTCGAAGGGCAAGAGGTGCCGTGCGGCGCCCTCGACATCACCCTGCATCGCGACGACCTGCGTCGTCAGCCGACCCGGGGGGTCGAGCAGACCACCATCCCGGCGCCCGGGATCGACGACAAGACGGTCGTGCTCGTGGACGATGTGCTCTTCTCCGGACGTACGGTGCGCGCTGCCATGGATGCCTTGTCCGAGCTCGGCCGTCCAAGGGCTATCCGACTCGCGGTCCTGGTCGACCGTGGACATCGGGATCTGCCCATCCGTGCCGACTACGTGGGCAAGAACCTGCCGACCTCTCGCAGTGAGCGAGTGCAAGTGTGCGTGGCCGCATACGACGGTCTGGACGAGGTTCGAATCAGTGGAGGAGAACGATGAACCGTCACCTGCTGTCGATGAATGACCTTGACAGGCAAGACATTCTGGCCATCCTCGGCACAGCCGAGTCCATGCATGACGTTCAGCGTCGCGAGGTCAAGAAGCTCCCCACACTGCGCGGGCGGACCGTGGTGAACATGTTCTT
>JABBOX010000021.1 GCA_012927555.1 Phycicoccus sp.
TCGATGTCCCCGGTCCCGTTGGGGGCGGCGGAACCGTCGGACGCGAAGGTGGTGATCGTGGTGGGCAGGCGCCACGGTTCTCCGTTGGCCGGGTTGGTGACCGTGGGCGCGCCCTGGTCGTCTACGTCGGCCTCTACGCGTTCCTCACCCGCTTCGGGGCGGTGTGAACCATGACCACCACGATCGTGGCTCCGTCGCACCTATGCCTTCTTGAACACGTATGTCTCCCCGTCCAGCTCGAGTGTCAGTTCACTGCGACGGCGGCCAAAGGCTGCACCCTTGAGTTCGTCGCGTCCCTTTCCTGCGAGGTAGGCCTCAGCCAGCCTGGCAAGAAGCGTCAGGGTCTTGCGCTCCTCCTCGGGATCCCCGTACCACTCCCGCAACTCGAAGCGGCCGTCCAAATCCAAGAGGATCCATCCAGTGCCCGTGGTCCCTATTCGGGCCTCAGCGCGTTCGGTGTGAGTCGGCGCGGCGGTCGTTGACGAACTCGTGTGGAAGGTCAGGATCAAGTAGCCATCCTCCTCAACCGACGCGGAGACTACGAGCCCAGAGGCTGGACCTAGACTTGAGCGGACGATCGCTTCTACGTCCTGCCGCCAAGCACTAGCCCTCGAACTCTTGTTCATCGTGGCCACCATGTCCAGTTGCGAGATTTGCCACTTCGGCGGTGCCAATCAACGCCACCGTAGCGCTTTTCAATATGCACATGCGCTCGGGAGAGGCTCTGCCTGACGTGCCCCATCTTGTTCCAGTGGTCCCGCTGAGGACCAATGGCGATTCGGAACTTATTGTTGGGGCCGGCGTGGCCCATTCGGAAGACGTTGTTGCCGTTGCGGATAAATTCGCCTGCAACGGATGCCGCTTTTCGAACTTTTTGGACAGCCTGGTATCCCCGATATGCCCGGTATGCCCGATAGCCCCTAACCGCCCACGCTGCTGCGCCGAGGCCGGGGACGAAGCTAAGTGCCGTGAGAGCAATGTCGACCTTGTGCTGCCCGGCCCAGCCCCATGCTTTCTTGGCCCAGCCCGGCCAGTGGCCGTCGAGGTCGAACATGTTGATGGGGTCGAGGGGGTAGGTGTAGGCGGTGGGGTTGCCGCCGGGTTCGGGGTCTAGGGAGGTGAACCTGCCGGTGACCGCGTTGTAGAGTCGGTCGCCCATCAGGGTCAAGCCGGCGGACTGAGCGGTGGTGGAGCGTTCTTTGGCGCCGAGCCAGCCATACCCGGCGGCTCCTGCGACGGTGGTGGTGGCTGCGGTGTCGCGCGGCGAACCGTATTCGGTGTAGTCCGACCAGCCGTCGATGCCGGCCGCGGGGGTGCTCCCGGCCTGGGTTGGAGGGATGGTGATGTTGGTGAGGATGTCGCCGTGCAGGTTGGCCAGCGGCAGGGTCGCGGTGCCGTCGCCGGCGATGGTGGCGCCGAGGTCCCCGCCTAGTGACCCGGCGTATCTGGCGGTGCTGGTTGCGCCGCCGAGCCCGGTGGTGGTGGTCTCGATCCAGGCGGGGTTGTCGCTGCTGTCGGCGTAGTGACGGATGCTGGTCGAGGTCGCGGGGCCGCCGGTGGGTCCGGTGGTCGCGGTCTGCCGGCGGTCGTTGACGCTGAGGGTGTAGCTGGTGGTGGTCCCGCCCGCGGTGATGGCCTGGGGTAGGTCGGAGTCGTAGTAGGCCAAGGTGATGTTGCCCTTGGTGGGGTCGGGTGCGTCGTCGGCGGGCAGGGTGGTCTGCCGGCCGAAGTCGTCGTATGTGTAGGTCCCGGTGGCTGCGGCGCCGTCAATCTTGGCGGCGGTGGTGGGCCGGTCGGCGTCGTCGTAGTCGTACCCCAGCGTCGTGGTGGTGGTGCCGGTGGTGGAGGCGCAGTCCCCGTCGGGGTGGGTGGTGGTCTTCAGTTCGGTGCGGTTCCCGTTGTTGTTGAAGGTGTAGTCGCGCACCTTGCAGGGCATCGCGCCCTGGCCGGAGGCGGCGTACCCGGTGGCGGTGCGGTCGCCGACCCGGGTCAGCCGCCCGGCCGGGTCGTAGGTGTACTCGCGGTCGGAGGAGATGGCCGCCCCGACGGCGGGGGCGGTGATGTCGGCGGGGTCGGTCACGCCGGGGACGCCGTCGAACGCGGCGCCGACCCCGGTGGTCTCGCGGCGGACCCGGCCGGTGGCGTCGTTGGTCTGGGACCAGGCCAGCCAGGGCTGGTCGGCCAGCGGCGTGCCGGGGATGTAGGTGACCTCAAAAGTGTCGGGGTCGGTGCTCTGGGTGACCGGGGTGACCTGGCCGGAGTAGGCCAGCCCGGCGGGCTCACCGGCCTCGTCGTAGCTGTTGGTTGCGGTGATGGCCCCGGGCAGCTTCTGGGTGACCAGCTTGCCGTCGCCGTCGTAGGCGCCCGAGAAGACCAGGGTGCCGGCCGTGCCGGCGCGGGTGATGGTCAAGGACGTGGCCAGGCCGCGACGCTCAGACTTCCCGGCGGCGTCGGTGCCGTCATACCCATACGTGGTGGTGCCCTTGGCGTCGGCGACGGACCCGACCCGCCCTGCGGCGTCATAGGTCGTGGTGGCGATCTCGCCAAGGTCGCTGGTGTAGGTCAGCTGTCGTCCCCACAGGTCGTAGGTGCTGCTGGTGCGGGCGGCGGGGTCGGCGCCGGTCTTGGTCGCGTTCAGCGTCCCGGTGTAGTCCACCAGCCCGTTGTCGGCGCGGTAGTGGGTGAATGTCCCGGGACGTGCGGTGGATCCGGGGATCGTCGAGGTGGTCCAGCTGCTGACCGGGCGCCCGGCCGGGTCGTACCTGGTCTCGGTGGTGCGGGTGGCCGTCCCAGAGGTCTCCACGGCCTGCTCGGCCTGCAGCCACATCGAGTACCCAGTGGTCCGCTGATCGGGCAGGGTCGGACCGCTGCTGGGCGCACCGGCCGGGTAGGTCCGACAACCCAAGCCGGCCCACTCCGGCCGGTTCCCACAGCCGGGGTCGGCGGTGTTGGGCCCGGCCGTGTAGTACACGGTCTTGGTAGTCCCCGCGCCGGTGCCGGTGGACAACGGCTGACGGGTCTCGATGGTCCGGCCCGCGGCGTCGAACCTGCTCACCGCGGCGATACCCCCGGTGGTGACCCTGGTCGGGGTCCCCAGAACCCAGCCGTCGCCGTCGCCGGCGACCACGGCGGTGTAGCTGTTCACGCTCGTGGAGAGGGTCTCGATGTCCCCGGTCCCGTTGGGGGCGGCGGAACCGTCGGACGCGAAGGTGGTGATCGTGGTGGGCAGGCGCCACGGTTCTCCGTTGGCCGGGTTGGTGGCCGAGGGCGCGTTCTGGTCGTAGTCGGTGTGGGTGTGCGGGCGGACCGGCAGGTCGGTGCCGCCGGCCAGGGTTGCCGTGCGGACCGGCCCGTAGGTGTCGGTGACCAGCGTCCCGGCCGGGGTGACCACGACCCCGGCGGCGTCCTTGATGTCGGCGGTGTAGATGGTCTGGGTCGACAGGGCGTCGACCTGACCGGCGTCCAGGGACCCTGCCGCGGCCAAGACGTCGGCGATGGCGCCGGCGTCGAACTCGCGGACCTGATTGCCCTTGGCGTCGTAGTCGGTGGCGCTGACCTGCCATGCGCCGGCGCCGAAGCTGGCGGCGTTGACGGTGTACCCCTGGTCGTCGGCGTACTGCAGGTCCGCATAGGACCAGTCAACCCCGGCGCCGGTGACCGGGCCGGTGTAGTCCGCCCCGAACACGGCGTACCCGGTAACGGGAACCTTGGCCTGGGCCCACGGCGCGACACCTGCGGTGGACACGTCGGGCAGCCCGGCCCCAGCGGTGGGGACTCCGTAGACGAACCGGGACATCGTCACCGCCGGGCCGCCGGCAGTCGCGCCGTCGCGGGTGACGGCGCTGACCTTGGGCAGCTTGGGGTCGGCCAGGTCGTAGACCAGCCGGGAGGCGGCAAGGCCAGTGGGCTTGAACGAGGCGAGCCTGGTCGAGGTGCCGTCCCACGTGTATTCGGTGGACAGGTTGGTGCGCGGGTTACTCGCCTTCACCAGGCGCCCGGACGCGTCGTACTGGTAGGTGGCGACGATCGTACTCGTCATGGTCGAGGAGGCCGGGTCCCACAGGGTCGCCGAGACGGAACTGACCTGCCCGGCGTAGTCGCCGGGGAAGGTTGGCGAGTTGGCGGTGGCGTAGCTGATCTCCAGAGCCCGGCAGCCCCTGGCCAAGGCCCCTGAGGTTGGGCACAGCGCAGTGGCCATGCCGTCAGGAACGGCGGCCACGATGCGGGTGACCCGCCCCGTGTCGGGGTCATGGCCGTAGGTGGTGGCGTTGGTCTGGCCGGGCTCGGCGACCGAGAACGGTCTCCAGTCCGTGTCAGCAGTCCCGACCGGGGCAGCGACCGGCTTCCAGGTGGTCTTGGTGCCGTCCTCCTCGGTCAGCACCATGGTCATCGACGCACCGGTCCCGGACAGGACCAGGTCGCTCGCGGCATCCACGGTGTCGGTCGTCGCGGCAAGATAGGTCACCGCCGTGGTCGCCGTGCTGGTGTAAAGCCTGGTCTTGGCTGGGTTCTGGTAGACCAGCGGGCTGCCCTGGTCGTCGACCAGCACGATGGTGCCGTCCAGGCGGGTGTTGTCGATGACCTGCATCCCGGCGCCACCGGCTTCCGGGCCCTCCAATGCGGCGGTCCACCCGGGCCCGAAGACGCCGGTGACCGGGTCCTTGGGCCATCCCGCGACCGTGCCGTCGCCATCGAAGGAGGTGTGTGAACGGGATAATGCCAGGTCGCCGGCGTACCCGGGGACGCTCACGTCGGTGGTCGAGGTGTTGAGCTCGCCGGTGAACAGGGCCACCTGACCGGGACCGGCCGCCGCGGTCGGGTAGCCACCGCCGAAGGCGTGCGGCACCCTGGTGACGCTGATCGGGGACTGTGACCAGGTGCACTGAGGTGTGGTCACGCCGGTATAGGCGAAGCACACCTGCACATCCAGCAGGACCGGGGTGCGTGTCGGGACGTCCAAGGGTGCGTCCTTCTCGTGCAACGTGCGCACATCCCAGCTCGTCGCCGGGGCCGTCACCGACGTCGTTGCCCCGACCGGTGGGACGTCGATCACTTGGCCGTCGGTCCACCCGGTGGTCTCGGTCCCGGCGCCGGCGACCCGCCACTGCAGCTTGGCACTCACGCCGGCCGCGGTGCCGCGCGGTGGGCCAGCGGCGGCCACAATGATCTTCCCGGAGGTCGCGGGATTGGCTTTGGGCGCAGTCAGCGACGCACCGCCCCACCCGAACGAGTAGGTCTTGGCCGCGGAGACCTTAAGCGTGCGCGCCACCGAGACCGCGGTGATCGTGTGTCCGCCCGGGAGGGCCTTGGACACGACCACGGTGGTCTTGGCCACATTCGGGTCGTTCGAGACCACGATCTTGACCCGCGCTTTGGCCACCCCGTCGACCGTGAGGTCGATGTACCCGGGGGTCGCATAGTTGCCCGGCACCCCTGCCGCAGTCACGGTGCACGTGATGTCCGTGGTCGGCGGCTGGTCCTGCCACCAACCGTCCGTGAAGGGGGCCGGGCAGGCAATCACCGGGACCGGCGGGGTGGACCATGAGGTGTAGAAGGTCGTCCACGGCGACCAGGTGCCGTTCCACAGCCCCAGCTGGTCCTTGACCGCGGTCCGGGCGTAGTACGTGGTGCTGTCCGCCAGAGCGGTCGTTGGTGAGCAGGACCCGGTCGCGCCCGAGGCCACCAAAGCGGTCGCGCACGATGCTTTCAGCGTGCTCGAGGTGGTGGTGGTGGAGGTGTGCACCTCGGTCGTCATCGCGACGGTGTTGGCGTCGGGGTCGGTGGCCTTGGAGGAAAACTGCGGTGTGGAGTCTGTCGTGAACAGCATCGGGGTGGTGGACCCCAGAGGCGTGAAGGACGTCGCCGGCGGCGCCTGCAAAGTGGGCGCCGAGGCGGCGTTGGGTTTGCGGTTGTACGTGAACGTGATGTACGGGTCCTGGGTGGACTCCAGGGAGTAGAACTTCTTCCACCCGTAGTTGTCGGTCTCGGAGGCGTGCAACCGGATCGCGCCAGCGGTGGAGGTCGACCCCGACCAGGCGGCGACCAGGCTGGTGACCGGCACGCTGACCCGCCCGGCCGCGCAGGAGGACGAGTAGCCCTTGGCCGTGGTCAGGCTCCCGTAGCTGGTCGGCGCCGCGGGCTGGTTCGACCAGTTCGTCGCGCTCGACGCTCCGTACGCCGAGTACACGTAGAACACCCTGGCCGTGCACGACCAGGAATGGAATTCGTACAGGGACAGCGACGCGGACTGGATCTGCTTGCCCTTGATCGAGGCCAGCGGGAAGGTCAGGAACGAGCGGACCGCATCGACGCCGCCGTTGTAGGTGCCGACCCGCAGCTCGGTCGCGGTGGAGTACGTCGCGGTCGGGTAAGCCTTGGACACGTACGTGTCGAAACTCGTTGTGACGTTCGCCGAGGCGTACGTCGGGTCGATCGTGATCGGGAACACCCGGGCCGGGTCGGTCAACCACCCTTGGTCGGGGGTGAGCGTGATAACCGCCTTGCCCTTGCCCTTCTGGGCAACCGTCAGTTTCACCGGCGCGGTCGAGGTGTGTTCACCGGAGCGGGGGTCCACGCCCGCGTCCCATGCTTTCGGTGCCGCCAACCGGGAGGCCACGACGTTCTTGGCGTCGACAAAGGAGACCGACCCGTCGGCCTCGGCCCGGGAGGTCAGGCCTCGGGTCTTGACCGGCAGCGACCATGACACAACCGCTCCGCCACCGGACAGCGCGGCCAGGGCCGCCGGGGTCTTGATGATCAGGAACTGCTCATACCCGGTCCGCAGCGCGTCGACCGCCAGGTCGACCCCCGGCTGGACTTCGGCGTACGTCGCCCGGTTACCCGCCAAGGTTGGCTTGCCCAGCTTGCCCGACCACGCCAACGACACCCCCTGGGTGCCGCCCTTGCCCTCATCGGTGGAAACCACATCGTTCTCGGTGGCCGAGAGCGCCGCCCGTGAGGAAGTCTTCGACGGGCCGGACAACCGCAACCCGCCCGGGGGGGCCCGCGGGGGCCCCGCCACGACCGCCGGCGCCGGCAGCCGCCGGTGCCCAAAACGACACCCCCCCTCAGCGTCGTGGAACCGGATCGGGCCGGCGTGCTGCTCGGTGGTCAATGTCCCATCCGGGTTCACCCACGTCGTCGACGTCCCCGTCCGCTCGGACTCCGCCTCGACCCGAGACCCCTGAGCCCGCGCAGTAACTCGCGCCGACACCAGATCCGGGCGCGAGACCACCTTGGCTGCCTTCGGCGCCGCTGCCGTTGCAGCTGCAACCGGTGCAGCGGCAGCCTGCGACACTTCTGCGGTAACAGCCAGCTTCAGCGCCAGAACGGCGGAAACACCACCCGCCGTCAG